>CANQPO010000034.1 GCA_947625695.1 uncultured Clostridia bacterium | reverse complement strand
CACTCCCTCCGTGGAAGTACCGCTTACATGCTCCCTCCTTAGGAAGGGGGTAGGGGGGTGGTGTCCTTTGTTCTAATTACGTCACCCTGAGCTCCGTCGAAGGGTGTCCGCATTATAATAAGGACATGTTAACTTCGCCTGCGGCTCGTGCCGCGCTTAGAGAATCAGAACTGCGCGCGGGGCGACTCCACTGCGTTCCGCTCAAGATGACGTGATTGGAAATGATGTTTTTAATTACGTCATTTCGACCAAGCGCAGCGCGTGGAGAAATCTCGCCTTATTATAATGTGGTAGAGATTTCTCGACTACGCTCGAAATGACAATTTAGACATTTGCTTACTTCCCCCAGGGGAGGGGTTCGCCGCCGAGAATGTGAATGTGCAAATGGTGCACCGTCTGCCCCGCGTTCTCTCCTTGGTTGATGACGAGGCGATAACCCTCGCTCAACCCGAGCTGTTCCTTCATCTTTCCGATTTTATGGAGCGTTCTTCCCAGCAATTCGGCGCGCGCGGTGTTTACTTCGCTCAAATAGGCAAAGTGCTCCTTGGGCACGCAGAGCAGATGAATTTTCGCGACGGGCGAAATGTCTTTGAAGATGACGATCTCGTCGTCCTCGTACACCTTTGCGGAAGGGATCTCCCCCGCAATGATCTTACAAAAAATGCAGTCGTTCATTTGATTTCCTCCGTGATTTCGGCAAATGCGCCGTCTCGATATAAATTCAAAAGTTTGACGCGGGCGAGCATTCCCTCCCTCGCGCCGTTTGCATATATGCGGATATAATTCTCGCTGTACCCGCCGTCCTCTTCGAACAAAACGGTGCGCTCCGTCCCCAAAAAACGCGATACGTATGCGATTTCCGCGCGTTTTGCGGCCTCTGTGATGCGCGCCATGCGCTCCTTTTTGACAGAGGCGGGCAGGTCCTTCTTCTTCGCAGCAGCCGTTCCCGGGCGGGAGGAGAAGGGAAAACAGTGCATCCGTGCAAACCCCGCTTCGCCGATGATGGAAAGGCTCTCTTCAAAGTCCTCCTCCGTCTCGGTGGGGAAGCCGACGATGATGTCCGTTGTGATGGCGGCGTCGGGGAAGTATTCGTAAATTTTTTTGCAGCAATCAAGATATTCTTCCCGCGTGTAGCGGCGGTTCATGGTTTTGAGCACCGCCGTGGAGCCGCTCTGCAAAGAGAGATGGAAGTGCGGCGCGACGTTGCCCGCCTCCTTCATCTGCAAAAGGAATTTTTCGTCCACGATCCCCTCTTCGAGAGAGCCCAAACGAATGCGCGCGGGAACGTCTTTCAACATCAGCAACAATTCGCCCAAACCGATTTCGCCGTCGCGGTAGGAGGAGACGTCGATGCCCGTGAGCACGATCTCCTTTGCGCCGCAATTTTGGGCTTCGCGCAAAACGCTCTCCGCGCTCCGCGAACGGGTCCTGCCGCGAAGATAGGGAATGAGGCAATAGGAGCAGAAGCGGTTGCAGCCGTCCTGAATGCGCAAAAAGGCGCGAGTTTTGGTCTGTTTGGGGGAAGGGAGCTCGCAAAAAACTTGCTCCGTTTCGCGAAAAATGCCCCTTTTTTCCAATACGTTTAGCACTTTCCCCTTGTTTTGCGCGCCGAGGACGAGGACGACCCCCTCCTTTTCGAGAAAGGCCTCGGCGTTCTGCTCGGAGGCGCAACCACACACAACGACGGGGGCGTTGGGGTTATATTTGCGCATGCGCGCGACCGCCTGACGGGACTTGCGCTCCGCCTCCGCCGTCACCGCGCAGGTGTTGAGAAGGTACAGATCGGCATAGCCGAGCTCGTCCGTCACCTCGTAGCCTCGCTCTTCGAGCCCGCGCATCAGCGAAGCGCTCTCCACTTCGTTCATCTTGCACCCGAGGGTGAACACGCAAGCCTTCATCTCAGTTCCCCCGCTTCGTACATGACGACGGACAAAAGCGCGATCGCCGCCGTCTCCGCCCGCAAAATTCTTTTGCCCAAAGAAACGCCCGTAAACCCATAGGACTTTGCAAGCGCGAACTCCTCCTCCGAGAAGCCGCCCTCGCTCCCCACGACGAGCGCAACGGAGCCCGCGAGCCCCTGCAAACCGCCCTCGCTCTTTTCCAAAAATTCGCAAGCGAACAGTTTATTTTGATACCCGTTTGCGCTTTTTAAGGCTTCTTCGAAGGTTTCAAAGTACACGACCTCGGGCGCGACCGAGCGCATGCACTGTTTTGCCGCCTCGCGCGAGACGCGGTTCAAACGCTCCAACTTGTTTCCGTTCATGTACGCCGCGCAGTAGCGGGAGGAGAACGCGCAAATTTTGGACGCGCCGAGCTCCACCGCCTTTTGCACGACGAGTTCGGTCTTATCCCCCTTGAGCGCGCCGATGAAAAGGCAGACGTTTGTGTGCGGTTCGCGGTCCCCCGCCCTCTTTTCGAGCACGTGGACGAGCATGCGGTCGCGCTCCACCTTGGCGACGACAGCCGAATACTCCGCGCCGCTCCCGTCGAGGAGGGAAATTTCGCTCCCCTCGCGGAGGCGCAGCACGTTTTTGGCATGGCGGAATTCGTCGCCCGTGAGCGCGACTTCCTCCTTAATATGGTCAATAAAAAAACGATTACGTGCCATGGTTGCTTTTGTTTGTGGGGGGGGGTGGGGTTCCCGAATGCGTCATGCTGAGCCGAAATGTAGCAACGCAGTCCACGGAAGCAAGTCCGCGAAGGCATCTTGGTACGTTCTGGTGTGGTTTTAAGCGTACTTGAGCGTAGCAAGATTCCCTCGGGGAATTGCCATGTCGAACTTCGTAATTTTTTATGCGGCTACTTCGTCGCAGGCTCCTCGTGCCGCCCTTAGGCAACATAGAACGTGCGGGCGGGGCGGAATGACGCGCTTGCGTGCGGGCGGGGCAGGGTGACGTATTTTAGAACGACACCACGCCCTTAATCCCCCTCCTGAGGAGGGGCATGCGGAACACTGTTCCCTAATGTCATGTCGAGCGGAGGCGCCAGCCATAGTCGAGACATCTCTACCGCATTATAATAAGGCAAGATTTCTCCACTTCGCCTGCGGCTTCGGTCGAAATGACATATTGGGGACACCACCCCCTTGGTCCCCCTCCTAAGGAGGGGGCAAAATAGGGAACAAGTTACTTCCTGTATGCGAGGGCGAGCCATTCGCCGTCAAGGCGTTCTTCTAATAATGTAAAGCCGAGCGAGGCGTAAGTCTGTTTGACGAATTCGAGCCGTTCTTTAATAATGCCGCTCAAAAGGAGCACGCCGCCCTCTTTGAGCGCATTTTTTGCAGAGGGAGCAAGCAGCGCAAGCACCTCCGCGGTGATGTTCGCGACAATCAAATCGGCCTCAAAATTCGACCCGTCTAACAAATTCGCCTCGGAAATGATGACCTTCTCCGAAACGCCGCTTTTCAAAGAATTGTGCTTTGCGCTCTTGACGGCGATGGGGTCGAGGTCGGAAAGATAGCAAAGTTTTGCGCCGAGCTTGACCGCCGAAATACCCAAAATGCCGCTTCCGCAGCCCACGTCGAGCACGACGTCCCCCTCTTTGACGTACTCCTGCAAGAACTCAACGCACATGCGGGTGGTCTCGTGTTCCCCCGTGCCGAACGCCATGCTCGAATCCAAAGACACGACTTCCTCGTTCTCCTCTTTTTGATAGGAGAGCCATTCGGGCACGACGACAATTTTGCCGATATGGATGGGACGGAAGTGCTTTTTCCAGACGTCGATCCAATCGTCCCCCTCGATCTCGCGCTTGGTCTCCTCGAGGGTGCCGAAGTCGATCATGCCCCCGCTCAGTTCGCGGCGGCGATATATCTCCTCCATGACGGCGGAAATTTTCTCCGTCTCCGCGGGCGAAAAATAGCACTTGACGAGGACGTCCTGTTTGGGCTCCGAAACGCTGTCGTCCATGTAGTCCCAAAAGACGGTGGAGTCTCTTTGCAGCGCCAAAATGTCGTTGTAGTCGCACACGGTGACGCCGTAGGAGGTGTATTCCCACATGACGTCGGAGACGAGTTCGCTCGCCTCGCTTGTGGTGTGGACGGTAAGTTCGATAAATTTCATACCTTTCTCTTAAATCAATATAGTATTTGCGCCGTGTCGGGCAGGGTGAGGACCTTTGCGTTGTCGCCGCGGACCGAAAATTTTTCCTCGGGGAAGGAGGTGTGCGGGATAAAGTACACCCGCTTCTCCCGCCAAGCCCCCCTGAGCTCGTCCGCAAAATAGCGTTCGGAGAGAATTTTGTTCATGAGCGCGCGGTTGAGTTCCACAATGGCGACGCGGTAGCCGTCCGCAAAGCAGCCCAGAATGGCGGAGCGGACGCGCATTGCCATGTAGATATCCGAGAGAACGTACCCCTGCCGCGTGCAATGGTTACAGGGTTTTAAGAGGAAGGAACCGAGCTCCCCCGACATCCGCTTGCGCGTAAACAGGGTGACGCACAGATCGCTCATGGGGAGCACCCTGCTCTTTGCGCGGTCCTTGGAAAGCGCCTCCTCGAGCGCGGCGGTGACGGCAAGGCGGTGTTCCTCCTCCGCCATGTCGATGAAATCGACCGCGACGATCCCGCCGACGTTGCGGATGCGGACCTGACGCGCGATCTCCTGCGCCGCGAGCAGATTTGTCTTGAGTACTGTGCTTTCGAGGTCGCTGTCCCCCGTATATTTGCCCGTATTTACGTCGAATACCGTCATCGCCTCGGTGCGGTCGATGATGAGATGGGCGCCGTTTTTGAGCTTGATCTGCGGGTCGGTGAGGGACAAGATCTGCTCGTCCAAGCCATAGTAGGAGAACATGCTCCGCTCTCCCGTATAGCGGACAATGCGCTTTTCGCCGAGGTCGCTCCGCATGCGCGCAAGATTTACGACTTTCTCGTACAGCTCCCCGTCGCCGACGTACACCTTCGTGTCGCCGTCGCCCAAGGAATCTCGCATCACTTTGACGGGCAGGTCGTACTCCCTGTACACCGCCGTGCCGACGGGCGCGGTCTTTGCCGCCTCGAGCGTCGCACGGTACACCCGCTTCAGATATTCCGACTCTATTTTGAGGGCGCGTTTGGTGGCTCCCGTCGCCGCCGTGCGCACGATGAAACCCTGCCCCGCCTCGCGGAGCTTGTCCGCCTCTTTTAAAAGTTCTTCCCGTGCTTTTTCGTCCGTGATCTTTCTGGAGATGCCCAAAAAGTCCGTCCGCGGCAGAAAGATGAGATTTTTCCCCACAAAGGAGAGCTCCGCGGAGACCTTTGCGCCCTTGCTCCCGCGGGGCGTTTTGACGACCTGTACCAGAATTTCGTCCCCCGCTTTGAGCGGAGAGGAAGTGAACTTCCCGCTGCCGTCGTAGCTCGAAAAGAGCTCTACGCCCTCGTTGAGGGGAAGGTAGCAGTTGCGCTCCATGCCGCAGGAGACAAACGCCGCCTGCATGCCCTGCACGACGTTCGCCACTCTCCCCTTGTAGACGTTTCCGAGGACGTCGCCCTCCTTTTCATTCTCGACGCCGACCTCTACGATCTTGCCGTCCTCCGCATAGACCGCGATCTGCTCTCCGCAGAAGCGGTCGAAAAACCATTCCTTCTTCATAAACCGACCAAAAAAGAAGTTTTCCCTATTGTATCACACATTTTGCATTTAGGCAAGTTTTTTCAAGCGCGAAAAGCCCCCTCCTCACGGAGAGAGGCAATCTTTGAGTTTTCGCCCGTAGCCTCCCTCTTGCAGAATAAGAAGGAGCTCCTCTTCGGAAAGTTCGCCCGCGAACTCCCCCTTCTCAAAGAGCAGAAGGGTGAGATATTTGTCCTCGCGCAGGTAGCGCATGGCCTCGCCCGCCGTCTTTTCCGCGGAGAGGGCGATCCGCTTTTCCTCAACCCCGCGGGAAAAATTTTTGGGCGCAAACACGAGACGGGTGTACTTTCCCCCGCCGAACCCGCCCGCGACAAGGAGCGCGACAAAGAGCAGTGCGCCGAAATTCGGCTTTGCGATGCAACACGTATAGACAAAATATCCCAAAATGCCCGCCGCCGTGAGAAGGCTTATGATACGGCAGACGAGCGCGGACTTCCTCTCCCCGAGCGGGCGCAAGAGCACGCAGAGGATCCTGCCGCCGTCGAGCGGAAAGGCGGGAAGCAGGTTAACGAGGAAGAGGGAAAGGGAGATGTATGCCGCGACGTCAGTATAGGGATAGGTCTCGGGATAGAGCCACCAGAGCGCGGCAAACCCGAGCGCAGTGAGGGCGTTTGCGAGCGGCCCCGCAAGGCAGACCCAAATCTCCTGCAGGGGCGAAATGCCGCGGATGTCCCCCGAAATGACCGCGCCATATGGCATGAGCACGATCTTATCGAGGGAAAAGCCCATTCTCCGCGCGGCGGCCGCGTGGGCGAGCTCGTGCTCGAGGGCGGCAAATACCGCCGCAAGGAGGAGAAGGAGCCGCCCCGTGAACGCGGAAAGGAGGAGCGCTATCGCAAACAGCGGGTGGATGCGCAGGGAGAACTTAGCTCCACGCAAGCGTGTTTTCGTTGACCGTAAGGCAGTTGAGAAGGGCGCCGTCCTCATAGAACATCACGCGGATCTCTCCCTCTCCGTCCGAATAGCCGAGGGGAATGTTGCTTCTTATTTCGTCTCCCTCGCCGCTGTACACATAGTCGAGCCCGCTGATGATGGTGGAAAAGTGTTCGGAGTGCTTGACCTCCACCGTATATCCCGTTTCGGCATTGCCGTTGACAGAGGAAAGCGTTCCCGCGCAGGGGGAGTAGACGCTGCACTGCGACGTGAAGGAGAGCACCCCCGTTTCGGAGACGGCGAGTTCCGCCTCCACCGTGTCGTTGACGACGGGCGAGAGGGTGAATTCGGAATAGGTGCGCGTATCCGCCTGCTCGGTACTGTTGTTCCCGAACAGCCCGCGCACGAAGGTGTTGATGGCGCTGTTGGGCAAAAAGATGTTGGTGAGGAAGATAGCGGCGCAGAGCGCGCAGACAGCGACGAATTCTCCCAGGATCACCCGCCGCGCCGTCTTGTTCTTCTTTCCTTCATAGGAAGCGTTCCGCGCGATGGGGGTGCTCTCCGCGTAGGAAGGGTCCTCCGATTCGAGCTTTTCGTTCACCTCCTCCACGAGCTGTTGTTGGAGATCGGGCTCTTTCTCCCGTTTTTTGCGCTCCTTCCGCCGGACGGTTACCGTCTCGACGGGGATCTCAAGCATTTCCGCATATTCGAGTTCTTCATTCATGATGACACCTCTTGAAATTCTTTGTGTCATAGTTTATGCGGCTTTTTTCCCGTTTAGAAGAAAAAATCTCTGTCGAAGTCACACGACAGAGCTCATTTTTCATAGGATGAAGGCGATTTTATTTGAGAATTTTTATCACCGTCTCTGCGGCGAAGCGGACTTCCTCCTCCGTCGTCTCCGCGCCGAAGGAAAAGCGCACCCCCCTTTTCGCCTCCTCGGGGGTCCTGCCCATGGCGAGCATCACGTGGGAGGGAAGGGACGCATGCGCCGAGCATGCCGCCCCGCCCGAAGCCGCCACGCCGTGAAGATCGAGCACGTTCAAAAACGCCTCTCCCCCTCTTACAAAAGTAAGATGAGAGATATTCGGCGCACGGTTTTCGCCGTCCCTCCTGACCTTGTCGCCGAGCGCGGAAAAGATCATCTCCTCGAAGAGGTCGCGCAGTCTCCCCGTGTGCGCGCAGAATTCTTCTCTCTGCTGCTGCGCAAGTTCGAGTGCGGAAGCGAAGCCGACGATTCCCGCCACGTTCAGGGTGCCGCCGCGAAGAGAACGTTCCTGCTCCCCGCCCACGATGAGGGGATCAAGCTTTGCGCCCTTCTTTACGACGAGCGCGCCCACCCCCTTGGGACCTCCCAATTTGTGCGCCGAGAGAGCAATTCCGTCCGCAAAACGCAATACATCCTGCAAATTCAGGGTGCACGCCGCCTGCACGCAGTCCGAAAAAAAGAGGGCTCCGCGGGCATGGGCGGCCTTTGCGAGTTCCTCGACGGGCTGAATGCACCCCGTTTCGTTATTGACCGCCATCACGCAGACGAGCCCCGTGTCCTCTTTCATTGCTCCGCAGAGGCGTTCGGGCGTGACAATTCCCTCGTCAGAAACGGCGCAGGTATTTCCCCCCGCGCTTCGCAGGGAAAGGGCGGAGAGCGCGGCGGCGTGTTCGATGGGAGAAAGAAGGGCGCTCCCCTCCCCCATTTGGCGCACCGCCCAATTATCCGCCTCCGTGCCGCCCGAGGTGAAGTAGACTTCGCCCGACTTGACCCCGAGGACTTCCGCAATTTTATCGCGCGCGGAAGTGACGGCATAAGCCGCCTCCCTGCCGAATGAATGCAGGGAGTCGGGGTTTCCGAATATGCCCGTAAGATAGGGCGTCATCTTTTCGAGCGCTTGCGGCTTGAGCGGCGTGGTCGCCGCATAGTCGAGATAGACGTTCATGGGAAAGTGTCACTGCCAATCGCAGACGTTCACCCATTTGGAGAGGAATTCCGCTTCCTCGGGCTTGTTCTTGACCGACTGCGACGCCGCGACGATGGGCAGCACCCGCTGAACATATTGAATGGCGGTATCCGTCTTTAAGCAATATTTTTTGAGATATTTTTCGGCGACGTCGGGCTGGCCGTGCAGATGGAACAGAAGATAGGTGCGCGCCGCATCCGCCGAGCCGTTGCCCTGCGTGGCATGCGCCCAGTCGATGATGTAGGGAGTGCCGTCCTTTGCGATGATGATGTTGCTCGGCTGGAAATCGCCGTGGCAGAGTTTTTTATGGCGGGGCAGACCGTCCAAGCGCACGTGCAGGTCGTAGCGCACGGTGGCGGGGAAGGAGCTCGCCGAAATTTTGGCGTGCATCTTGTCCCTGAGGTGCCCCAAGAGCGGGACCTTTTCCTTGCTCATGCGGACTTGCAGATCAACGAAAAAGTCGAGATATTCGTCGAGCTTTTCGGGGTTCTTCTTCATGAGGCTGTCGAGCGTTTCGCCCTCGATAAACTCCCACGTGAGCGACCAGTTGCCGTCGATCACGGAGACTTCGAGTATCTTGGGGATATTGAGGGATGTCTCCTCGACGCGCGCCTGATTGAGCGCCTCGTTCAAGATCCCCGCCTTGGAATAGGTCTCGTCGAAGGACTTGATGAGTTTGTTTCCGTCGCGGTATACCTTTTTCCCGACCCCCGTGTAGATGAGTTCCATTCTTTTCCTCCTTATCATGCGGAAACAGTCCGCTCCCTGTGCCGTTATTATAGCGCAAAAACCCGAAATTGTAAATAGACTTCCGAAAAATATTTTTCAGAACAACAACTGACCCGCGACAGAACCCTTCGCGCCCCTCATAGGGGAGCTGTCACGAAGTGACTGAGGGGTATTCAGAAACCCTTTCGGCTCACTGCGTTCGCCACTTTCCCTAAAAGGGACAGCAAGAGGCCAAACAAAACGCCATTCCCTAATGTCATGTCGAGCGGAGTCGAGACATCTCTACCGCATTAAAAATAATGTGAGATTTCTCCACTTCGCTCGCGTTGCTCGCTACGGTCGAAATGACAAAAAACACTTGGCGTCTGAGCGTCATTCCGAGCCGTAGCGGAAAGAACGAAGTCCGACATGGAAAGTCTCCGAGGGAATCTTGTTACGTTCAAGTACGTTCAAAACCAAACCGAAACGTACCAAGATGCCTTCGCGGACTTTCTAAAACGGACTGCGTATTTTTGATTACGACTCAGCATGACGCGAACAAAGCACAATAGAACGTGCGGGCGGGGCGAAATGACAATAGAACACACCCCACACCCCTACCCCTCTCCCACGGAGAGGGTAAAACAGAACCCCCTCCGACGGAGGGGGACTAAGGGGGTGGGCACCATTCTCAAATGTCATTTCGAGCTTGTCGAGAAATCTCTACCTTGTTTTTAATAATGTGAGATTTCTCCACTCCGCCTGCGGCTTCGGTCGAAATGACATTTTAAGAACGGCAAACAAAACCCCCTCCTCGGGAGGGGGCCGAAAGGGAAACTGCAAATTCCCCGCTGTCAAATGAGATTCAGCGTAAAAAACAGGTGCATCAGCGGGAAACAAACGATCAAACTGAGATAAAATCCAATCAACAGCCCCATGCCCAGCACTGCACGGGTCCGCACAAAGATCGTGGGATAGTGATTTGTCTTTCGGAAAATTTCATCTTTCCTTGCGACGTTGAAAAAATATTGTCCCAAGCAGATTCCTCCAAGTCCCGTTATGACTAACATGAGCACTATGGGAAGAAATAAAAGAAATCCCGGCTGTTCAAACTCTTTCGGAAAGGAGCCAAGGAGGAAGGAGAGGATACTCACCGCCGCGCAGAGCACGACCGTGAGAGCGATCCTTCCCTCGAGCAGCAAAAATCTGTTTTCGAGATACCGTTCGAGCGGCTTCCCCTTTTTGTTCTTTGTGCCGTCAATCTTCCTGACCCAAACGGGAAAACGCACCAATTCGATGACAAAAAGCGGAATGGCGACAAAGAAAACAACGTACAGCAGCACGTCAAAGAAACGTTCCATGCAACAATACTCCTTGCAACAATCCTTTAATCTTCAAGATAGAGGGCAAGCGTTTCGAGGGCAGTCTCAAGCTCTTCGAGGCGGGCGCCGTCCTCGGTGGAGGAGAGCGTTTCGTTTTCCTTTACAAACCGCTGCGCCACCACAAACTTCCTCGACAAAAAGATGATGGGGATAAGGTCCAAAAGGGCGAGCGCACCGAACGCGATGGTGAGATAGACAGGCGTATTTTCCCGCACGTGCACGATCGTCGCCCCACAGATACTCATGGCGATGACAAAGGCACAGAAGATGGCCGCAAACACCAACAGTCGCCCGCGGTAGTAATTGCGGTTGGCAAGAAAGGCTCCCCTCCTCTCCCGCTGTGCGCCGCGCACCCTTTCGCGCAGAGGCGCCGCTTCTTCTTCAAACGCGTCTCTCTCCTCCTTCAGCTTTTCGCCGAGTTTTTCCCGCAAAAGCCCCTTGACGGCGGGGTCCTCTTCGGAGAACTCCTCGGCGTACTCTCTTTCATAGAGGGGGTCCGTTTGGGTGAAATTGCGCGTGCGGCAGAGCCAGATCGCCTCCCTTGCCCGCGTGCAGTCGGGGTCGTACACGAGCGCCTGCGAAAAGAGGGGCTCCGCGTCCCCGTATTTTTGTTTTTTGAGCAGTTCCTCGCCCTCCGAGAGCAGTTTATCCCGCTCGGCGGCCGCCTCCTCCGCCTCCTTCTTGCGCCGCTCGAGCTCCTTTTCGAGCTGAGAAGGGGCAAGCCCGATGAGGTCCTCGTCGAGCTCCTCGGGCAAGATGAGTTCCTCCTCCGAAAGGTCGATCTCCACCTCCTCCTCGGGGGCGAGTTCGTCCGTCGCGTCCTCCACGCCGCCCACGGCGTTGCGCTTTACCTTGATCTTTCTCGGATCGTCCATGAGTCTCTCTTCCATACTTCACCTCGCTGTTTATTCCACGGAATAGAGGGAATGCCTCTCCCGAAATTTACATGTCTTTAAGAGATAGGAACGGCACTTGCCGCGGTAACGGCTCTTCGCCCACTTGCAGAGCTCCTCCGTCTCGAACACCGCAAACACGCCGCTCCCCGAGCCCGTCATGCACACCCCCCAAGGGGAGAGGTGCTTCAAATCGGCAAACGCCTCTTCGACCGCGGGGACAAGTTCCTTCGCCGCGGGATAGAGGTCGTTATAAAAGAGTTTTGCCGCCCATTCCGCGTTTCCTGCGCGAAGGCACTCGAGGGCGCGCTCCGTGTGCGGCTGTGATTTTGCATACGTATCGCACTTTTGATAGCATTCAGCGGTGGAGACCCGCTCCTCGGGCACGAGCAAGAGCACGTTGAGCATGGGCGGTTCGCCGAGCGGCTCCACCTGCTCTCCCCTCCCACGGATGCGGGCAAACCCGCCCGTTAAGAGATAGCCCGTGTCGCTTCCCAAACTGTCGGCAAGCGTTTTGAGGGCGGGAAAATCGGCGACGTCATAGAGTTTTGCCATTGCCGAAAGTACTCCCGCCGCGTCCGCCGAAGAGCCGCCGAGCCCTGCGCCGATGGGAATATTCTTATATATGGTAATGTCCGCGCCGCAAGTTCCGAAGGCGGAGACGAACGCTTCGCCCGCCCTCTGCGCGTTGTTCTCCTCGGGAGGAATGCTCTCGCTCCCCATGCCGTGCATGGTGACGGAGACGAGCCCGTCCTTCCGCTTTTTTGCGACGATTCGGTCGGCAAGATCGACGGCGCAGACGAGGGAATCGAGCATATGATAGCCCCCTTCCGTCCCCAAAACGTCGAGCGTGAGATTGAGTTTTGCCTGCGCATACACCCTTGCCGTGTTCATCGGCTTCTATTTTACCACACCGCAAAGGAAATAGCAAGAGGTTTTTGAATTGTTTATGAAGCAGGCATTTATGAAGCGGGCGGCTTGACGCTGTCAAGCCGCCCGCATAAATTCCCTGTTTTTGCGTACCGTATGAAGTTATTTGATGGTCACCGCGCCGTTCTCGCCCCGATATTTACAGCCCTTAAGGTCGAAGAGCTCGGGAGACTGCGCGCAGGTCGCGTTGAGTTTTGCGGTGAAGTGCACCTTCTTTGCGGCCGCGGCCGCCGTCATCGTGTCGCCGTTTCCGTCCTCGGGCTGCGTGCCGCCGTCGGGCTGTTGCTCCTGAGGAGCTTCCGTCACGTTCCCCTCCGCAAGCGCGTCGAGAGAGAGCCCCAACAGCTTCTTGTCGTCGTCAAAGGAGAAGGTCAGGGAGAGGTCCAAGCTCTCGTTCTCCACCGTTCCTTCCCAATTCACATAGGGCAGAAGCAGGGAGACGATCTTGCTCTCGAGGTTTTCCATAAGGTCCTTCACCATGTCCTTGAGTTTGAGGGTGGACAAATCGACTTCCCCGTCCGTCAAAAGGGAGACGATCGCAGAAAGGGGCGCTTCGCCGAACGTCTGATAGTTTGACCACGGCTCGCCCTCCCCGACGATCGAGGTATAGAAGCTCCCCGAACGGAGCAGGCCGAGCAGATAGTCCTTCGCCGTGCCGCTCTGCGCGTCGGGCAGGTTCTTTGCAATGTCCTCGGGAAGAAGCTCGATAAAGCCCTCCAGCTCCTTGGCGGTGATCCCGTTCAACAGTTTGGTGAGCGCATCGTCCACGAATTTTTGGTTGAAGAAGCCGGTGAGGGTCATTTCGACCGTCTCGTCGATGGCCTCCGCCACCTCCTGCACTCCCTTAAGGAGGTTTGCGGCGCCCTCCGCAATGTCATAGGTGAGAGAGTATCCGCCCTCCGTCTTGGTGACGACCCCGCTGAAAAGAGAGGTCGCGTTTTTGAGAAGTTTGACGGTGGCGGGCACGGCAAAGAGGTTCTGCACGATGCCGGCCTCCGCTTGTTCGAGAAGAAGGGGGTCGTTTTGCGCCTTCAACTGCGTTTTTAAGGCAGAAAAATCGACCGTCTTGCCCTCCGCTTCCCCCGTCGCGTAGTAGGCGTTTTCGCGGAGAAAGCCGAGAAGATAGGAAAGGCCGTCCTCGCTGCTAAGGGAGAGATAGGCGTCGCCCTCTACGCTCTTGCCGAGGCGAAGCGCACCCTCGAGCGTGATCTTCTGCTCTGAGGTCGTTGTGCCCTCCGTCGCGGAGAGATCGACGCTCCCCGAGTAGGTGAGCCCCGTAAGTTCCGCCTGAGAAAGAGCGGAAAAGAGGGAGCCCGTCACCTTTTCGTCGGTGATGACGGTGCCAGGCTTTATCGTATTGGTATTGCCGTTGTTCCCATTCGTGCCGCTGTTGGTGCCGTTGTTGGTCCCGCCCGTATTGCCGCCGCTTTGCGGTTTGCAGGCAGCGAGCCCGAACACAGTAGAGCAGGCGAGCATACCCGAAAGCGCAAGGGATAAAAGTTTCTTGTTCATATTGTTCCTCCGCTTGCAGTATGTGGAACCCCGCGAAGGATATGCAAGAAATGACAAATTGGGGGAGAAGAATAAGGTGCCCCCTCCCCTACCCCTCCCCCTCTGACGCGGGGGAGGGCAAGAACGAAATCCCCTCCATTGGAGGGGGACTAAGGGGGTGGGTGAAATTCCCAAACCACGTCATGTTGAGCGTAGTCGAAACATGTCCTTGTTTATAATGCGGACACCCTTCGACAAGCTCAGGGTGACGTAATTAGAACAGCGCGGCACGAGGAGCCTGCGACGAAGTAGCGAAGTCGAGGAATGTCCTTATTATAAAAATGCGGACACCCTTCGACTACGCTCAGGGTGACGTAATTAGAACGGTGTGCGGGCCAGAGTGACGCTTAACGCACGTAATCGTCGCTCGTGCGTCATTCCGAGCCGTAGAGGGAATCACGAAGTCCGACACGGCAACTCCCCGAGGGAATCTTGTTACGTCCAAGTATGTTCAAAACCAAACCGAAACGTACCAAGATGCCTTCGCAGACTTTCTTGCGCGAACTGCGTACTCACATTAGGGCTACTTCGCACTGCGTGCTCGTGCCGCGCTTAGATAAACAGAACTGCGCGCGGGGCAGCATGACGCTTTGAAGAGCCGTTTCGCCGCCCCACACCCCTACCCCTCTCCCACGGAGAGGGTATAATGGCGAAACCCCCTCCGAGGGAGGGGGCTTTGCCAAGGAAAAAATCTCACACTAAACTCTTTTTGCGGTAAATGATGACCCGTTGGCCCTTTTTGATGGGGAATTCGATGTCGGGGTTGCTCGCAGAGACCTCTTCGGGGGGCTTTTTGAGGCTCTTTGCAAGCTCCCAAAGCCCGTCGCCCGCGCGGGGAATGTACACGCTCACCGCGCTGTCCGAAAGCACGAGCGGCTCCTTTTCTTCCACAGCCGCTAACGGGCGGATGCTCCACGTCTTTTTGGGGGTGAGTACGATCTTCAAGGTGGCCTCCGCCTCCACTTCTCCCTCCTGCCGCTGCCGCGCGGAAATACCGCACGCGAGCACGGACACCGCACAATCTCCCTCCGCCTGCACGGGCACGGAGAAGGGCAAACTGATCTCTACGCCGCGGTGGACGCCGTCCGTTCCGAGCACCAAAAGGGTGGCCATGGCGACCCCTTCGAGCCGTTTTTCGTCACCCGTTATGAGATTTGCCTCCGCGCGCTCGAGAGTGACCGCCTGAAAGACGTCCGAAAAATCGACGGGAGAGGAGAGCGCCGCCTTGCCGGACACTCGTTCGGTGAGTTTGACCGCTTCCCCCACGCCCGCGCAGGTCGCCTCCGCAAAGGAGAGCTCCACCGCATGGGTGAGCGAAAAGGCGTCGGCAATGCCGTCGATCTGCGTCTCCTCATACACGCACCCCTCGGCGGTGAGGGTGAGCTCGGCGACGATCTTGCACTTGCCCTGCTCCTCGTCGGCGTCGGCGTGAAGGACGACGTCGCTCACACACACCTGCCCCTCGGCGTTTCTGCCCGCCTGCGCCGCGTCGCAGGGGATCTCCACGCGGAAGGGAACGAGCCGTTCGAAGGAGACGAGAGAGTTTTCCCCCTTGAGCGCGAGGATCCCGAGGTTGACTTCCCCCTCCAAGACAAGCGACCCCGTTTCGCAGTGGACGTCCGAGAGGTTCACCGTCTCCGCATGGAGCAAAATGTCGCCCACAAAGTCGGTCTCGAACTCGTCGTCCGCTTCGGCGGCTCCCCCGCACAGGTGCGCCGCGGTGAAAGGAAAGCTCTCCCTTTTGCAAACGAGTTCGCCGTCGGTGAGATAGTCGAAGCTCTTTTCCCCGTAGAGGGTGACGTCCGCACCGAGCAGGGCGGTGAGATAGACGCTCGCCCCCTCGCGGCGGACGGAGACGTTCTCCGTCTGCAATTTGACGCGGGGCGTGAAGGCGGGACAGCACACATCCGACGCCGCCTTTGCCGAAAATTCCACTCCCTTCTCGGCGCGGCAGACCTTTTTCTCGCCGCTCTCATACACGATGGAAAAATGCACCCGTCCCGTGTAATGCACCTCGCCGTTGCCTGCCTCCGCACTCAAGAGCGTGGCGCTCGCATGTGCAGAAAGCACCGTTTCCACCTCGCCGCCGAAGCGGCATTCCACGGCCGTTTGTCCGCTGATTTCGCCAATCTTTCCGTAGCCGCGAAAAGTTTCCGTCTCAGTACCGATCATAATTTTTACTCCCGATTTTGATTTCCCTCTATGTTATGCGGGAAAGAGCCCCGTTATGACGGCGGCGCGGGAATTTCGCCCAAAGTATAAAAAATTGCAAACATGTCCAAAATCCGCACATGATCAAGCGGCACAACGACATTCAGACCATTAAAAAGACGATCGCCGATTACTTCCGCACACAGGTGGACGTGACCGTGAATTTGGGCAGGAACAAAATTTTGAAGTACTGCGGGGAGCTCTCGGGGGTGTACCCCGCCCTCTTTACCGTCCGCCCCAACGACAAAAACTTTTTGGGCAAGACTTCCTACTCCTATGCAGAGGTGCTCTGCGGGAGCGTGAAGGTAAAACCTGCCAAAAAAGCGGCGGAATGAAGTTTTTGAGCCGCGCGCCCTTCCGCCCCCGCGGAAGGGCGCGCGGCAGCTTTTGCTTTTTGTGAAAAAATCGCTTGCCTTCCTTTGATATTTGTGCTACAATTTGCGCGATTTCAAAAAGAAGGTTTTTTATGTTGCCCGCCGTGCTCATCTGCGCCGCGACCTGCATTCTCATGATCGCAAGCGTGCTCTTCTTCCCCAAACTCAAACTCGGGAAGATAACTATCTCGACCTATTGGCTCGTCACCCTGTTGGGGGCGGGCATTCTCCTTCTTGCGGGGCAGGCGGACGTTGCGGCCGTGGGGAGAGCCCTCGTTGCGGACACCGCCATCAACCCCTTGAAAATCCTCGTTCTCTTCCTCTCGATGACCGTGCTCTCGGTGTTCCTCGACGAGCTCGGGCTCTTCCGCTTTTTGGCGAACGTGGCGATAAAACACGCGCGCGGAGGACAGAAACAGCTCTTCTTTATTCTGTATCTGCTCGTCTCCGTGCTCACCGTGTTCACCTCGAACGACATCATCATTCTCTCCTTCACCCCCTTCATCTGTTACTTTTGTAAGAACGAACACGTCGATCCCATGCCCTACCTCGCCGCCGAATTCGTCGCCGCCAACACGTGGAGCATGGCGCTCATCATCGGCAATCCCACCAATATCTATCTTGCGACCGCCTACGGCATCGACTTTTTATCCTACCTCAAAGTCAGCATCGTTCCCACCATGTTTGCGGGAGCGGTCGCCCTTCTGTGCCTCTATCTCCTCTTCCGCAAGAAACTCTCCGCGCCGCTCAGCGGCGAGCTGCAGGAGGTAAATTTGCACGATAAGCCCCTCCTGTGGGTGGGAATTGTTCACCTTGCCGCCTGCACGGCGCTGCTTGCGATCGGCTCCTATATCGGGCTCGAGATGTGGCTCGTCTCCCTCTGCTCGGTGGGGAGTTTGTTTTTGTTCGCCCTCATTTTTGCGCTCGTGCGGCGGGAAAAGCCCATCGAACTTTTCCACTGCCTGAAGCGCGCGCCCTATGCGCTCGTCCCCTTTGTGCTCTCAATGTTTGTGATGATCGTGGTGCTCGAACAGAAGGGGGTGACCGCCATGATCGGAAATTTCCTCGGGAGCGACGCGGAGATCTGGAAGTACGGGTCCCTCTCCTTCCTCGCGGCGAACGTCATCAACAACATTCCGATGAGCGTGCTCTTTTCCTCCGTCATTGCAGAAGCGGGCGGCGGCTTGGGGGCAATGTTTGCGACGGTGATCGGCTCCAATTTGGGCGCTTTCCTCACCCCCATCGGCGCGCTTGCGGGCATTATGTGGAGCGGCATTTTGGGGGAGCACGGACTTAAGTTCGGGTACCTCGACTTTCTGAAGATGGGCGTTTTGGTGGCGGCGCCCTCCCTCTTTGCGGCCCTCGGAGGTTTGGCGCTGGTGATGATTTGATGTAATTTAGAAATAATGTAGCGGCGCGGCGGGCTTTTGCCCGCCGCGCCGCTGTTTTATAATAAGGTGCCCCCTCCCCTTCCCCTCCCCCAACAAGTTGGGGGAGGGCATTGAAAGCTATGACAATCAGAAGTGCGGAGAGAAATGACATGATTTAAAAGAGTTGCAACGCATTATACTTTTCCACACCAAAATTTTTATCATTTTTACCCATGTCCCCCTCAAACAGTTGACTGTTTTTCGATTTTTTATATAATATAGAGAAAAAATAACCGAAATTTCGGCGAAAAAGGAGCAATTATGAAAAAAAATACCATCTTTGCAGTGGCGCTTGCGGCGGCGATCTGCGCCGCGCCTCTTGCGGGGTGCGACAACGGAAGTTCCGGCACGTTTGACGTAAAAAACTATGCGTTGGAGCTTCCGGAAAGCATGACCGTCTCCTCCCGCTTCAGCGAGATCCCCGCGTTTACCACGGTGCAACCCATCCATATGCGGCTGAGCGCCCTTGCGAACAATCCCGAGATGGCGGTGGAATACGGCACGGAGGAGAACGAAAACAGGTGCCGCCTCTACAGCATGAAGAAGGAAGCGGCGGTGACCGATTGGTATTCCTCGATCACCTTTTACAGCAGCAGTTCGCCCTACCTGATTCTGACGAGCCGGAACGAATCTTACGAAAATTCTTACCAAGTAGCATGGCCGACGGGGGAGCTCCTCTTTGAAGAAACCTTCTCTTCCCTGCCCGACCTGATGACCGGCGGCGGCTATTACAACACGGAGAGCGGCGAAAGCGTCCGCTGGTACGGGTTGACCTATTACCCCGACGACGGCGGCGAGACGCAAAAGTTTTACACCGCCTATGTGGACGGCGCATGGAAAAAGCTGACGGAGGAGGAGATCTACGGCGAGGACGATAGCTATAAAGTGGGCGACGATCTCGGCGTTGTAAAGACCCCTCTCGCCAATCCCATAACCTATCCCGATTACATCTACAAAGATTACAGCTACTTGCGCGAAGGCAACAGCTATGCCGCCAAATACACCTTCTATAAGGGGGACAACAAACTCGACAGCGTTACCGTTTTCAACAGTGCGGTCTGCGGCGTTGTGGGGCATTACTTCTACTATTACGATGAGACGCCCGTAAGCATGGACGCCGAGGGTGGCTATAATGTGGAGATCATCGAGAGCGGCAGTTCGTCGCAGAAGCTCAATGCGGTCCTCCACCGCTATGACTTTGTGAACAACAAGGATGAAAAAGTGGACGCGGACTACTTCTTCACCCCCTCCAATACCCTTTACAACAAACTCACCAACGACTTTGACCGCATTTTGGTGCGCGCCTACAAGGAAGAAAACAACGTTGCGCTCGTTTCGCAAGTCTCGCAGCAATACACGCTGATCCTCGACGAAAAGGCGAACCCCTCCGTTGACCTGACCGCCAAAAATATTTCTCTTCCCTTCTACCGGCTCTCGGACGACCGCTTCCTCACGAGCGGGACGATCGTAGACAGAGACCTCAACCCCATCGCGCAGCTGCCCACCTCGAGCGTTACGGTTTGGGAGGAGCAGTCTCTCATCGTCACAAGCAGCTACAACAGCTACATCGCGGTAGATTATGACGGCAAGGTGGCAATCACGGGAATGAACGGCATTTTGGGCGTCAGCGGCAACCACCTTGTCGCATACAACAAAGAGGGCATGAGCGCCGCGTTCTCCAAAGCCGCCCCCGAAGGCAAGACGATGCTCGAGATCACGGGCGACAAAGATACCTCTTTTATCCACAATTTGCTCTATGTGAACACGGAAACGGGCCTTGTTTTCTATAACATGGACGGGAAAAAGATCGGCGAATTCGAAGGCAGCATCATGAGCACCGACCCCCTCATGTACGACGGAAAATATTTCTTCACTGCAAACAACGGAACGGAATATATGACCCTGCTCTTTAAGTAATTCTGCTACCCTGCCCCGCCTCGGGAGAGGACAAGAACGCGGAACTCTCTCGATGAAACCCCCTCCCACGGAGGGGGATCAAGGGGGTGGGTGACATTCCAAAATGTCATTTCGAGCGGAGCGAAGCGGAGTCGAAACATCTTTACCGCATTATAACAAGGTGAGATTTCTCCACTTCGCCTGCGGCTTCGGTCGAAATGACAATAAAAAGATGAGGCAAAATGACAATAAGAAGCGCGGGGCGGAATGACGCATTTATGCAAAACAACACAGCGGCGCGGCGGGCTGAAAAGCCCGCCGCGCCGCTTTATATTGCTCTTTTTTGCAATACGTATTGCATTTTATTATTTTTCATCGCTCTTTTTGCAATACGCATTGCGTTTTATTCTTCGCTCTCGTCCGTCTCTTCGACGGGCACGTCCGCCGCCGTCTCCTCGGGGACTTCCACTTCCGCCTCGTCGTCGCGGTCGGTGATGGCGACCGTTGCGACCGTGCCGCCGCGCAGGCTCATGAGCCGCACGCCGCGGGTGTTCCGCCCGATCCGCGAAATCGCCTCTCCGTGCATGCGGATGACGATCCCCTGCGAGGACACCATCATCACGTCGAGGTCGTCCCGCACGAGCTTCATGTTGACGAGAAGCCCCGTCTTTTCGTTGAACACGCCCGCCTTCACGCCCTTGCCCGCACGGGTCTGCATGCGGTAGTCGGCGGGGTCGGTGCGCTTGCCGTAGCCGTTTTCGGAGACGGTGAGGATATCGAAACCCTCCTTCAAAACGAGCATATCCACGACCGCGTCGTCCTTGGAGAGGTTGATGGCGCGCACGCCCATGGTGTCTCTGCCCATGGGGCGGACGTCCTCCTCGGAGAAGCGGATGCACTTGCCCGAGCGGGAAGCCACAATGATCTCGTCCGTGCCGCTTGCGAACTGCACCGAGATAAGTTCGTCGTCCTCGTTGATTTTAATTGCGATCTTTCCGCTCCGCATAATGCGGTCGAACTCGCGCGTCGCCGTCTTTTTGATGAGGCCGTTCTTGGTCGCCATCACAAGATAGCCCGTGCCGTTTTCATAGACGGGCAGAATTGCCGCGATCTTTTCGCCCGCGTTGAGCTGGACGATGTTGACGATGGCTCTCCCGCGCGCCTGCTTGTTCGCCTCGGGGATCTCGTACCCCTTAATGGAGTATACCTTGCCGAGGTTGGAGAAGAGGAGAATGGGGATATGGGTGGAACAGACGAACATCTGCTCTACAAAGTCGTCCTCCTTGGGCTTGTGCCCCGTAACGCCCACGCCGCCCCTGTTCTGCACGCGGTATTCGGCGACGGGGAAACGCTTGATGTAGCCGCCGTGGGTCATGGAGATGACGACGTCCTCCTCGTCGATGAGGTCCTCGTCGTCGATCTCGCCGTAATCGACGGAGACCTCCGTCTTTCTCTCGGAGGGATATTTTGCCTTGATCGCCTCGAGGTCGTCGCGGATGATCTTCATAACTCTCCACTCGTTGGCGAGAATGTCCTTGAGGTCCTCGATTGCCGCGCGGAGGGCGGCAAGTTCCTCTCTCAGCTTTTCCACCTCGAGGGCGGTGAGACGCTGAAGCCTCATTTCGAGAATGGCGTTCGCCTGCTTTTCGCTGAGCTCGAACGCCGCGGTGAGCTTTTCGGTCGCGTCGTTTTTGTCGCGGGACTCCTTGATGATACGGATGACTTCGTCGATGTTGGCAAGCGCGATGACGAGCCCCTCCACGATGTGGGCGCGCTCCTCCGTCTTTTGAAGGTCGTATTTCGTCCTGCGGCGGATGACCTCCTTCTGATGTTCGAGATAATAGGTGAGAATTTCGCGGAGGTTCAAAACCTTGGGCTCGGTGCCGTTTTCTACGAGCGCAAGGAGAATAATTCCGTCCGACGTCTGCAAGTTGGTGTGCTTGTATAAGGTGTTGAGAACGACCTGCGCATTGGCGTCCTTCTTGCACTCGATGACGATACGAAGGCCCTCTCTGCCGCTCTCGTCGCGGATGTCCGAAATACCCTCGATGCGCTTATCCTTGACCATGTCGGCGATCTGCACGATGAGCTGGGCCTTGTTGACCTGATAGGGAATTTCGGTGACGACAATGCGGGAGCGGACGTTCGCGCCCGTGCCGTGTTCCTCAATTTCGCACTTACTGCGGATGATGATGTTGCCCTGACCCGTTCTGTAGGCCTTGCGAATGCCCCCTCTGCCCATGATGACGCCGCCCGTCGGGAAATCGGGCGCGGGAATGTACTGCATGAGCTCCTCGACCGAAATTTCGGGGTTGTCGATCATGGCGATCGTGCCGTCGATGACTTCTGCAAGGTTGTGGGGGGGAATGTTCGTCGCCATGCCGACCGCAATGCCGTCCGACCCGTTGACGAGCAGGTTGGGGAAGCGGGAGGTGAGCACGGCGGGCTCCATTTCGATGCCGTCGAAGTTGGGGAAGAAGTCCACCGTCTCCTTGTCGAGATCGCGGAGCATTTC
>CANQPO010000033.1 GCA_947625695.1 uncultured Clostridia bacterium | reverse complement strand
CTTTTGCGCAATCAAATTTGATTTCTCGTGTGTTTATCGGCAAGAAATTTTGCCTTTTCTTTCCAATCGAGGTCTTTCGTCCACTCATAAGTCGTAGGAAGAAATTCTTTGATATTTCCCGTCATTGCCTTGAACGGTTCATCGTAACAAAGAATTTTGCTCGGTTGAATGACTTCGAGCATTCTGTTGTAGCCGAGCATAAAGCTCTCCTCGTCGTTCTCCCGATAGTGGGTGCAAACGGCAACGGTGGAGCCCTGCTCCACGCCGTCGAAGCAAAACTCGAAGCTGCGTTCGTCTCCCCAGCTGACCGTCGGGATCACTGTAAGCCCCAAACTTTGCCAATAGGCGCCGCACCAACGGTTTTTGAACACGCTCATGATCTGCAGCGCGAGCGGCATGTCGGTAAACATGCTGAAATCGGGCGACAGTAGCGCGTAGTATTGTTTGAGCTTTTCGGCTTCGTCAAATGCTTTATCATAGACCTTGTCGAAAAGCCAATCGTGCGTGAAGAAGTGAACCGTTTTATAGGCGTTCTTTTCGTCGTTCGTTTTTGTATCGACGTAGCTTATAAGGCTGATCGTGTCGAAGTCGATCTCCTGCTTTTTGATGAGCGGGATCTGATATTTTCCCACTGTTTGAAACTCGTTCCGCACGAGTTCGCGTTTCTTTTGTGCTTTTTGTATTTCGTATTCCGTAAGTTCTTCCTGCATATTTCTCCTTTAATCGAACATATAGCTCGGATTTTCCACTTCGTCCCAGATGTCCTTCAAGAGTCGTCCGTCAATGTTTGCTTTTTCCGTAAATTCTTCGCGGGTATCATATAATTGATAGACATCGCCATGCCCGACGCATATTTTTCCGTTTGAAAACATGACGTAGTAATGAATCCCTTTATGGAGAAAGGACATCTCGCTGTAAAAATACAGTCCGTTGACGAAATCTTCAAAGGTCGCCTTGAATGGTTTCCCCTGCCTGTATTGTTCTCTCGCCCGCCATACAGGAACAAGCATGGGATAGCTGATCCCCTGCTCTTGTCCCATTTTTTCCTCATCCTTGCACATTTCCCAGCCGCAGTGCGGGCATGTTCCGTTTCCGAATTCGTCGAAAAAGGCGATCTTTCCGCAGACTGTGCAGATGCCGGGTTTATCTTCTTTGTATGGGTTTTTCTTGCTCATAATTCCTCTCTCAGTGAAAATTTGGGTCGGGCGGGATATCATGCCCTTCATAACGCTCCCCTTTTCCGCTACTCCAGTCCCATGGATGATCATGAGGGAAAGGGGTGTTCGGTTTGGCAGAGTGAAAGTAGTCACGATTGCGAATTGCTTTTCCCTCATAATCGTACCACCTGCTCTGTTTCTTTTTTCCGTCTACATACAAATCACACCGCGAGTTTGGTTTACCTGTTGGCTTCAAACTTCGTCTTTGCGTTCCGACATACGTTCCGCCGCTTGTTGCTCCTCCGCCTCCCATAAAATCTCCTTTGTTTTTGAATTTCACATACGCGCGCCGTATTCTTAATTCTATTATACCACAGGTTTTTCATACTCACAGACTTAACTTCCAACTTTTTTTGCAAATTTTATAAATTTTTCAAATAACTTTCTGAAAAGAAATTCGTGAATATTTTTCTCTTTCTTTCGGCGTTTGGTGATAAACGGAAAGCCATCTGCCGTCAAGTGTGGTATCTATGTTCATTGAAAAAGAAAAGAGCGACTTGGCAAATGCCGAGCCGCTCAAAAAATATTCTTTTGCCTTCGCTAAGTCACGATTTTCTGCGATTGACATAATCGTCGAGACCTTTATATTGAGGATCCCAAACATAGCTGCCGTACCGAAATTTCAGTTTTTCCAGAAGCTGTAAAAGCTGTTTGAACCCATTTTGGACATGCGGATTGACTGAAAAGTCCATATCGAAGGCTGTCATGATCGAGGCAAGTCCCCTATCTCGCAGTTGCAGTAGCGTTTCTTCGAGTTTCGTGAGAGCATTGACACCGGGAACAGCCAAAATCGTTTGACCGGTAAGGGCGTGAATGACATCCGCTTTCATTGGGCCTTCTGTCAGAATGAGATCTCGGAAGTCCCCACCCGCGAGATGTGTCCACCCCTCGGCGCGGCATCCGTCCTTTTTATCGGCGCTGGATATCCAACGAAACTTCCTCTTCGAGACGTTATCGCGTCTTATCTGAAGCCCTTGGATCTTTCCGTTTATGTCTCTGACGGGGATCAGAATACCGCGTTCCTCATGGATGAAAGTCCATTCATCTGACTCGTCCCGATAAAAACCCGGGACTCCCGCCAGATATTTTCCCTGGGATAATAGCGTTTTTGCAATGCTTCTCAATCCCATGATCGGCGTCGTTCGATATTCAAGACGGTCGATCTCGGCATCGGAAAGTCCGCGCGTCCGCAAGTTATTGCGATGATCTTTTGATAAATTCAGGAGTTGCAATAGCGCGGTATAGGTCGCGTGGCGCGTCCCTATATCCGTCATCGGATACTCGCGCGGCTCTTCTGCGGGAATGAATGTCTTTTTTGCGGGAATGATCTTAGGCTCTTTATACAGTCTCAGACGCTCTGCAATGCTGTTTCGGGCATCTTGACGGGAAACCCCTGTATAGAGCGAATACAGGTCAAATATGCCGCCTGAAACGCCGCAGCGCGGGCAGCGGAACACGTCCTTTTTGAGATTGATGTTCAGATGCATTTTGCGCGGCGTTTCGTCGCAACAGGGGCATTGAACGTAATATGACGATTGCCCCATATGCGGGCTTGGCAGACCTAAAAGCGAAATGACATCCGCGATATGTATCATGTCCATAAAAGCTCCTTCGGGGGCGGAGGATCGCCCCCATACGTTGTTTTAAGCAGTCATTCTGGTGGCATAGTCACAGATCGTAATCGCCGCCTCCTTTACGCAAGCGTCCCCCTCGTAACTTTTGGCGAGCCAGTTGATTGCTTTCGGATCGAGCGTTAAGACCTCGCCCAAGGTTTTCCCTTTGTACTTTTTAATAGGACAAGGTACAGCCATGGCACTTGCGATTTTATCTTCTGGTTTCGTCGCGGAATCCTCTGATGAGCTTTGGGTTTTGCCCATGGAGCCGCTCGGTTCTTCGTCGAACTCGATTTTGACGAAGGTGGATCGCAATTGGATCCAGAGCGGGAGAACGGTACTGATAAATTGCCTGATGGTCTTTTGGTAATGTTGCGGATCTTTCGGCTGAAACTCTGAAAAACGTTTGCAGCAATCCGAGAGCACGGCTTCATAAGATGCCGCCGCAGTGTCTCGTCTCTGTTTTCCCTCTTGATCTGCCTTCAAACCGAACCTTCTTTCTGTTTGAAGGAAACGGAGATACGCCACAACCATTTGATAGTGTTGTGCGATCTCTTTTGTGTCTTCGGTCTGTGGAGCGCAGGTGCAGAAGGCTCTCAAGGTTTCAAGGACTTCGACTCTGTAGTTGAGTTCTTGGAAGAAAATCAGATCTTTCGGGGCGAAAGTTCCGTCACCGATTTGTTTCTTATAGCTTTCCAGCTGAGCGATGTGTTGTTTGTACGACATTTTTTAACTCCTTTTCATGATTTTTTTGATTCGTTTTGCGAGGCATGTCCCCCGCCGTTCGGTATCGGTTCGTCTGATCGCAGTGCAAAGCGCTTTTCTTTCTCCGACAATTATGACTTTTCCCTTTCCGCGCGTGATCGCGGTGTAGATCAGCGGTCGGACCAGCATAACGCTGTGTGCGCTTTGCAAATTGATGATCACCGATTCGTATTCCGCCCCCTGCGATTTATGGATGGTCGTGGCATAGCCGAGTTCGATCATATCGAGGTCATCGGAATCGTATTCTTTGATGCGCCCATCTCCGAAGTCGATCTCTAAGGAAACATATCCTCCCGACTTATCGATACTTCGGATATATCCGATGTCTCCGTTATTGACATCGAGCTTGTTTTTGGTTTGCATTACTTTATCGCCGACGCGAAATTTTTTGTTGCCCTTGGTAACTTCGTCAAAACCGGAATGAAGCGGATTGATTTTTTCCTGAATGCGGTCATTCAAGGCATTGACGCCCGTAACTGTTTTTTGGCGAAATGGAGAAAGGAGCGCGACGTTATCGACTCCGTAGGCGGCCACTTCACGCAGGTATAGATCCACAAGGGAATCCGCCGACTCTTCCATATCGGGCGAGTCAAGGAACAGAAAGTCCGTGCCGTATTCCAAATTCAGATTTCCATGCCGGATCAGCTTTGCATTGATGGCGATCCTGCTTCCTGCGGTTTGGCGGAACACTTTATCCAAGCGCGCGATCGGAATGCAACCGCAGTTGATCATCTCGCTTAAAACCGCGCCGGGACCGACAGACGGAAGCTGATCCGCATCGCCGATAAAGACGACTTGCGCCTCTTTCTTGATCGCATCGAAGAAGTATCCCGCCAGATAGATATCCAGCATAGATACTTCGTCCACGAGGATCAGATCGTCCTGCAGTTCCTCCGGCAGATTGTAAGCGCCGTCTTCGCCCGCCACTAAGCCAAGCGCTTTATGGACGGTCGAAGCGGGTTGCCGCGTCGATTCTTCCATCCTTCTCGCCGCGCGTCCTGTCGGTGCACAACAGCAAATGGATTTGGACGCATCGATCTTTCGGTAGATATCTATGATCGCGCGCTGTATCATGGTTTTGCCCGTTCCGGGCCCTCCGGTTATGATGGAAAATCTATTTGTCAAAGCCATCGAAATCGCATCGCGTTGCTCGGGCGCAAATTTGATACGAAGCGAATCTTCTTCCGCATCGATCAAATCATCCAAATTTTCAATCTCGTGACTGCCGGAGGAAGATAGCAGGCGAGCAATTCGTTTAGCCAATCTCTCCTCTGCCCATGCGACCTCCAGCCTGTAAACGTTTCCTTCATAACTTACAAGATCCGCGTTATGCAGTAGCCATGTTGCGCGATTTGCGATCATCTCTTCCGTAAGCCCGGGCGTATCGAGGATCTTTTGACATTCGTGGATGAAATCGTGTTTTTCCATACACAAATGCCCTCTCGATTCCGCAGCTTTCAACGTATAGATCATACCCGCATCGACGCGCTCCACCGAGATCCTCTCGAAGCCAAGACTCATTGCGATTTTATCCGCCGTCAGAAAACCGATTCCGGAGAGTTCGCTCAGCCGATAAGGATTTTCTTTTACGATTTTGATCGCCTCATTCCCGTACTCCATGTAAAACCGGACCGCACGGTTTGCGGTGATCCCATACGGGGTCAAAAATGCGACGACGTCGCGGGCGGCGCGGTTGACAAGATAGGACTCTTTGATCTTCACAAGCTTTGCAGGACTGATTCCGCGAATGGAGAGTAAGCGATCCGGTTCTGTGTCCAGGATGTCCAAAGTAGAATCCCCAAACGCATCATAGATGCGTCCGGCGATCACAGGACCGATCCCTTTGATCTGTCCCGAGGACAGATAGGAGATGATCCCCTCTTTCGACGGAGTGATCACTTCGTCATAGTTCTCCACTTCGTACTGCAGTCCATGCTTTTCGCTTTTCTTCCATCGCCCGTGGATGTCGAAACGAAGCTTATCAGTGATCGGCAAGCAGTATCCAACCGCTTTTATTTGGGTAATGAGCCCTCCCGCAGAATCAAAGACTCTTTCGCAAGGATGATACAGGGCGATCATATAGCTATCCGCATTCACCAAACTGACGTCACGCGGATATAGCAGTTTCTCAAACTGACATAGCATAGTTACCTCCTATTTCGCCTCCACCGTCACCTTGATCTTTCGGCTTTCAGAAGTTTTCAAAGTTTGTTCATAGGCCAAAGGAAACTTCTCTTTTAGCAATTTGGTTTCCGGTTGACGCTTCCTTTTTGTAACGAAATCGATCAGGAGCTTGTCATTCGTCGTTTCAAGAATGCCGTGTTCATGCTCTTTCATCAATTCCGTGATTCGCACTGTAAGTGCTTCGACCTCCTCTTCTTTTTTCTTGATATAGGATCTGTAATCTGAGATCTCGGCCTGTGCCGCGGCAATTTGGCGCAGGGGAGACTCATATTTACTCGGAAATTCAATTGTCGGCGCGGTGGGATTGCTGGGACCGTAGACTCTCGCCAAGCTCTCCAATGCCAGTTTGGGGGCAACGCCCGCCAGTGTCGGCGGTTTGTCATGGATGAGACTCCAATTCCACTCTTCGAGCTTTTCAAAGATCAGGTCTTCCATTGCAGGATCCCGTTCGATCTCCGGCATCGCCATATCGTTTTCCGGATTGTTCCCCCATAGTGCGGAGAATGCTCCGATATCCACGTCTGCGATCGCCAGATAGAAACGCAACTGAAATTCATAGTAGAGCGGAAAACGCCCGTCTGCCCACTCGCTCGCCTTATAGTAAGTACAGCTTTTGCATTCGAGTATCCCGGGTTTCCCATCCGTTTTACGGATGAAACGCCGGTCGAAATTGCCAAGCGCATAGGGATGATCCGCATGTTGATAGAGCATGGTATCGTCGATCACGGTATTTCCCGTCTTTCGGGCGTAGAAATGCGCCGCGATCGGTTCCAGAAAGTGCCCCATCTCAAGTTGCCCTGCGTTGACTTTTTCCCAAGGATCCATTTTTCCTTTTTTGATCATCCAGAGGTCCAAAGGAGATGTCCAAGGCGAAACTCCGAATATCGCGGCGACATCGCTGCCGCCGACCGTGTATGGAATATCTCCCTTTGGTCCGTGCATACGGCATTCGAACCAACGCTCGCGCGTCATACCGTTTGTGTCACATAGTGCGATCGGAGCTGACATCAGTACGTCACCCCCGTTGCAAGATCGTAGTCGGACCATTTAACGGTGAGCGCCCGCGCAAGGTTTTCTTCAACTGCAAGAAGCTTGCTTTCGGGTACTTTTTCGGATTTTAGCGTGAACATGATCTCCTGCATCGCAAGATATACATCGTGCGCCGTTGCAGAGCCCCCGCCATAGGCCATCTCGAACATCTTGATCGCTTCGACCGCGGCTTTTTTCGGCATCGAAAGTCGCTTGCATATACGAGTCATCGCATTGATGGGATATTCCAATTGGATATCCAAAAGTTTTTGGAGTTGTTTGACGCTGTTCCCGAACTGCGCAAAAAGCTCGTTGAGGATGTCGTCAAAGTCCCCTACCTTTTTTTGATTGCGGTGATCTACGGCAAGGCAACTGCCGATATGGATCGGCGTCGGGCCGCCGAGCAGTAGCGCGGAGACCTTTGCGGAAGCAATACCCGTGTCTGAGGTCGTAAACCTGATACCGGGCATGATCCTATTTGCCAGTTTTGCTTGTCCATGCGCTTCAAGGCTTTTTGTGTAGACGCCAAGGAGATCATCCTTTTGTGCGGGCATCGACCAAGCCGCGCTTGAAATCGCATGATCCATATACCCCGAGGTGAAAACATTTCCCGGGAAGCGAGCGTTAAGCTTTGCTTGGAGGATCTCCAAAAGTTGGTCGATCGGTAAGATCGAATAATCGGTTTCGTCGCCGGAGTGGACCGCAGAGATCTTTTCGTCGCGGATCAAAACGAGCGCCTCTCCCGCGAACAGCCTCATGCAAGAAGTTAAAAAATCCGCAAGCTTTTCCCGACTCAGTTTCGGCAGCGCAGTTCCGTTGATCTTTGCCCGATCCAAGAGAGTTTTATAGGCGGTCTCTCTTATGGGATAGATCTCCCCTTCCACTTTTAGTGCCAATCCAAGATTGGTAGCCGTGTCTTTTACGGCTTCTTCCCCGACCGTCGGAGCGAATTGGCTCAGATCTGCGAACAAAGGAGAATCCTTAGATAAGGGTTCTACCGCAAGTTCGTTCACCTTGCATCTCGTCCAGCGGCTCTCGCTCTCTTGCTGTTCATGAAAAGAATACATAGAAGCAAAAGAGTCGAATGATGTGTTGTAACTGTCCAGACATTTTAGCATAATATTACTCCTATAAAAATTTTTTTGACGGATACGCCGCCGCGATCTATATAAAAATAGCGCCGGCTCTCCCGAGGGACAGTCGGCGCTATGCCTTTTTGAGGCAAGAAACAAAAAAGTGCCATTTGCAAAAAACAAATGGCACTTTCAAACTCTGATAAACTGTGTTTGGAAAACCAAACCTGATACTTACAATGCTATTATAGCAAAAACCTTCTTCTCCGTCAAGTATTTCGGGAGAAAATTTTCTCATACCGCTATATGCGTTATCCACCAAAAACGTCTAACCAGCGTTTCATGCTCTCGAGTTCACACTCCGCAAGAAGCTTTGCGAGATTTTCGGTCTTGCCCTCGGGGCGGTCGCTGTATTTCTCTTTGTCCCGATAATGCTGGATTGCGGCATAATACCGTTCACGCTCCTCATAGCGGATATCTACCGGAAGAAGACCGAGCAGGATCATCTCATAGGACAGCAAGAGCCGACCGGTCCTTCCGTTCCCGTCAATAAACGGATGAATATTCTCAAACAGAATATGATGCCCGGAAAGCATATGCAATAGTTTTACCCAATCAAATTCCCCATCCTTTTGTTCATCGAGGAATTCCTTGAATTCACTTTGCACGGTTTCCGCATATTTCTGCATTTCGGAAGGAACGTCTTTGGGCGGACAAGGTGTATAAACTACTCTCGAAAGGCTTCCGACATAGTTTTGAATCTGCCGATAACTTCCCGCATCAGGATCACCTCTCAGGACAAACCCGTGTAATTCTTTGATGAATGCTTCCGTGATCGGCTGCTTGTCTTTCACCGCGACATAGAGATGATCGAATGCTTGCTTATAGCCGAGGATATCTTCGCTTTCACGCAACGAGTGCGCGCCGGTCACGATCCCCTTTTCAATCAGAATTTTCGTTTCGTCAAAGGTAAACGTATTCCCCTCGATCGCGTTGGAATTGTGGCTGGCACTGATCGAGAATTCACGATAGAAGTAGTCAAGTTCGCTTTTATTAAGCGGACGTAAGCTCTGCATTCTGCGATAGCATATCGCAAGTCCCTGTAAGATCTCGCTATACTTCTGTTGTTCAGTCATAGGCTTTGACATGATATATCGCTCCTTTTTAATATTTTACATCTTTTGAAATAGAAAGTCAAGTCTATCCTTAGCGCACTTTCATTTTGCTAATTTCCGAAAATCTTTTTTGCCAGCTCGGGGAAAATTTCTCCAAACAACTCTCTGTAGCGCTTAAATCCCGATTCGTTCAATGGAGCCCGCAGGGAAGTTTCCGCCCAAAAGATCATTTCCTCCTCCGCCACATCGTACTTATCCGGAATAAATCGGTTCCCGTTAAACGACGGCGACGGCAAAGACATCACTTTGTTTATGTCGGTTTTGGAGGAAGCGTTCATGATCATCACCGATTTCTTTCGCGCGATGGTGCATAGCAGCTCTTCTATATACCCGAGTTTCCTGTAATGGGTCAACCGGCTTTGCAGTTGTCCCATTGCCTCAAAGCGAAATTTTTGCATTTTATCTGACATCTCTGCAGTTAAAATCTCGGCTACAAACGCCGCAATCACTACAGAAAAATCACTGTTACAATTTTTAAGTTCGTCCATAGTTGTCACTCCTCGGGTCAGCGCACTTTTCTGAGCCGCCATCTGCCACGCTCGTTTTGCTCAAAAACCTGCGGGTACAAATGTAGAGTTTGTCGAACTTTTTCCCGCCAGAACCGACTTTCTTTCGCCCGCTTATGATCTTGCAGCATAGCATAGATCTCCTCGAGTGCAAGCGCGTTTCCGCTTTCCTCAAAGATTGCCGCGACAATATCCCGCCAAGTGGCACCGCGCATATCGCGGATATCAACCTCGGATCTCTTCGTCGAAAGGATCGGGATCATCAATGCGGCGTCCTTGCGGACGATCATGACATATTCATGCAGGATGGGAATAAAGGATCCGCTGTACTGCGTGCGGTCGGAAAAGCAATTATGCTGTGCTTTGATCACGATATTTTCCAGTGTTCCGGGTTTGACGATCTCGGAGACCATGCTGTATAGCCGTCCCCTCTTTTTGATGTCGCCCATAAGGACCGCCATTCGTCCGCCGCGTTCCAAAGCCGTAAACTGTTTCATCATGGCATAGTTCATTGCTTCCACAAAACGATCCCAATCTTTGATACGGGAGAGATCTGCGAGCCGTGGGTCGAAGCCATATCGCTTTTCCACATCCGACGCTTTGTACATGATGTCCGAATAGAGAATGATATCCCAGTATGGCGGATGCCAAAAGATGAACTCAGGGCGTTCGGGGATCTCACAGCTCATGAGGTCAAACCCGCTATGTAGATCATATAGGTGACTCCCAATGCCGCAAGCTTCCGCCGCTGCTTTTGTTGTTCCGCTTCCGCACATATAATCACAGATCTCATGAGGTTTGAAGAATCCGATAAGATCTTCTATGAGTTTGGGAGAGCAGTTCCCGCGATAGCGGTTACTGCCCCCCTCTCCACGCTCGGGATAGGATACGATTGATGTTAAATTTCTCATTGCTCACCTCCGCAGTTTAACGGGGTAATGCCGTGTGATCTCCAAAGATAGTCACGGAGGGCGTGAAACATATGTAAACTTTTCAGCTCTGCGCCTACTTTTTCTTGTTGTTCTTTGCCTTTCATAAATGTTTCTCCTTAATGTTTTACTTGGATGTCCCTTCAGTGAGTTGTAGCATTTGTTGTCTTTCTACAAGGAACTCTTCCTGATTTTCATAGATCTTGTTATAGCCATCTTCCCCGCCGCTGAATGAATCGGCGATGGCGCGTTCTTCATCGTCTAAATCTTTATACGCCTTCCGTCCGTAGTTCGGTGGAAGCCAAGCCTTCTGCTTGCCGATATAGATATTGAACTTTTCCAAAAGCTCTTCGTCTCTGAAAACGATATGGCAAGTCCCCTTTTTGAAGAAAGATAAAATGAAGTATTTGGTTACAATATTCGAAGCGATGCCTTCTCGGAAATTCCGTTCAATCTGTGACTGCATGTCCTGATGCGTATCGATTGCTGAGTGTGCGGGTGACGCGATATAATCAAGCGCTTTGGCAAGATCCTGCAACACATGCCATGCATCGTAGCTTGATAATGACCATCGCACTTCACCGCCGAAACGATAGCTGGACCAAACATTATGTAATGGGATAATAACTTTTTTGTTGACTTTATGCGCTTTGTTTGTTGTCCAACCGTTATAGTAGTGAATATTGCCGGAAGTTTCGTCAAAGTAGGAATACTTGCTCGAAAAGGTCTCGAAAAGCTCCATGAGACTTGTTTCTATCCCATTGAGTGTATTGTCGCGGATCTGCGTCAACAGTTCGAGAATATTGTGCATCGTGAAATCATAATGTCGCATCTCATAGATGGACGACATCAGTTCGGACTGCATTTTATTCGTAAGTTTGCCGGTGAATTTTGGATTGCCAAAGAGCAATTTCCAGTAACGAAGCCTCACTTCTTCCACATACCGATTGAGTCCATCGCACCCCATCGATTTGCCTTTTAAGCTCAACGTCAAGATCTCGGATCCCTCTTTTGGGTCGAGACCCACAAACCGTGATTTCCTGACCGAGGTATAAGCGTTGAATTCCTTGATAAGTTCAATGCCTGCCGCAGTCTCATCATGAAATTGTTTGATATACGAGTCGAGATAATCGAACCCCTCCTGAACGAGCTCTTTGTCTTCCGTTTCGGGAACGGTTTCAAACGATACTTCTTCTGCTTTGTCAAGCCGATCGAAAACGAACGACTGCGAGAAATGTTTCGGGATCGGGATCTTGATTCCCACCACGGCGATGTCTGCATCAGTCTTCCGCTCTGAATCGGGCTCCAAAAATGCGTTGCCGTAAAAGCGAATCGCGGAATGATATCTTTCGAGTTGAGCTGTAAGCATTTTACGGGTTTTGCTGAACGGATTTCTGATCGTCTCGGCATTGAGGATGCAAATGACTAATCCGCCATACCGTTCCTGCATACTGATTGCTTTCAGTAGGTGCCGGTCTGCATTCGAGAACGGCGGGTTCATGAAGATGAGATCGTAACGTTTTGCGGTTTGAAATGTGAGAAAGTCATCGTGTACCACACTGATGCCACGCTTCCCTTTGAGGATCGCTCGCAAATCCGGTTCGATCTCAATGCAGTCGATATCTGCCGCTCGAGAAGGGAGACACTTCGGAGACCGCGAGTAATACTCGCACGGCTTCGTTTGAAGCCAATCCACAATGTCCCCTTTTCCCGCTGATGGTTCAAGAATAGATAACTCTCCCGAAAGGTCTTCCCACATCTCGCAGAAGTCATTTTCGATTTTATCCAAAAGAGATTTCGGCGTCGGGAAGAATTCGTCACTGATATTTTTGATTAACGTATTCATGTTTTTCTCCTGTTGAATTTTGGGTTGAAGTACTGAGAGCCGGTGCAATAGATGAACGGATAATCATTCTTTCGACTTCCTTAAGAATGGTTTGTTTTCCGCGATCTTTCGTCCGCACATTGGGCAATAATGCGGTGTGATGGCGGCTACCGTTACATTCTGCCGTAAATCATCTCGCCACATAAAAACTTTGATACTGACCGGCGGGTTATTTACGACACCTGCGTCGATATAAACGTTGAAGCCCTTGTCGGTATTTCCGATGGTGATTGACTGAAAATCAGTTTCGGGGTCCAATCTCGGGTCTGTAAAAGCTGTCTTGCAATATTTGCAATCTTTGATTTTCTGTTGTCTGCGGATCTTCATAATTCCTCCTGTCTTTGCTTGGGCAAGACCATATTGAGCTCACGCAGACAGGGAACCGATAACCCGATCCCCTATCTGCGCCGCCAAATCATACGGCTTTCTTCCCGAAGATGTCCTTTTTTTCAATTTGGATGGTGAAGTGACATTCGTTATAATCGCCGTCCTGATAGATCTCAAAGAACATCTCCGACGAATCTTCTACTATGCCTTCTTCGCCACGTCGGTTAAAAGGCGGATTATTTTCCATGATTTCCACCGCCAAGCAACGAAGCATATAAATTTGCGCATCGGGCAATGAGCGGAAAACAGTGCTTTTCAACTCGCTATCACCGTGGTACGCCCAATCTTCCGTCACGCAGAAAACAGATTCGCCTTCTTGCAAGGAAACGATCTCGCTGTCAAGCAAGAGCATGTCAGGAGCCATGATAACTTCATCGAGCGCAAGCTCCTCAAGTTTTTTCGGTGTAGCGTAAAGTTTGCTGAACCGCTCTTCAATTTTTGCGATGTAGCAAGGGATGATCGGAGCAATGAACTCGCAATAGATATCGGGCGTGTCATTTTCCGTATCCTTGTCTGCGCCCGTCCGGATTTCTTTGATGTATCCGAACAGTCCCTCATAGTCGCTTTGGTCGTTGGCATAAACCACATCGCCCACCGTAAAAGTTCTTCCTTTATACTTGAAACTTTCGCCTTTTTTGTTTTTGATCATTTCTTATTTTCTCCTTTATTTTGGTTTGTTGTGGGCGGACGCATAGGGAGCAGAACTCCTTCCCCCGCAGTTCCGCTGAAGTAGACAGGTTGCAGGTTCCAAGAGGGACAAGTATTTGCATCTTTTGTTACAAAAACCGCGTCCGGGATGATTTCAATAATGGCAAGTAAATACTCGGCATTCAATAAATATCCGTCCGTGAGTTGATAACTGATGATGCGTCCGTGAGTTTTTTCTGCGCGCTTTTTTGCTTTAGTGATTGCAATAAACGTTTTTAATGTTTCACGCGAGGGCGCAGGAATGAAAATTCCACGATTCTCCCTTCCTTCGGCTATGACATTTTCGTATATTTCACGCATACTGTCGATTTCCCTCAATTTTTGAACATCGTCATGAGTGGGAATAGGTAAACTGTCATGCAGAATAATACTCCACGCAATATTTACAAGCATCTGCTTGCCGGTGGAAGACCTGAGTGCTTTATGAAAATCCGGATATTCGCTATTGGACCATTTCAACAAGCGCATTGCAGCTGAAGTAGCCCCACTCTTATGCTGTTTTTTAGCGGTTTGTAGGTTAATGTTTTCCATAACAGCTTCTATAAGGAAATTAACTGTTGGGGAGAATATATGGTTTTTTTCCATAACGTTTTTGATTTTATAAAGTTCTGTTAAAATTTCTTCATTAGTCATTGTTATTTTCTCCTGTTAAAATTTTGAATTGACGAACTTCAATCGTGGCAATCTACACTTACCAAAACGGTATCGTCGGAAAGTCTTTGATAAAACTCTTTGAGTTCCTTGAGCTAAGCGGGGTTTGAAACGATCGGTATTTCTTGGAAATGCCAATCAAAGTCATCGACATAATAACAAGGAAGCATTATGTAATCGCCATTCTCCACAAATCCGCGCCTCGCACAATTTTCTTCATAGCTTTCGCCTGCGAGATAGACCGGAAAGTCTCCGGATCCGAGTTCATATATGCCGTCCGCTTTGATTATCAGAGCGGGCGAATCGGCTGGCAATTCACGATTTTCAAAAATCGATCTCAGGTTTTCAAACCGATTTTTATGATTGTTCTTTTTCCAATCTATCAAAGCCTGCCATTGAATATCTTTTTTCCGCGCTGCGCTGGTCCAACGATAACCGACAGGCGGGTCGGGGAGTTTATAGTCCGGGTCATAGTCCCCTTCCATAAATTCCGCGCAATCTTCTTTAACAAGGAAACTGCAAGGCCAGCGACCGCCTATCACATACCAATCCCAAAATGAGTTAGGATTGCAGTAGTAGCCGTAAGCTTTTTGCTTATCATCATATGTGTAGCCACAGTAGTCCTCGGCAAACAACTCAAATGTTTTATAGAGCTTTTTGAAAGGATAATTGGGCAACACGATCATCCTTTTTGCTTTCTTGGATCGCTTTCTTTGTTTGAGTTTCCCAAAATTCTTCTGATAGACCAGTCCATCCAAAATATAAAATTTGTTGCTTAAATAATAAGCCGGTTTTATTGTTCCGTCCGGGAACTTGATGCAATCAGTGCCATCCTCATATTGATTTTTAGCGTCTTCTGTCATATCTGTAAATTCCATATACTGCATATCGCTGGTACATTCGGCAGTAAGGCTCGAGCCGATCAGCGACACGCGCCGTGACACGCCTCGCAAACGAATTTGAAAGCGATTTCAACGCCGAAATGCGGCACTTTGCATATATGGATTCGGTCAACGTTTGGCTTTTATAAGCCGTCAATTGTTCTATCGCAAGCTTAACGGTCTCATCCTCAATCGGGCTGATTTCGTATTCTCCGATATCTATCGCTACCAAAGTTAAATAGTGCATTTTTATCTCCTGTTGATTAAATTTTTGATGTTAAGTTTTGTATCATGCTTCGTAATACCGAATTGAGAAAGGGCAACCGCTGAATGGCTGCCCTTTCAATCATTGTCCGGTTCTATCCGGTTCAGACCCGTATATGACGCTTCACGACCGAAGTGAGTTTTACGGGCAACTGTTTGAGGTCGGTGATATCCATAAAAGAATCACCATAGATCCTCTCGATGGCGGTTTTATCGTCACCGATCGCGGCGGCGACAAAAAGAATGCCTTTCTTTTGATACTCATGTTGGACCCCGCGGAGATCTTCCTCAGCAGCGCTTCCGTAATAACCGCTTGCCGCCGGTTGACCATCCGAGACGAGAATAAGAAGTTTTACATCTTCCTCACGTTTTGACAGTCGATCTGCAACAAAGCGGAGAGCGGCTCCGTCGCGGTTGTTATCACGCGCCCGAATATCCATCATCCGATAACGATCGTTGCCGTCAATATCTTCGAATTCGGCATAGGAGTACAGCGCAACGCCTTCACCGTTTCTGGTGTATTCCGTTGAATGACCATAGACCATAATGGGAATATCGAGACTGCGGCAAAAATCATACAAGATGATCGCGGCAGCGCGGGCGTATGTATCGCGGGAGTGTCCGTACATGGAGCCGGATTCATCTAAAAGAAGTCCGACAGCAAGCTGCGGTGCCTCTTGAGGCAAATTGTTTTTATAAAATACTTTACCATCATTTCGGTGCAAGCTTCTTACATCCAACTTTCGCCCGAGGAACAGCCCTGTATTTTTCCATCCGCGTCGTTTGTCATTGAGTTGACGGACAAGGCTTCTTTGAAGCTGTTTTGAGATGTTCAAAAGCGGAGGTGCGCTTCTGTTATACAATTCGACGAAGCTTTCTCCGACCTCCTTCATGCGATGAATGGTGATGTTTACCCCTGCATGTACGTTTCCGTAAGAAATTTTCATTGCCGCTTCATTCAACTCTCGGATGCGTTCCCCTTCCAGCTGCGCACACGCTTCATGCTCTGCAATTTTTTCTAAAAGAGATTCGATTTCCGATGCCGCCCTTTCTGTCGCTTCGGCAGAGTATTCTTCGTCGCGCTCCACCATTCCGCCGATCGGTGCGGACACAGAATCCGTATGAACGTATGGCAGACGATGATCCTCTTCTTTTTCTTCTTTATCGGACTCATCTTTTCCACCATGACCGGAGTTGATCCCGGGTGTCGTCGGCATACTGCCGCTTTCTCCGCTATCGGACTCTCCTATGGTGGTGCTGTCGCCTTCGGATTTCGGTTCTCTGTCCTCCGTCTTTTCGGGAGCTTCCTTTTCGAGCCCTTCCGATTTGGCGCTTTCGGCTTCGGCTTTTGTCTTTTCTCTTTTTCCGGCACATGGTATCCGTTCGCTTTTCTCTTCTTCGCCTTCCGGTACCGGCGCGGATATACCCTTTGCTACTGCGGATCCCCCTGCGGACTCGGAAAAGATTTTTTTGAGCATCTCGGCAATATCCTCTTCCGCATCAAGGGTCCCGGACGCGTCTTGCGCTTCCTTGATCTGTTCACAGAAGCTTTTCAAATAAGGCCAGCATCGGATCATGATCAGATTGACGATTTCATAACGCTTCTTGGAAGAATGCGTCATTACAGCTGTGTCCAACTCATTTATCAAGCCGAATACTGTTTGGATCCTCTCATCCGAAAGCGATTCTTCGCCGTACTTGATTTCGCCGAATTTTACATAGGACAGTATGAGCTGGGAGATGCTCTCGAAGATATGACCTTCTCCCGCCGCTTCCCTTTCCTTTAATTGCGTAACGGTGGAAAGGGCGTTGAAATGGACCTCTCGCAGAGCGCGAAGCCCTTGTCCCAGCGTCCCCGGAAATTTTGAAAGCATTCTGTTTTCAACATAGCCGTCCTCTAAAATGTTACTGATATATCGGCTGATTTGAATAACAACTTGCAGATTCTTTTCGTCGCTTTTGACGTATTTCCAAAAGTCCTTCTCGTTGGCAATATCCGATGCCGATAACTCTTTGGAGAACTCGGGAAACCAACGATAACCCGCGAGAGCTCTCTCATATGGCAGTTGCATCAAAAAATCGGTAAAGAGAACGTGTCCAAACTCATGCGTGAACAAACCGCAAACAAGTTGATATCTTGCCGCTCTGCCTTTAACTGCCGTAACAATTGAGTTTCCGGCATTGATCCAAACCAAATGATCGTCTGTATATGCCGTATTCGGGTCTTTGGGAGCCCATTCGATGCGGACATGCACCTGACGATCGTAACTGTACCGTCTTGACTGCACAATTGCGATATCCTCAAAATGACCGGAAAGAATTCTCGAAGTGAAAAACTGTCGGTCGGTAATCTTGCTCTTTGTTTCATCAAGCTGTTGCCTGATGATTTTGTGATTCACCCTTGCCATGAGGGTAAAAACCTCCTTTATATTTTTTTGCGCTTTGGCGCGAAGATCGGCTCTAAAATCGTCGTGATCAGCGACTCGCGTTCCTCTTCGTCTACGGTAGCCTTGCTCACGACTGTTTGCAATGCCGACATATAAGGATCACCTGTAATTTCCGTACTGACGACCCAGTCGATGAGACTGCGCATTCCGATCGTTCCATCCGTGATCCCGCACGTTTTGCAGTGCTTGGCCATATCTGAAACGACCTTCACCATTTGGGAAACTTGGTATTCGTCCGTTGCCCCCGTCACGCTCATGACGCGTTGCGTCATCACTTCGTTGGAAGGAAGTTCGACATCGCTTATCAGGCTCATTCTGTCGAGGATAGATTGGTTCATCCCGCGGCATCCTTCGTAGTCCACATTGGTGGTTACGACAACGACCGCATCGGGATGACGCTCGATGATTTCGCCTGTAGGAAGCGTGATAGAGCCTTCCTGTTCGAGAAGCGAGTTGAGACCGACCAGAACTCCGGGTTGAAGTATGGTAGTCGGCTCTTGGATCTCGACGACATAGCCGTATTTGAGCGCTTTGAGGAAGTCGGTTTCCTGATAACAGAATTTTTGTGCGCCGCCCGAGTCTGTCGGTTTGGATAGTTCCTTCAGCTTGTCCATGACGCGTTCCATGATCACCGCAAAACAGTCTTGTGCGGTTACCGTGGGATCGTCGATCCCCGTGAGTTTCTTGTAGTTTTCAACGGGAGCATATTCGACGTCGTCAAAGTCCGGGAAGTGCAGATGTTTTGCGACATTTGCATATGTGATCCCGCCCATAGATTCCAAAAGTTTTCTCTCCTTTTCAAGCTCCGGGTCGGTTTCACTGCCGTTGTTGGATACCGGAAACACTTGTCCGATGAAGTCGAAGATCTCCGTGCCTGCCGAGCATGTGTACTTCATATACGGAAGCCCCAATCCCGCAGCGATTGCCTTTGCGCCCATCGTTTTTCCGGTTCCGGCAGGACCGCGTAATAGAAAGTTGCGCATCTGAGTCGGTTTTCCGGTAGTCGCGGAAGCATGTTTGCAGATTTGCACAACTTCCTTGGGGATGATATACCAAGGCGGAAGCTTGGGAACGAGTTTTTTCTCCTCTTCCGTCAGTTCCCGAGACTGCAAAGGATATTTTCCCACGAAGTCTTCATGCTCGATGATCGTTTCAAGGGTTTTTCGCACGCGCTCTGTTTTGGCGAAGATGGTAAATTCCCCAACTAAAACCGAGTTTGGTTTGAACGCTCCCGAATCCAATTGTGTCTGTGAAACGCGCATAAGGTTCCCGGAAGCCTCGATATTTACTTTTACATGGGCAGGACAGGTTTCATCTTTGATGCGGCGATAGGCATTGTCGCACATGATTGCCATTGCCTTCGTGGCCTTATTCATATCGGAAAAGCCATTGATAAATTCATCGTAATACACTTGAAAAGCGCCCGAGAACTCCGCGTCCTCTTCAAGTACGGGGAAAAGCGACATCATGACCGCCGCTCCGTCCCGCCCGGTAGAATGTAAAACATAGTTTTCCACGAGTTCCGTATTGCGGTCATATACAGATGCGGTTACGATACCGCTATTGCTGTCATAGACAACGATATGGAAACTGTCTGCACCAAGGCTCGATTTATATTCCGCCACATAGCGGTGATCGATCTTCCCGACGGCGCCTTCGCTTTTCCCGCTGTTGCAACTGCAAATCGCATTGATCGCCTTGATCACAGTCGTACAGAGGGTCGCTTCTGTTCCGGTCCCATATTTCGAGGAGACGGAAACTTTTTTGCTCTTGAGCTTATCGAACGGATCGGGTAAGCTTCTTGAAAAGTTAAAAAGGTTATTGATTGTTGCACTCATACTTAATTTTCCTTTGTGCTTTCATGCACGAGATTGATTTTGATTCCGTTTGAACAACATTCCGCATTGCGGACGTCATTCCGAAAAAGTTCGCGGCAGATGCTTTCCCAGCTCTCCCGAACCGGCAGTTCTCCCGCTCCGATCAAGACCTCTTTTAAGCCTTGTCCTATCGCTTCGTTGCATGTTTCGTTAAGCGAAAAGATATGGGAGTCCACCCATTCGTAGGCCAGCAGGTCATAGTTCGGGGGAAGCGGTTTTTTATCCACGTCTTCTTGCGGAAGCGATTGACTGATGCTTTCGACAGGTTCTATATCCTTGACGCTCCCCTCTTCGACGATCACATTTGCACGCCTATATCCGCCGGCGTTATTCATGACGATCGAAACCGGCATCCCCTCTTTGATCCGTCTTAGAACATTGGATTGCTCCCAGACCCATTTCGCATTCGGGAATTGGTCTGAAACCAATTCATCGACCCGAGCCGAAATAATACAGAATTCATCCGGGGTAGCCTCGAATGATTTTGGCGTTTCCGGATCGGTATGGGAGGAAACGTGATGTCGTTTGACCGCAATGAGGAACAAGAGAATAACAGCGATTACGATCGCCGCAAGGAAGAGAAGAACGAAGATCCAAAGACGGCAAAACAGAGCAATGGCGCTGAGGATCGCAAAAAGAACGATGAGATCGAAGATGATATGATTCTTATTCATAAGTAAACCTCCAAAAACGAAAAAGCGCACACGGCTAAAAAACCATGTGCGCTTTACGCTCTGATTCCTTTCTGCCTATAGCTTAGGTGTCAAAGAACGACTCCCCGCCGTATGGCCTGAATCCCGAATAGTTGTCGGAACCGCTTTCCTTTTTTGCGGGTTTGGAAGTTTCTTCCCCACCCTTGTCGCTGCCTTTTTCCTTTTTCTCTGTCGTCTGTTTATCGGACTTTTCGCCCGATCCGCCGGATGCATACTCGATGTCTTCGAGGATAATGACCGTCATGCGATTTTTTTCGTCGGTCTCTTTATCCACCCAAGTATCTTCATCCAGCCTTCCGCAAAGGTTGACGTAGGATCCTTCTTTCGGGTTCATCTTTTTGAGCCGCTCCACAAGAGCCTTCTCATAAGCCTTCACCTGATAATTGATCCAGCGCGTGTTGTTTTCGCAGCGAGAGTCATAGACCTTCTCGCCGATCCGAAAACGTACCGAGTCCCCATTTTCGGAGAACTTCAGAGCCGCAGCGCCGTCAAACCCTCTCGAGATGACTGCGCCAGTTACAAATACTTTGATCATACTTTACTCCTTTGGCTTTTTGCCTAAAATTGATTTATTTTTACCCGCGTGAACGGGAGAAAACCATAAAAAATGCCAATTCGCATTTCACATGCAAATTGACACTTTGTAACGCAGAAACTGTGATTCCCCTTTGGGAAATCTTGAAACTGAACTGGTAAGATAAGGGAATCGTGGATCCGCTTTTACGCCTATCTTTCGATTGCGTAAAAATCGCAAATGACCCTCATCCCATTATGCTCAAAAGTGGCTACTTTCCGTGGGGCATATACAGTGATCTCATCCCCGATCTCGACCTTGACCCTTCTATGTACCAAGATACGATAAGTCGTATTTCCGGATTGGAGATAAATCGACTTGATCCTGTTTTTGATAGCCGTGCGGTCGATGGACGTACAAATACCCGTTATGGCTATGATCCGGTCATGCAAGATCCTATGGCGCAGTAGGAGAAAACTTACGATAAAAAAGCAGGCAATGACTGCACAAGGGAGAGCAAATATCACGTCTCCCAGAAAGCCGAGGATGCAGGAAAACAAGATCGTTGCACCAATGCCCATCACCAGTCGGCTTATCATCTGCTTTTTTAACGATTTTGGTATGTTGTCAGGTTCTTTCATCTCCGTTAGGCGAAGCAAAGAATGCAAATGCAAGCCGTCACGACGGCAACCACGCCGAACACAATCAGACCGATTTTGATTTTGGTCGCTTTGTCGGTTTTTGCACGAACCGACTCAGAGGGTTTCTGCTCTTTGGAATCTATTACACCCGCATCCTCATAATAGTTCGGTGCGATCTCTTCCTGCGGATAATCGTAAGGCACCTGCTCACTGACATCCGCACCACAGTTGGGGCAAATTTTAATTTCGTCTTCCATTGGGGTAAAACCGCATTTAGGACAGTATTTCATATCATAACTCCTTTCTGAAAAAGAAGGTGGGACGTCCGGTTCCCACCTTTCGACAAGAATATGATAGCATACTCTTCCACGATTGTCATCGGCATTTTTGCGCCAACTTTTTGCCTTTTTATTTCTTGCTTTAGATTAGTTCAGTGAAGGTTAAAAATTATCCAATGTTCGTAATCATAAAAGAGATCTATAAGATTTATAATATCCTCTTTTGTTGGTTCTTTCGGATTACCGAAGCGACACGCATCGTCCATTGCAGACTGTGCAAGAAAACCGAGATCCTCTCCTTTTACGATTCCTTTTAAGTCCTGTGGAATACTTTTCGCCGTTTACCGCACCGCGCAAGCTTCTTGAAATAATCCTGATTGCCTTCAAGTGGAACATATCGGTCATTTCCCACGCACCTTTCGTAATATATCTTTCGTGCGTGTGTGCATCCATACCCGTAGAAGCAGTCAAACCCTTGGGCGTAGTTGACATCATGTCGCTGTCAACTATGGCTACGATTAGCCATGTTTTTACTACTTATTTTATATTCAGAAAATCTTTACGGTACTCCACACCGAAGTACTCCGCGAGTTCTTTCAGTTGTTCGTCCGTGATAGTGTTTACGCGGGGACGATTACACGTCAGCATATAGATCTGCGCCGCCTTTTCCACGGTTTCGATGAGACCGAACGTTTCGTCGAGCGTCTTGCCCGCGC
>CANQPO010000032.1 GCA_947625695.1 uncultured Clostridia bacterium | reverse complement strand
AGCCAACCTGCGCCTCACCGACCATCGTCACGAGCCGATTGCAGAAGAATACCATGACGGGCGTGGAGATCGCCACGCCGAGGTAGAAGTAGGCATACGTCTTTGTGCGGAGGATCTCCTTCAAGGTGTAACGGAAGATCGCCCGCGCGCTGCCGTAACCGTCTATTTGCGAACGCCGCGTATAAAAACCAAGTCCCGTTTCGAGCGCCTTGTTGCGGAAGCTCGTGCACACCGCGCGCGCCAGCGCAACGCCGCCCGCACCGAGAAGTATTCCCGCACCCAAAAGTACGCCGAGCCCAAGCCAGAACCCGTCGAAGAAAATGACGTTCCCGAGATAGTAGGCGGGGTTATAGTACCTGTCGAGCCCGACGAGCAAATTTTTCCAGATTTCAAGCGTTCCCTCTTCCCAATTCCGATGGATGAAGAACTGTGCTAAATTTTCCAAGAGGTAGTAATAAAGCACGAACGCGCCGACAAGGACGAGGACGAACACGACGAGCCGCGCGATCCCGTGCCGCTCGAGAAGGGTCGTCACATACACCGTGGGAATGGCGATGAAGATGGACAGCACAAAGGGAACGACAGGCATGAAGAGCACGCCGAGCAAAATTCCCAAAAAGTAGACAAAGGTAAAGCACTTCATCGCGATCCCGAATACGATCATCACGGGGAAGAGCAGGATCGCCGAATAGATGCTCAGATCAATGTAATTCAGGACGAGATAGCTCAAAAAGAGCTTAAAAGGGCTCATGGGGAAGCGCGCCGTGATGAGAAGGTCTGCAGGGCGGTAGAGCCGCTTCACCTGCATTCCCGTCGCCGCGATCGCCAGCCCGATCATGATGACCGTCAGATAGAGCTGGGCAAGTTGCTTGACGGAAGCCCCGACGCTCGCATTCAGCACAAACGAAAGCGCCCAAACGAGCGCCAACGCGATGGCGACGGCAAGCAGAGTGGCGACCGCCGTCATGATCGCGCTCGCCTTGTTGTTGTTTCGGTTGTAGCCCCACCTCAATTTGAGCTGTAAACAGATAAACTCACGCATCGCGATCTACCTCGTTCAGCTCCATATAATAGGTGTCGAGATCGAAATCTCTGTCCTTTGTGAGGTCCACGATGTTCGCAAGTTTCCCCTCGCGGATAAAGACGACCTTATCGCACGTCTTTCTGACGACCTCGAGATTGTGCGAGGAAAAGAGCACGGAATGCTCTCCGTCCGCATAGTCGCCGATGAACTTGCAAAGCAGCGCCATCGTCTGGTGGTCCAACCCCACCATGGGCTCGTCGAGGATCCAAAGTTTCGGTTGGTGCACGAGCGCGCCCAAAATGCAGATCTTCTGCCGCATGCCATGGGAGTAGCCTGCGATCTGCTCGTCGAGCGCACTCAAAAGTTCAAACTTCTTTGCAAGATCGTCCGTCACATACTTCTTCTGTTCCTTGGTCGCCCCGTATAAACTTCCGATGTAGTTGATATATTCTCTGCCCGTCAGTTTTTCATAGACAGAGTGATCGTCGGGAACATACCCGACAAGTTTTTTCGCGCTCTCCGACTGCTTTGCAACGTCAAAGCCTCCGACCTTGATCGTCCCCGCTTCAAAGGGAAGCACGCCGATGACGCTCTTGATGATGGTGGACTTGCCCGCGCCGTTGCTCCCCACGAGCCCGACGACCTCTCCCGCGGAGACGGTAAAGCTCACATGTTGCACGGCGTAGTTTTTGTTGTTCCTGTATTTTTTGGAAAAGTCGGTCACTTCCAGCATATACGCGCTTGCGTTTTCGGGCGCCGCCGTAACCGTCTCTTCCTTTTCGTTCTGATCTTCTTTCATCTCACTCTCACTGTGTTTCCTCTCCAATTTAGCTTTCCTCCTCAGCGATGTTTCTATAGAGTTTGTCGAACCTCCAAATTTTGGGGCGCCGCTCCCGCAGGAGCGGAGACATTTCCACCGTTAAGATTATTTTACTACATACACCCCCCCCCCCTGTCAAGGGTTGCGCTCAATTTTTTCGCCTCGGACTGTTTTTTTTCGTCTTTTCTCTGAATTTTTCGTCAAAGTTTTCCACACTTTTTTCGTTTGTCATATTCTGGAGTGACGGCAAAAAATACGGGCGGGCGGCGGGCAAAATTGCCCGCCGCCCGCCCGCACAATATAATCTAAATTTCAAGCGGTCTCGGAGGTCGGATTGGCTGCGCCGAGCGCCTCTTTTAGGTGCCCCTCGCTAAAAAGTCCCTCGTTGCGCTTGAGGTATTCCATCGCCGACAAAAATTCGTCGCGGCACTTCATGCGAATTTCGACCTCCCCGCCCTCGTGAATGAGAATGTCCTCCACGAGCTCGGTCAGCATTTCCCGCGTGAGCGTCTCGGGCGCGCGGTATCTTCGGAAGGCGACGACAAACTCGTTCTCCCCCATCGGCTTTTCGGAGTTCTCTCTCTCCTCTTCGAGCCGCGCGATCGCCGTATCTGCCCGCTCGATCTGCCTCTCGTACCGCTCCTTGAGGGCGAGATACTGCTCCTGCCCGAGCAGCCCCTTTTTGAGGTCGGGGTAGAGCTCGACGAGCATATTCTCCGCCTCCTCCCGCTCCCGCTTCTTTGCGGCAATACTCGCCTCTATCCGCCGCGACCCGTCCGTCCCCTTCTTTTGGCCGAGCAGAGAAATGAGCCTGTCGAAGTCCGCGGCAAGGGAGATATATTTGTTCAGAAAGACGAGCACCGCCTCCTCGAGCACGTCGGCGCGGATCATGTGCTTCGTACACCCCGCGTGCATCTTGCGGTAGGTCGCGCAGGCGTAGTACTCGTAGGTTTTATAGGGCTGCACGACCTTGCGCCGTTGCATCGCCCTGCCGCAGTCGGCACACTTCACAAAGCCAGCAAACACGGAGAGTTTATGGCTTTTCGGCGAGGTGCGCGTGTCCCTTTTCAGAAGTTCCTGCACGCGGCGGAAGTCCTCCGAAGAGACAATGGGCTCGTGCGTGCCCTCCGCAACGATCCAGCCGCTCCGCGCGACCGCCTTTGCCGTGTGGACTTTGTAGCTGATGATCTCGTTCTTTTTCTGCACGAGGTTGCCGATGTACACTTCATTGGTAAGAATACGCCGCACAGAGGAATCGACCCAGAGCGCCTTTTCGTCCATCTGCGGGTGGCGGTAATTGAGCCCCTTGCTCCGCTTATAGGCGGAGGGGTTGGGCACTCCCCTCTCGTTCAACATGCGGGCAATGCCGAGCATACTGTACCCTTCGAGAAACTTTTCAAAGATGAGGCGCACCGTCTCGGCGGCTTCCTCGTCAACAAGAAGTTTGTGGCGGTCGTCGGGGTCTTTTTGATAGCCGTAAGCTGCGAACGAGCCGATGAACATGCCCTGCTTGCGCCTGACGTCGAGGGAGGAGCGCACCTTCATCGAGATGTCGCGGCAATATTCGTCGTTCATGATATTCTTGAAGGGCACCATGACGGTGTTCATCGAGGAAGGGTTTTCCAAGCTGTCAATGTTGTCGTTCACCGAGATAAAGCGGATGCCGAAGAGCGGAAAGACGATCTCGAGATACTTCCCCGCCTCGACGTAATTTCTGCCGAAACGGGAGAGGTCTTTCACGATGACGCAGTTGACCTTTTTGGCGCGGATGTCCTCGAGCATACGGCGGAAATCGGGGCGGTCGAAATCCGTTCCGCTCCAGCCGTCGTCGATGTAGCGGTCATAGGGCAGAATGTCGGGATGTTCGGCGACGAACCGCTCTAAGATCGCCCGCTGGGAGGAGACGCTCTCGCTCTCGGGCTTGTCGCCGTCCTCGCGGGACAGACGAATATACAGCCCTGCGGAAAAAGGGCGCGCTGCGCGTCCCGAGGCTGTACCGGAAGTCTGATATTTACTTTTTCTTGCCATTCTTTACTCCTTCCGGAACAAATCACGGCGCTTCAACACAAGCACAGTATAACAGATTTTTTCACAGATTGCAAGCCCAGCCGTCATCCTTTCCTCATGCAAATTTTTTCCATTGCCGATTCGAGAGAACCACCCTCTCTCCCATCGAACACCACGCTGACGCGCGTCTTGCCCACGCGGAAACGGTAGGGATCCCCCACCGCCGCAAGGTAGCTCTTCATCCTCGCCGCCACGCTCCCCCTCGTATCGACGACAATATTTTTGATATCGACCAACTCCCTCTCTTCCATGCCCATTGTTTTCCCCTTTTGCCTGTCTTTTATACCGTTATTATTGCCGACAAAAACTTACTTAAGCTCTCCCCCAAAGTTTTGTAGGCGCCCGTTTTGTGCCAAGCCTTTGCCCTTGGAAAGCGGGTTTCCCGCTTGTCCCCGCGTCCGCTGGAAGCGGCCCGAAAGTGGCTTTTCCCACTTTCCTTATCCTGCTTTCCTCACACCCAATTTTCGGCACTCGCCCGAGGACTTTTTCCTCGGGCTCATACCTTCTATGGGTGCTCGTCTTTCCCGAAAATCTTTCTTTGAAATCTTTTCGGGAATTGCTGAGGTTTGTCATTTTTAGACTTTTCCTTGTTTTTAGCTTGCTGATTTGCTTACTGATTTGCTTTCTTTTTTTCACCTCCTTTTAGATGTTTTGGCTCCTTTTTCGCGTCCGTTTCCGCGCCTGTTCGATTGCCTTTCATAAGGCGAACTTCCCATCAGAACTTGCTGTTCGCAGTTCTTTGCGACCATTGTTCATGGTCGTTTTACAAAGTCCATTGCGCTGTTCGCGCGTTTACAGACAAGGTGTTCCCTGTTCGGTTCGCGGTCGCTTAATCGTTTGCCTTTCTTCATACCTCCTCATTAGGTAGGCAAATAAGAGGGGCAAAAGTTAGCCTTCTTTCAAAATTTTCATAAAGATTTTTCTTTGACTTCTTCTCGGCTATTATCACTCCCCCTCATTAGGTAGCCAAGTAAGAGTGGCACAAGTTTACATGTTTCAATATCTTTTACGGAAAAATTTTTTCGCTTAATGCAAACCCCCTCATTAGGTAGGCAAATAGGAGGGGCAAAAGTTAGCTATTCTTCAAAAATTTGAGAAATAAATTTTATGGTGCAGGCATAGCGTGGGTACTTAGAAAACATAGCCGATGATTTTCTACAAATCTTCACTTCGCTCCTTTAGTTCCTTTGTTACAAGAAAAAACGAGGCAAACCACTTGCCTCGCTTTTGGGAACTTGATTTATTTACCTATAAAATCAGAAATGGCAATTCCCCCACTTTTTGTCCTTCTCGCTCAGTGTGAGTGGGGTGCCGTCATGGAGCGTGTAGCCCGAGGGGTCTGCGCTGCCGCGGTATTGCCCGACAACTTCCGGCCAGACAATGCCTATAGAAGGATCGTTCCATGCAATGCCGCCCTCGTCGTTCGGGTGGTAAAAGTCCGTCACCTTATAGCAAAACTCCGCCACATCGCTTAAAACCAAAAAGCCGTGTGCAAAGCCTTCGGAAATATAGAACTGCTTTTTGTTCTCTTCGGAGAGCTCCAAGCCGAACCACTTTCCGTAAGTCTCGCTCCCCTTGCGGATATCGACGGCGACGTCGAAAACCCTTCCTTTAATGACCCGCACAAGCTTGCCCTGCGGATAGTTGATTTGAAAATGCAACCCGCGCAAGACCCCCTTTGTGCTCATCGACTGGTTATCCTGCACAAAGGTCATGTTGAGCCCCGCCTCCTGCATGTCGCGCAAGTTATACGTCTCCATGAAATAGCCTCGGCTGTCCCCGTGGACGGCGGGCTCAATGACGTAAAGTCCTTTGAGCCCGCCCGCATTGCTTTCTACTTTGATCTGTCCCATCAGTACTCTATCTCCGCCAAATATCTTTTGAGCGCGTCCCGCCAATCGGGCAGCGGGCGAAACCCCATTGCAACAAGTTTTGATTTTTCGAGGCGGGAATTCAGCGGCCGTTTCGCTTTGGAGAGCCCGTATTCCGCCGTGGTCACGGGGATCGTCTCGGTGGAATAGCCCGCTTGCTTAAAAATCTCTGCGGCAAAATCATACCAGCTGATATAGCCGCCCTCGTTCGTCGCATGATAGTACCCGTATTTTTCGGTTTCGATCATATCGACGAGCAACCGCGCAAGGTCGAATGTATAGGTTGGCGTGCCGATCTGGTCGCTGACGACCCGCAAGCTGTCATGCGTTTTGCCGAGTTTCAACATCGTCTTGACGAAATTGTTTCCGTTCTTTCCGAACACCCACGCGATGCGCACGATAAAGTAGTTTTCAAGGTTTGCGGCAACGGCGAGCTCCCCCTCGAGCTTTGTCTGCCCATAGACGTTGAGCGGACGAAAATCTTTGCAGTCGGACTCCCACGGAACACTCCCCTGCCCGTCGAACACATAGTCGGTAGAGATATACATCATCTTGCAGCCGAGTTTTTTACATTCGCGCGCAAGGTGTTCCGTGCCGACCGCGTTCACGAGTCGCACTTTCTCCGCATTGTCCTCTGCGGCGTCCACCGCCGTCCATGCGGCGCAGTGGATGACCGCGTGTGGCTGCACCGCCTCCATCACGCGGGAAACGGCTTCTTTGTCGGTAATGTCCATTTCCTCGACGTCCACCCCGACCGCCTCGTGTCCGCGCTTTCTTAATTCATTCACAACGTCAAACCCGAGCTGGCCACGAACGCCCGTCACTAGTACTTTCATCTATCTGTTTCCGTACATTCTTTCGTAATAAGTTTGGTATTCGCCCGAGATGATCGTCTCCCACCACGTGCGGTTTTCAAGATACCACTTGATCGTCTTTTTGATGCCATCCGCAAACTTGGTCTCGGGCAGCCAGCCGAGCTCCTCGTGGATCTTGGTCGGGTCTATGGCATAGCGCATGTCGTGCCCCTTTCTGTCCGCCACATAGGTAATGAGGCTCTCAGGCTTGCCGAGTTCTCTGCAAATGAGCTTCACGATGTCGATATTTCTCATTTCGTTGTGCCCGCCGACGTTGTACACCTCGCCCACGCGTCCCTTGTGGATGATGAGGTCGATCGCCTTGCAGTGGTCCTCCACATACAGCCAATCGCGCACGTTCTCCCCCTTTCCGTACACGGGCAGGGGCTTGTCGTTCAAAGCGTTTGCGATCATGAGCGGAATGAGCTTCTCGGGGAAATGATAGGGTCCGTAATTGTTGGAGCAGCGGCTGATCGAAACGGGCAGCCCATACGTCCGATAATAGGCGAGCACGAGCAGGTCGGCGGACGCCTTGGAGCTCGAATAGGGACTGCTCGTATGAAGGGGCGTCGTCTCGGTAAAGAAGAGATCGGGACGGTCGAGCGGAAGATCGCCGTACACCTCGTCCGTGGAGACCTGATGGTAGCGCTTGATCCCGTATTTACGGCAGGCGTCCATCATGGTAGCGGTCCCGATGATGTTCGTCTGCAAAAAGACGCCGGGGTCCTCGATGCTTCTGTCCACGTGGCTCTCCGCCGCAAAATTGACGACGACGTCGGGCTTTTCCTCCTCAAACAGGCGGTAGACGGCCTCCCTGTCGCAAATGTCGGCCTTGACGAAGCGGAAGTTGGGCTCGGCCAAGATCGGCGCAAGCGTGGAAAGGTTGCCCGCGTATGTCAGCTTATCCAAACAGATAATGCGGTAATCGGGATATTTTTTCAGCATGTGGAAGATAAAGTTACTGCCGATGAATCCCGCCCCGCCTGTTACGATGATGGTCATTTATTTCCCCTCCTTAACGCCCGCGATCTTTTTGAGGTGTTCGCCGTAGGGCGATTTGCCGTAAGTTTGCGCGATCTTTATGAGCGTTTCGCGGTCGATCCAACCGTTTTTATACGCGATCTCCTCGGGTGCGGAAATAGTGACGTCCTGTCTTTGGGAGAGAACGCGCACGAACTCCGCCGCTTCGAAGAGGCTGTCCATCGTGCCCGTATCAAGCCAAGCAAACCCGCGGTCGAGAAGTTGCACGCTCAAATCCCCCGCCTCGAGATAGAGCCTGTTGAGGTCGGTGATCTCAAGTTCGCCGCGCGCGGAGGGTTTAATTGTTTTGGCAAAGTCCACCGCCCTGTTGTCGTAAAAATAGAGGCCCGTAATGCAATAATTGGACTTCGGGTGTTCGGGCTTCTCTTCCACCGAGAGCACCTTGCCGTTCTCGTCGAATTCGACGATGCCGAAGCGCTGCGGATCTCTCACGCCGTAGCCGAAGATGGTGGCTTTCCCTTGTTCCGCATTTTCTTTGGCCTCTTTCAACATCTTGGCAAAGCCGTGACCGTAGAAAATATTGTCTCCCAAGACCATGGCGATGTTATCCCCGCCGATAAACTCCTCTCCGATGAGAAAAGCCTGCGCGAGTCCGTCGGGAGAGGGCTGCACAGCGAATTGCAGATCGACACCGAACCCGCTTCCGTCGCCGAGAAGTTCTTGAAAACGGGGGGTATCCTGCGGCGTTGAAATGATGAGGATGTCTTTTATCCCCGCCTGCATGAGCGTGGAAAGCGGATAATAGATCATCGGCTTATCGTAGACGGGCAAAAGCTGTTTGCTTGTCACCTTTGTGAGCGGATAAAGCCGCGTTCCGCTCCCTCCTGCCAAAATAATGCCTTTCATTGTTGTTCTCCCTTTTCGGAATCTGTCTGTGCGGAAAGTTCCGTTTGTTCGGCCGTGACGGTGGATGCCGCAGGCGCTTTTCGCTTGAAAATTTTCTTGAAAAATCCGACGATCGTCTTATAATTGATCGCGGCATACACCAAATAAAGTCCGCCGTAAGCGAGGCAAGCCCACCACCGCGGCAGAAGGGCGACGACCAAAATAAAGCCGACCGTCATGAGCGCTTCCCAAATGAACGGGAATACGATCTTCCTCTTGATGACCCGCAGGACGACGATCTCCGAAAGCATGGAATTGAGCATGATGACCGCCACAATGCAGATCAAAAGCGCCGTAAGATTGCCAAAAACAAAGGCGCAGAGAACGAAGGCGACCGCCCCCACCGCAGCGGAGATCAAATTGACGAACAACATGAACCGTTCTTTGCGGTAAGCCTTCAAATAATTATTCGTAAGCAGGCTGACTTTGGAGGAATACACAACAAGCGGCAAAAGCATCCCGAGATAGATGAGGCTGTCCGAATATTTCGGTAACCATTTCTCCAAGATCCAACATCCCGGGAAAAAGAAGATCATCGCTAAAAACAGGAGCGGAGACAAGACATTCCGTGTCGCCACATAGACGTCGGGCAATTTCTCCTGATCGAGCCGTTTGAGCGACGGAAATAGTACTACGCTCGCCGCCGTGATAAAGGTAATAAATACGTTGGAAACGCTGAACGCAAAAGAAACGTGACCGAATACGAGTTTATCCCATCTCCATTGCACGATCATTTTAGCGCCGCCCACGATGAGCATAGACGACCAATTCGCAAGCATCAGAATGATGCCCGCGCCCACATTGATCCCCAGCTCTTTGAACGCCTCTTTGAGTTTGATACTCTTGCCGAAGTACATCCCGCGGTTCATAAAGCATGACAGGGCAAATCCGATCATATCCCCCATCAGATCGGCGATACAATACCAATAGAACTCTTTTACGCCAAGGAGGAGCAAAATGCCGACGATCACGCCATACGACACCCTTTGGACGAGGATGAGGATCGCATAGCGGGGGATGCGGTTGGTGATCTGGAAGCTATAGGAGCTGTATGTGACAAGGTTCTTCGTCACAATGCTGCAAGCGACGAGAATGACAATGATCTGCGTGGTATCTTTGCAAGCGAGCAGGGAAACGAGGGTCGTGAGAAGAGTAAAAGCCCCCGTAAACGTCAACAGGAGTTTGAATTGGGAGCGCAACTTTTCTTTGTCGAGCTCATCGTAGTCGTATTGCGAATAGCGCAAAACGAGTCCGTCCAAGAGCCCGAAATGCAACACCCCTACATAGCCTGCATACAGAACATACGTCTGCCAATAGGAATACTGCAACTCGTCGATAAATTTCGGGACAATGAAATTCAGCACAAAGCTGACGAGAAGAGATATAATTTGCACCGCGATCGAAATGACCACATTCGATGCAAATTTTTTTGTCGTAATTCTTTTTGACATTTTCGTTTATTGAATAGCCGAGCGATTTTGCGGCGTCCGCAACTGATGCTTTTGTGCTAAAATTTCTACTCTTATGGATGGCTTCTTCCGAGTTCGAAGCAATAGAATTATAGTCTCAATAATAAATGTATAAATCAGCTGAAACATCATGCCCGAAACGGTAAAGAAATTGCAAAAGAATGAAAATACAAGAATTGCCATTAAAAAAGACACTGTCATTCTGTATCTCCTGGTATTCCTGAATCGAACATAAAATACATAAATAATGGAAAATACAATACCCATGTATAGTATTGCCCCCATTATGCCCAAGCAATAAGTAAGTTCACCTAATATACCTGAAACATTGGTAAAAGAATTGCCTGATGCGTATTGAAATAAAAATTCATATACGGGAGAGACATAGTTGTGATTGCCACTAAAAGCCCTTATAATATTTATGGGGACACAAAACGTAATCGCTACACCCTCATGTAAATTATGCGTCATTGTATAGTTGTTCGCAACTATCGGAGATAAAAGATACATACAAAAGTTCTTGAAAGCAAAACTTAGATTTTCCTCCAATGAGTCTTGTGGCTTGCCGGAAGTGAAATAAGGCAGAAATCCATAAACCAACAAAAAAACCAAAAGCGCAAAGCAGACAAAAACAATCAAATATTTAATGATTTTTTTTCCGTGGGTTTTTCTGTCAAGAATAAAATATAATAGAGTATATATGATATTGGTAAAGATGACATATTTCTGCGCGTAGATAATTGCTATGATAAAAGAAAGCGCAACGCAAAAATAAGCCACGAATTTATGCTTAAACTTGGCAGAAAAAAGCATTATAGGAGCACAGATTTGGCACAGGAAACTTATGTGGGCGAGAATTCCATTGTTGCTCCTTTTGATATTGGAAATCCCGTAAGCGCGTATATTTATAATCAAAGATAGTAAGTAAGCTGCAAGCCCCAACGCAAATAATATTATCACAAATTTTGTTTGCGTTTTATTCAAAAAGCACATTTTTGTATCGGATTTCCCACTCTCTTGCAAAGCTACTTTACTGCTTCGCTTTAGAAACAATGCAAAAACATTACTGATTGCGGATAGAACTAAGAAAAATATTAAAACAATTCCGATAGCATAATCCGTCACTGCAAAATAGTTATATATATTAACAAAAAGCAAATTATTCAAATTCACCAACACAAAATAAGTAAAAGAAAAGCATATAAACGGTGTAAAAACCGTTTTATACCTATATCTATCTATCGCCATTAACAATGGCGTGATAATGTCAAATAACAGTAACATCATGACTCTGTTCTCTTCAAATATTTTTTATACGATTTCAAAAGAACAACCGTCTTGAAACCAATCGTCCGACTACGCTGATACCTTTTGAAACCATGTTTTTTAAGGAGCCGTAAACCCTTAAATCCCCCTTTGCGGATGCACGCCTCTATTTCATGCATGATAGGCAAATCAATGCCGTTCTTCCGAAAATGATCAAACGCAACAAGTGTTTGTCTGAAGCCATTGGCGTGAACTTTCGAAAGTTGCTTGATGGCAAAACACTTTCTTATAATTGCGAAAGGGTTCAATTTATAGCGATATCCTTTAGTATGATTCGCCTCGTGCTCACGATGTTGGATCAGCGTTTCATCGATATAGAAAACTTTTCCGGTCAATAAGCAAAGTTTTGCATAAAAGTTATCGTGCGACATGATATCGATGTAACGATTAGACGCTTCAATGGGCGGTATCAATTTGAATAATTGCGCATTAAGCATAATGCAACACCCCCAAAAATATCCGCCCGAATAAAATTCGGTGTAGCCGCTTATTTGGCCGATTCCCATTACCTCATTAAGACCCGCCAACTTGATGTTGTTCGCACCATCGATAATTTTCATGTCCGAATAAAACAGCATGGGGATCTGCTCGTTTTGTTCTTCCGCAAACTCCACCATCCGTTCTATTTTATTCGGTTCCCAAATATCATCCTGATCGCTGAAAAAATAGTAATCGTAGTCCTCCCCATGATAAGCAATATCAATGAGTTGCCAAAAATTCAAAAAAGCCCCATGCCGCTCTGTATCGTTGAGGATCAATTCGATCCGATCGTCCATCTCGCAATATTCGCGGACAATTTCTACCGTACCATCGTTTGACCCGTCGTCGCGAATTAAAAGACGCCAATTTGTATACGTTTGATTGCGTATACTATCGATCTGTTGCCTTAAAAACTTCGCTCCGTTATATGCCGCGAACAAAATCAAACAACGCTTCATGATTTTGTCCTTTCTCTGTAAATATCAATTGTCCGTTTTAATCCGGTCGTGACGTCATAACGCGCTTTCCACCCGAGCGCACATAATTTGGAACCGTCTGTAATTGCATACGATGCCGCCGAACTTCCCTTCTGTCCAACAAGATCAAATTCAAGCGGAACGCCACAGTAATCTGCGATTATTTTAGCATATTCGCCGAGCGTTCTGCCGTCGTACTGTGATGCAACATTATACGCCTCTCCTGAGCTACCGCTCGTCATAATTTTTATAAGTCCGGTTACCGCATCCGCTACATAGAGATACGAATATCTCTGCTCGCCTTTACTTTTCAGAATTACCGCCTTTCCATCAATCGCGGTACTGATAAATTGTGACATAGCTTTACTATCCGATTTCTTGTCTGCACCGTAAATGCGAGACAATCTCGCTATAACACAATCAACGCCATATTGTTCAAGATAAGATTGGCATAAACTTTCGGATAGCCTCTTGGATTCATTATAACCCGCGCGTGCAGTATTGCAATCGATGTAGCCGCAAAAGCTTTCATCCATGGGGCGTCCATTTCCTTCTCCATAGATCTCAACGCTTGACGCCAACAAAAATCTTGCACTGTGTTGCTTTGCTAAATTCAGTAAATGGTATGTTCCAAAGATGTTAGTCGTTATTGTACCTACCGGATCTGTAGCATACTGCATAGGATGTGTATTTGATGCAAGGTGAACGATAAAATCGATATGCTCTTCAATATTTATCGGACTAGTAATATCATGCATGATATATTCGACATCATTGCCGCTTTCCCTAAGATGGCGTGAGCAAACGATAACTTTGATACCGTCGCCGAAATAGCGATTTCTATATTGAACGGCGTCAACGAAAATGCTACCGATAAATCCTGTGCCGCCGCTTATGAAAATCGTCTTGTTCCTTAATTTCTCCCATCCGCAATTGGTGATACAAATATTTTGTATATCTTCCACTTCAAGCGCGGTCATTTTAACAATCCTTCCTTTTTTGCCGTGATATACGCCTTAAAAATATAAAAATCGTCTTTCGTCGTCAACTTGATATTTTTATCGGATCCCTTAGCAAAATGCAAGGTTACCCCCAACTCCGTCATCATAGTGTTCGTATACGACGATCCGGCGACACCAATATTTTCTTTGAACGCCTTAATGTAACAATTATAAAGATCCTCCAGGATGTATGCCTGAGGCGTAGAAACGCGGCGTATCATTTCGCGAGGGATATATCGGGAAGTCGTAAACTCATCATCAATCAAGAAAATTTGCTCGTTATAGGGCATAGAGGTCACGGCATTCCCATATTTATGGCACACCTCAATCACGTCGTTTAGGACACTCTCGTCCACCAAAGGTCGAATACTATCGTGAATAATCACACAAGTATCGGCGGGATACAATTCTTTAGCGAGTTTTACTCCGTTGAAAATAGAGTGCTGAACAGTCTCGCCACCCGTAATAATATGTTTCACCTTAAAAATATCGAATTGCTTGCAGAACGCCGATAAAACTTGCTGCCAACCGTCGATACAAACGACGATAATTTCATCGACTTGATCGTTGTTTTCGAAATTTTCCAAAGTATAAATGATGACGGGCTTGTCATTGACAGTCAAAAACTGTTTCGGGATCTCCTGTCCCATCCTCTTTCCTGCGCCACCAGCTATCACAAGTGCAACATTTTTCATTGTATTTCCCCCCGTGATTCACTTGCGGATTCTACTTTTTCGTTGTTCATTTCTGCTTCTGCATTTTTCTTCGTGCGAAACATCACAAGCAAAGATGCCATCATCCCCAAAAAGCTCAACAAAAAGTAGGCATAGGTAAAGATATCTAACGCATTCAACCAAATTGCCGGCATGAGAAGAAGCAACATCCCGTCTGCCGGAGACATAATATTCAAAATGATGATTTTAATAAAGCTATAGTGTTTTTTATCTGTTACGCTCTCTGCTCCACTGACGGACTCGCTCTTGTCCACCGTGGCTCTGATAAAGTACATCATAAGCCGCGGGAAAATATTAAAAATCACGGCAAACCCTCCGCAGATGATCAAAGCAATTTTATCCCACGGAAGGTAAGGATCCAACACACAAGGAGTATGGTATGCTGCAATTCCGGTAGAGAACAAGATGCAAACGATGCAACTATATCCACCCATTGCGTCGAAAGCGTTGCCGAATTTTGAAAACTGTTTTTTGTATCTTGCGATATTTCCGTCAACACCATCAAAAATATTCCACATTAAAAACATGACCCAGCCGATCGAAAGCATCAGGGCGGTGGTAAAAATCGAATTGATAACTAGTCCCGCAACAGCAAAGAGGATGGAAATCACCGTCACCATATTGGGCGTAATTTTCGTGTAGAGAAACGGAACTGTAAATACGTAGGATATTGGTCTGCCAATATAGAACGCAAAAGGCCTGATTCTATCCTCGCGCTTCTTGTCCTTGTGCATTGTCTCTTTCGCTATTTTTCTCGGCGTAATCATTAGTTGTTTCCTCTAACAGTTTCTATCACTTCTAAAATATATTGATTAATTTTATTTTGGTCGAAATATGCCTCGGCAAATTTACGGTTATTCACCCCCATTTCTATCGCCTTTTGCGGATTGTCGAGGAAGAAAATCATTTTCTCAGCCAAATCGGAAGGGTTTTGCGGAAAAGCAAACAAGCCGTTGTATCCGTCTTTTACCGTGTCGCGCGCACCTATTACGTCGCATGTAATAGTTGGTCTCCCCATTGCACCCGCTTCAGCGTTTACAAGCCCAAGCCCTTCTCTATAATAAGTAGGAAGAACCTGCACGGTGCACTCCTCATAATAAGGTCTTACATCGTTTGTTCGCCCTAAATAATTGATTGTGCCTTCGTCAATGTACTCTTGTATGTCCTTTACCCTCAATGTGCTTTCGCCACCGACCAAGTTAAAAACTGCCTCAGGGTGCGTCTGTTTTACGATCCTTGCGGCGTTGCAGAAATCCAACACCCCCTTTGCCTTCATTAATCGGGAGACCATCAAAAACACGTTTGCGTTTTTTATGGGTTTATAGGAAAAATATTCGAGATCAACTCCTATCCCGTGAACAACTTCGCTCTTATCCGCCTTTACCAATCCCCTCCCAATAAATTCCTTCCTGTCGTCATTGTTCGTAAAGAAAACTTTATCTGCCTGAGCGAAACCTTTTTTATAGGCATGGCAACAATATGTCCGAATAAGCCGCCATACGATACCCTTGTTTCCAAACACATCACCCGCACCTTCAACCATAGACAATACGCAAGGAACACTTGCTTTTTTCGCGGCACGTGTCGCGTATAGATTGGGCTTCAGCATAAAAGTAAATACAATGTCGGGACCAATGCTTTTTATAACCTTCGTGTATCTGCGTTTTAACGTCAATAACTTCACAGGATTTACAGAACGGTTGTCATCTTTAATAACGAACAACTCAACTCCGAGTTTCCCGATTTCGTCGGCGCACTTGTTATCGAATACGATGGCTGCAACGCTGTACCCCGCTTTTTGCAATCTGATGATTAAATTCTTTCTAAAGTTTATAATATTCCGTGACGTCGGACACACAATAACAATTTTTTTCATCGTTCGCTGCACCTGCTTAGTCATAAATTCCTGTTACCCAATTTTGAAATGCTTTATTCTTACCGGTAACGATTTCAAGATAATTTTTATGGATTACGTCTGTGATGTTACCGACCTCACCGTTTCCGATTAGATACGTGTCCACTGAAATGACGGGCGTAATTTCCATCGCCGAACCGCACAAGAAGGCTTCCTCGCAAGAATATAATTCCGTTCGGTCGATGCTTCTCTCCACAACTTCAATGCCGAGCTCTTCTGCAATCGTCATAACAGTATCTCTTGTAATGCTTTCTAACACGCTATCCGTTAACTGAGGAGTAACGAGTTTCCCATTCCGAACCATAAAGAAGCAGGACCCGGGGCCTTCTGCCACTTTCCCGGATTCATTTAGAAAAATACAAGTATCATACCCATTACGGAGCGCCTCACGTTGTCCGAGACGGCTGTTGATATAATTTGCGCCGCACTTGATCCGTGGAGAAAATGTTGTATCTCCGATCCTTCTCCAAGAAGTAATACAGCAACGCAATCCTTTTTTATTATACTCCTTACTCATTCCGCCTTTGGGAATGGGCGCGACGAACATCTCTACGGGTCCTTCCGCTCCCCATGAGCCGAACCCGTCCACAAAAAGAGTCTGCCGCACGGAGAGATTTTCAAAATATTCATTCGCCCTTACTACATCCTTCAGCGCCCGCTTCATGTCTTCTGCCGTATAACGACAATCGAGTTGCAGGAGTCTTGCCGATCTCAACAACCGCGCATAATGATCGGATAATCGAAAAGCATATAATTGCTTTTCGTCTTCATTCCAATAGCAAGGTATTCCTTCGAACACATTTAAGCCGAACTGCGCTGTCGGTGCAAGAACGTTTATCTTTGCATCATTTACGTTCAAAATCTCTTCTTTTAACCAAATTAACCTATTCGCAACATCGTACTTCATCTTTTTCTCCTTTTGTTATGGAACCTAAGCCTCAATCGCTTTTTCGGGATCGGGCAAATGCGCGATCCGAATGACCTCTTCTTCCGCTAATTTTGCCGCTTCCGCATCGTTCATGCTCTCATCGGGCTTATTTTCGTAAATATCCTCTTTTTTGAATACCTTTACAACGGACAACCAAAGTATTTTGATATCCGTAAAAATGCCGTGCTTTTTGAAACTGTCAATATATTGATTATCATATTCGACTTTTTCATCCCAGCTTATATCGTTGCGACCTTTGACCTGAGCAAGACCTGTCAATCCCGCTTTCATTTCAAACCGCTTTTTATACTTTTTATTGAGCGTTTCAAAGTCACCAAGCTCATATTTTACACAGGGTCTCGGTCCGACTACAGACATTTGTCCGACAAAAATATTGAAAAGTTGCGGCAACTCATCAATACTTGTATTTCGCAAAAAACGGCCGACTTTCGTCACGCGCGGATCGCCCTTATAATTGAAAAGTCCTGCGCCCGACTGTTCTGCGTCGACAACCATGGACCGAAATTTTATCATCTTAAAGATCTTGCCGTTTTTCGTTCTGCGTTCTTGCTTGAAAAAAACAGGTCCCTTGGAATCACATTTGATTGCGATCGGAACAATGATCCAAACAAGAAACAACAGTATAATTGCAAGAAATGATGATAAAATGTCAAATATTCTTTTGAAAAATTTACCGAGGATATACATGATCAGAAAACAAACGTATGGAACAAATCATCAAAGGTTTCACCACGTTTAACAAGTTCCACTCCTTTATCGGTTATTTCTATGATCGGAAAGTTCGGCAAAATAAACGGGGGCTTCAATACAACAGAATAAGAACCGACATTTCCGAAAACGGCCACATCGCCCTGTGCCAATTCCCCGTAATAGTGGCGATAAAGATAATCGGACTCAATACAAGTAAATCCACCGAAATCCAAGTCATGATATTGCTCTTGAGGTCTTCCCATAGAATAAATTTCAATCGGCGGATTTTTTTTGTTCAAAGTGGGATTTATATTATAAACACTCCCCAAGAGCGTTGCGATCGGTTTCCCGCGCACCGCTTTGATATTGATGACTTTTGCGGCAAACTTCATGCAGTCGCCGACCAGCGCGCTACCCGGTTCGATCAAAAGAAGCGGTTTTTCGGTACAATTACCGTATCGTGAAGCAAACACAGGCGCAACGACACGTGCATATTCATCGTAAGCAGGGATATACGAATCAAATTGCTCTTTTAAGGAATCTGCCATCTTCCCAAACAAACCGCCTCCTAAGTCAATGTGTTCCGGAACAATAGCATATTTGTCGAGAAACTCGATCATTCTTTCGGCGCGCGGTTTCCAAGTCTCAAGCCTGCGGGTAGCAAAATGACACTGAATTCCGATCAAATGCAGGTTTTCAGTCTCTTTTACCAAGCGTAAAACAGCTTGAAGTTCCGGTGAGTCAACATCAAATCCAAACCGTGAAACAACGCCATCACCGATTTCAAAATTGATCCGGATGCCGACGTTCAACATCTTATTTGAATGTTTCTTTGCGATCTCCGCGATCTTATCGATTTCATAAGAAGAATCAAGGTTTACGGTTCCTCCACGTAATAGCAGATCTTCAACGCCGTCATAATTTTTATAGGGACCATTCCAAATAATTTTTCGGGGATCTACGCCAATACGAAGGGCGATCTCCTCTTCCATGTCGGACACGACCTCCGCATATCCCCCCATTTCATCGACTATTTTACACAGCTTCGGAGTATAATTTGTTTTATATGAATAAGCGATCCCGAAATTTGCGTAAATATCCGAAAATGCTTTCTTTAACTCAGAAAAGTTTTCGCGGAATTGACGCGTATCCAGAATATAAAAAGCATCTCCATATTTTTCAATCAGTTTTGTTAGCAGTGCTTTTTCCATTTCTTCTTTTCTCCAATATGGATGTAACGATCCTATCGACACATTGTTTTACTTCGCATCGATTTTCTTCATAAGTAGCTTTGTCCACAGAAGCCGCATAAGTTTCAAAATTTCGTAAGGCGACCATGTTCTTCCGAAAAGTTTCCTCAATCTCCTGAGATGAAACAATCAAATCTGTATTGCAAAAACTTCTTGAAAGAATCGCTCGTTGTGAACCTAAACGATAATGTTCCAATATGATCTTTTCGGCAGGCAGATCTCCTTCGCCGATTTTTGCGATTCCCCCGAAGCCATAAGGGATCCCCTTTGCTCCGATTTTCCGACATATCCTTTCCACTGTGCCATTGGAAAGAAGTTCAAACATAAACGTCAATCCATAACTTATGTGCAGATCATTTAGGCCTATATGGATCTCATCTACTCCGCTTACTTCCAACACTTCATCAAGACAATCTTCTGCTTCTTTGGTCTCAAGCAATAAAATGGTCTTTGCTCTCCCGTTCACAGCTTGTACAAACGACTGCACTTCACTGACATTCTTCCACATCGGAAGCATAACCAACTGCGCCCCTGCGTCGATTACCTGATTGATTTCTTCAACGGAATTTGCATTCCACGGATTTACTCTTACAAGCATTTCCGCTTTATCCAAAAGCGGTGCAATCGCCTTTATATCATTGACCGAATGATGAGATTTTACACAATCCCGATTCTTTTGCCTTTCCTCTTTCCCCAATGTTTCAAGATCGATCCAAATCCGATCTACTCCGTACCTTTGGGCAATCAAGGCAACATCAGGTTTATTGGTGATGTACATTAACGTCAATTTCATATTGCTTCCACGTACTTGGGGGATCAAGGGTAATCTTTATAGTCACTACAAATAAAAAACATATACATTATACTACACCCAAATGGGAAAAGCAAGGAATTTACATAAAATTTCCAAACGGCGGGGGCGGTTTGTTCAGATAAAAAACGGTTGCGCGGGAGGCTATTTCAAGACGTCCCCCGCGTTTGAATATAATAAATTTGATTGGCGGAATATAACAAATTCAACCGTTTGAATGCGAGCCATTTAATCGACGGGAAGGACGTAAATGCGCGAAAGATAGCGCGCGAAAAAAACGGGAGATAAGAGGCACTCCTCGAAGGGATAGTTCATTTCGGGAACATCCGAAAATTCGTAAATTTCATAGACCCAAAGCCTTCGCGATTTATCGAACGCGACAAGCTCGACCGTGCCATCCTCATAGTCGCGGCGGACATACTCATGCTCCCCTCTTTTGACCGTCCGCTCCGAAAGAAGGGGCGGCGTGTTCTTCCGCATGGGCGGCATTTTAATATTTGCGCCTGCTCTCTTTCCCGCCCCCTCTTTCGGCATCATTTCCTCCTTTGTGCCCGCGGACAATGCGGTTTTTTGTGTTGAAGCGCCTCGTCTGTCCGCATATTTATGGTGCTATTATACCATCTTCGGGGGCCATGGCGGCCCCCATGTTGTTGACATCGGTAATGCCGAAATCCACCACCTTTCCAAGGGTCGCCGACGTGATCTTTACCCCTCTACCCTCTCGGGCAACGAGCGCGCCGCCCGCTCCCGTCACCGTCCATTGGGACTGCGGAGGCCGCGTCGTGCCGAGTTCCAGAGGGTAGCGGTACTGCCGCTCCGCCGAGGCAAAGTGGCTGCCCGTCGCCGCCACGACGCGGTCGCAATAGCCGCCGTCGATGAAGGTCGCCGCGACGGCCAAGCTCTCCGCCATCGTCGAACACGCGCCATACACGCCCAAAAAGGGCACCGAAAAATCGCGCGCGGCAAAGCTCGCCGAGATGATCTGGTTGAGAAGATCGCCCGAGACGATCATGTCCACCTCGTGCCGGTTGAGCCCCGCGTTGGCGATCGCGCCGTCGATGACGTGGGAGAGCATCTTGCACTCCGCTTTCTCGTAAGTACTCTCGCCGAACATGTCGTCCGAAAGCGCCGTTTCCACATACCTGCCAATGATCCCCGCGCACTCCTTTGTGCCCGCGATGGTGCTCGTGGCGACGATGCGCGGAGCGTTCTTGAAATAGATCGTCTGATGCTTCATAAGAAAAACCCGTCCGAGTGCAGTTTTTGCATTCGAACGGGTTTTATGAGTTTTGGGTCAGAGAAGCGGGATATACGCCTCGGCGTTGAGGGAGAGCGGGGAAAAGAGCCCCGCACGGTAGCGGAGAAGCCCCTCCGAAGCGATCATGGCGGCATTGTCGGTGCAGTGCTTCTTGACGGGGAGCACGAGTTTGAGCCCCTCCTCCTTGCACATTTTGACGAGCTCTTCCCGCAAATAGCCGTTTGCGATCACGCCCCCGCCCGCCGTAATGACGTTTGTTTTTTTCTCATGGGCGGCCTCTGCGATCTTCTTCACGAGGATGTCGAGCGCGGCGTGTTGGAAGGAACAGGCGACGTCGGCGCGGCTCCATTCCTCCCCCCTTTGCTCCTTGTTGTGAACGTAGTTGATGACGGCGGTTTTTAGGCCGCTGTACGAAAAGTTGTAGCCGCCCTCCCCCTTGAGCATGACGGGAAGGGGCACAGAAGGCGTTCCCTCCCGCGCGAGCGCCTCGACGTGCGGGCCCCCGGGATAGGGCAGAGAGAGGACGCGGGCGACCTTGTCGAACGCCTCCCCCGCCGCGTCGTCGAGGGTGGAGCCGAGCACCTCGAACTCCGTCTCCGTCTTTGCATACAAAATGGCGGTGTGCCCGCCGCTTGCAAGCAGGGTGACAAAGGGCGGCTCGAGCGTCTCGTCCTCGAGATAGGCCGCCGCAAGGTGCCCGCGGATATGGTTGACCCCGATGAGCGGGATATTCAGCCCATAGGCAAGCGACTTTGCAAAGGAGAGCCCCACAAGAAGGGCGCCGAGGAGCCCCGCTCCATAGGTGACGGCGACGGCGTCGAGCTCCTCCTTTTTCACCCCCGCGCTCTTCAAGGCACGGGAGACGACCTCGTCGATGGCGTCGGTGTGGGCGCGGGAAGCGATCTCGGGCACCACCCCGCCGTAGAGCGCCTGCGTGGGCGCGGAGGAAATAATTTCGTCGGACAGAAGTTTCCTCCCGCAAATGACGGCGGCCGCCGTTTCATCGCAGGAGGACTCAATTCCGAGAATGATCGCGTTTTTTTGGCTTTTGCATAGTACTATGTCTGACATAACTCACGTCTTTTTGAGGTAATCAATAATAAATCCCTGAATATCGCCGTCCATGACTGCCTGAACGTCCCCCATTTCGTAGCCCGTGCGGTGATCCTTGACGAGAGTGTACGGACAGAAAACATAGGAGCGGATCTGGGAACCCCACTCGATTTTCTTGGTCTCCCCTTTGAGCGCGGCCTCGTCCGCCATGCGCTGTTCGATCTGTTTTTCGAGCAGTTTGGAGCGCAGGTACTTGAACGCCATCTCCTTGTTCTGGAGCTGGCTGCGCTCGTTCTGGCAGGTGACGACGATCCCCGTGGGGAAGTGCGTAATGCGGATGGCGGTCTCCGTCTTGTTGACCTTCTGCCCGCCCGCGCCCGAGGAACGGTACACGTCGATGCGGATGTCCTCGTCCTTTATCTCGATCTCGCCGTCGTCGTCCACTTCGGGCATGACTTCGAGAGAAGCAAAGGAGGTCTGCCGCCGCTTGTTCGCGTCGAAGGGAGAAATGCGCACGAGGCGGTGCACGCCGATTTCGGCCTTTAAGTAGCCGTAGGCGTTCTCCCCCTCGATTTTGAAGTCCACCGATTTGAGTCCCGCGGAATCCCCGGGAAGGCGGTCGAGCTCGGTCACTTTGAAGCCGTTCGTTTCGGCGTAGCGGCAGTACATGCGGTAGAGCATGGCGCACCAATCGCATGCCTCCGTTCCGCCCGCGCCCGCATGGAGCGCGAGGAGAGCGTTGCTGCTGTCGTACTTGCCGCGCAGAAGGGC
>CANQPO010000031.1 GCA_947625695.1 uncultured Clostridia bacterium | reverse complement strand
CGTGCGGACGGAGAGAATAGAGCGTTTCGAGCTGGAAGGAGGAGACTTCGATGACGGCAAGCCCGTCCTCGCCGAGCTCTTTGACGCAGGACGAAAGAGGCCGCCCGATGTTGCCGCAGGCCGCGCTCTTTTTCCCTGCCGCCTGAAAGATGCCCTCGAGCATGGTGACGGTGGTCGTCTTGCCGTTGGTGCCCGTGACGGCGACCGCGGGGCAGTGCAGGTTGAGCGCCCCCAGCTCCATTTCGCCGATGATGCGCTTCCCCGCCCGCTTGAAGGAGACAGGAAGAGGATGATCGACGGGGATCCCGGGGCTCAAAACGAGGATATCGCACTCGGCAGCGCGCCGCTCGAGCTCCTCTTTATGTATGACGACGCACCCTTTTGCGCCGAGCTCGCGAGCGGTCTCTGCGACGCTCCCGTCCTCCACGTCGTCGAAGCAATACACCTTCGCCCCGCGGGAGAGCAGATACTCGCTCGCCGCGATCCCCGAGCGGGAGAGCCCCGCCACGAGAAAAGTCTGTTGGGAATATAACATAAATTCTCCTTTTCCCCGCCTTGGGGATCATACAAACGGGAACAAGAGGAGCGCCCCCATGAACGCTGTGATCGCCGCATAGACGTAAGCGATCTTCCCCTCCGAATATCCCTTCATCTGGAAATGGTGGTGGATGGGCGCCATGAGAAAGACCCGCTTGCCCGTTTTTTTATAGTATATTACCTGAATGATGACGGATATGCTTGAAAGGACAAACATCACGCCCGCAACGGGAATGACGAGGGCGTTCCCCGTGACGAGGGCGCAGGAGGCGGCAAACCCGCCCAAAGAGAGGGAGCCCGTGTCCCCCATGAACACGCTCGCACGGTTGACGTTAAAGACGAGATAGGCCCCAAGCGCCCCCGTAAGGCACATGCAGAGGCAGGCGACGTCGGTGTCCCCGTACTGCAGGGTGAGAAGGAGTGCAAGGGAGAGGAAGAACATCGCCGAAGTTCCCCCCGCGAGCCCGTCCAGCCCGTCGGTGAGGTTGACCCCGTTCACCGTCGCCACATACACGAACAGCCCGAGTGGGAGCATCCACCAGCCGACGTCGAAGGAGAGCCCCGTAAAGGGAATTCTGAGCACGGTGAGCCCCTCATAGCAGCAGTACACGGAGGCAATGACCGCCACCGAGAGCTGGAAAAAGATCTTTTGGTATGGCCGCAAACCGAGGTTGTCGTGTCTGCGCTTCTTGAGCAGATCGTCCAAAAAGCCAACCAAGAGATACCCTACTCCTACGGCGAGACAGACGAGGAAGGGCTTGTCCGCCGTGCCGCGGACGGCGAGCGCCGTCAAAGAGACGGCAAGGACAAAACCCAAGCCGCCCATCGTGGGGGTTCCCCCCTTTTTCTCATGTTCCTTTACATAGTGCAGAATGTTCTGCCCCGCGCCCACCTTTTTGAGAAGCGGAATTTCCGCCCAACAAAAGAGAAAGGAGAGCACGGCGGACAGGACGAGACAGACGAGCATTGCTTTCATGACAGTTTCCCGACGAGCTTCTTCACGGTATCTTTGTCATTGTAGTCGAATTTTATCCCCATGATCTCCTGATAGGTCTCCCCGCCCTTGCCCGCGATGAGGAGAATATCCCCCTCGCCGAGCAGGTTCATGGCATATTCGATGGCCTTCTCCCGCTCCTCGATGGCGACGTACTCCTTGGAAAGAGCGCGGTACCCCTCCTCGATCGCCGCGATGATGGCGCAGGGGTCCTCGAAACGGGGATTGTCCGAGGTGAGCACGGCAAAGTCCGCAAGACGCGCCGCCGTCTCTCCCATCTCCCTTCGCTTCCCCCCGTCGCGGTTGCCGCCGCAGCCGAAGAGGACGATCAGCCTTCCCTCGCACAGCTCCTTGAGACAGGAGAGGGACTTTTCGAGGCCGTCGGGGGTGTGGGCGAAGTCCACGAAGATCTCCGCGCCGCGGAAGGTCGCCGCCCGTTCTAACCTGCCGTCCACCCGCTCCACCTTGCCGAGTCCGTCGGCAATAGCGGAAGGAGAGGCCCCCATTCTCCGCGCGGCGCAGGCGGCGGCAAGGGCGTTGCGCACGTTGTGCCGCCCGGGAAGGCGGAGGTGCGCCTCGCACAACTCGTCCGAGAGATTGAGAAGAAGTCCGCTCCCCTCCACGCTCTCCTCCTCGATGAGGGCGAAGGCGTCGGCGGGGTTTTCGAGCCCGTAAAAGACGTGCGGAGTCTCCCACTTGACAAGCTCCCGCGAAAAGGGGTCGTCTGCATTGTACACCCCGAAGCGGCACCGCTCCGGCGCGAAGAGAAGCCGCTTTGCCTCGCCGTAATGCTCCATGTCCCCGAAAAAGTCGAGGTGGTCGCGGGTAAGGTTGGTAAAGACGCCCACATCAAAGCGGATGGGCGTCACCTTTCCGAGGGCGAGGGCGTGCGCGGAGACTTCCATCACAACGTCCTGCACCCCCGCCCCTCTCATCTCGGCGAGGAGGGAAAAGAGGGAGACGGGATCGGGCGTGGTGAGATCGGGCGGCACCGTTCTGCCTCGAAAACGTGCGCCGAGGGTGCCGATGAGCCCCACCGCCCTGCCGCTCTCCTCCAAAATGGAGGCGAGCAGGTGGCAAGTGGTCGTCTTGCCGTTGGTGCCCGTCACCCCCGCAAAGCGCATGTGTTTTTCGGGGTGGGAAAAGAAGGCGGCGGAGAGCTGAGCCATGGCGGCCCTCCCGTCCGGCACGATGAGCTGGGCGCAGGGAAGGGGCAGCTCCCTCTCGCACACGAGGCACGCCCCGCGGGAAGCCGCCTCCTCGGCAAAGAGATGAAGGTCTGTCCCCGTCCCTTGGTAGCAAAAAAAGAGCTCCCCCTCTCCCGCCGTGCGGCTGTCCGTGCAGAGCGCGGTCACTTCGCAGTCCCCCACCAGCCTTTTTTCCTTGAGTTCCTTTGCAAGCGCCGAAAGTTTCATGCTCCCTCCTGTGCGGGGATCTTCATAAAGTCGATGATCCCCTCGAATATTTCCTTGGCGCAGGGGGCCGCCACGGTGCTGCCGTAGTAGCTCCCCTGCGGTTCGTCCACGATGATAAGGCAGAGATAGCGCGGCGCGTCGGCGGGGAAGTAGCCCACGAAGGAGGAGACGTATTTCCCCTGCGCGATGACGCCGTTTTCGTATTTTTGGGCGGTGCCCGTCTTGCCCGCCACGCGGTAGCCCTCTATGTAGGCGTGCTTGCCGCTCCCGTCTCTCACGACCCCCTCGAGCATGGAGGAGAGCAGACGGGAAGTCTCCTCGCTCACCGTTCTTCCCACGAGCTTTTTGCCCGTCTTGACGGCGACATAGCCGTCGTCCGAAAAAATTTCGTCCAAGATGTGCGGCGTGTAGTAGTATCCCCCGTTGACGGCGGAGGCCGCCGCGCAGGCAAGCTGCAGGGGGGAGACTGCAATCGTCTGCCCGAAGCCGATGCGCGCAAGGTCGCAGTCTCTTACGCTCCCCTCGGGGAGGAGCATTCCCACCGCCTCGCCCGAAAAGTCCACCCCCGTCGCCTTGCCGAAGCCGAACGCCGTGAGGTAGTCGTAAAAGGTCTCCTTGCCAAGCGCGAGCGCGAGGTCCACGAAGCAGGGGTTGCAGGAGTTGTTGAGCGCCTCGGCGAGGGTCTGGTTCGCGTGCTTGCCGTTCTTGTGGTCGCTCCAACACTTGATGGTCGTGCCGTCCACACTGCGGGTGCGGCTACTCGGAAAGACATATTGGGGGGAGATCGCCGCGGGATTCCCCCTCCGCCACTCCTCGAGGTCGGCGGCGGCGGTGACGATCTTGAAGGTGGACCCGGGCTCATAGATGTCGCTTACGAGGCAGTTGCGGGAGAGGCGGTTGAGGGCGTCCATGTCGTCGCGGGGCGGGTCGTTCAGATCGTAGGAGGGCAGGTTGACCATCGCGAGCACGCCGAAGTCCTGCGGGTCGAGCACGACGCACCGCGCCGCCTTCGCCGAAGTTTGTACAAGCGTCCGCCCCATTACCTCCTCGGCAAGGGTCTGAATGCGGTAGTCGAGGGTGAGGCGCAGATTGAGCCCGTCCGTTGCGGGTATGTAAGAGGCGGAAGTCCCCTCTATTTCCGCGCCCACGAGGTCGGTCTCATAGAGAATTTCGCCCGCCTCCCCCTTGAGGAAGCCGTCGTAGTACCGCTCGAGCCCCGTCGTGCCCTCGCTTCCCATGGCGGTAAAGCCGAGCACCTGCGAAGCGAGCGCGCCGTATGGGTACACCCGCTTATTGTCCCGCGCGTAGTAAACGCCCGTGAGCCCGCTCCCCTCGATGGACTGCACGAGGGACTTCTCCCCCTGCTTTAAGAGGGTGATCTCGGAGCGGGAGCGGTCGGAGAGCTTTGCTTTCATCTCCTCGCGCGGAATGCTCAGGAGCGCGGAGAGGACGGTTGCCGTATTTTCAATATCGGTGACGGCGTTCGCACGGGCGTACACGCTGTACGCCGTCTCGTTGCCCGCGAGCAGTTCGCCGTTGCGGTCGAAAATTTTCCCCCGCTCGGCGGTGACGGGGATCTCCCGCGTCCACTGGTCGAGGGCAAGAGAAAGGAGCTTTTCCCGCCAAAAGAGCTGGACGTAGAAAAATCTCCCCAAAAAAACGCAAAAAAGAAAGGCTATCGCCAAGATCACGGCAAATAACCTCTTTCGTAGGACAGTCAAAGAAAAGTCCGTATTCTGTTTGATTTGATTTTCCTCCGCGGAAAATTTTTCGCTTTAACGGCTCATGCCGTGCTCGAGCGCCCAATTCTCGACGTATTCGGGGGAGGTAAGGCGGGCGATCTCGTTGTCGATGCCGTCCATTTCTTCGGTCAGGCGGGTGAGCTGTTCTTCGCGCGCCGCCACGTCCTCATTGATGGAGTTGATGATCGCCGTGTTGATGCAGACGACCGCAAGCAGAAGGACGATCACCGCCGCAACCGCCGCAAGCACGATCTTGGTGCGCATGGAGAGCGCAGCCACAAGTCCCGTCTGCTTCTCCTCCGCAACGTTCTGGTGAGACATCGTGCGGGGGGTGGGCTTGGAGTCCTCGTCGTCATAGGAAGGCGCGATGGGCTCGGCGATGGGCGCAAAGTCCGTCCGCGGCTCGTAGACGGGCGTCGCCGTCGTCATTGCGGGCGCGGCGGGAGCAGTGGTATCGAGAAGCTCCCCGTTCTTATAGAGCAGATTTTCAAAGAGTCCGCCCCTTTCCTGCGCGGGCGCAGCGGGCGCGGGTTCGACGGGCGCATAGTCCCTCACCTTGGTCTCGGGAGCGTCGCCGAAGCGGTGCAGCCCCTGCATCCCGGGCGTCACAGCCACATAGTCTGCAAGACGGCGCGCCGCGCTGGGCGCGTCGGGAGAAGTGGGCACGACGGGCGCATGATATTCGGACGTCGAGTACGCCGCATTCTGATATGCGGGAACGTGCTCGGAACGGAGCGGTGCATACTCATAGGCTCCCGAGGGCTTGGTATCCTCCCCCGCAAGGAGCGCACGCATGCGTTCGGACATCTGTCTCTGATGTTCTCGCTCCTCCTCCGTCTGTTCGTACTCCCTTTCCAATGTCAGGTCCGCCATGATATTTTCTCCTTATCTTATTCCTTATGTTGTCCGATCATGCCCCGATTTTTGCGGCAATTCTCAGTTTTGCGCTTTTACTGCGCGAATTTTCCGAAATTTCTTGTTCGCTCGCCGTAATCGGCTTGCTCGTGAGGATGTCGATCTCCTTCTTCTTTCCGCAAACGCACACGGGAAGGTTTTTGGGGCAGACGCAGTCGCTCGCAAGTTCCCGAAAGACCTGCTTCACGATCCTGTCCTCGAGGGAATGGAAGGTGAGAACGCACACTCTCCCGCCCGACTTCAGCCTTCGGATGAGCCCCTTCAGGCACTCGCCGAGCCCTTCGAGCTCTCCGTTCACTTCGATGCGGATGGCCTGGAAGGTCTGCCGCGCGCACGCCGCGGAGCGGTACCTCGGGGGGATGCTCTCCTCCACGATGTCTTTGAGCTGTCCGCAGGTGGAAATTTCCCCCTTCTCTCTCTCCCGCATAATCGTTTTGACGATTGACGATGCAAAGGTTTCTTCGCCGTACTCCCGCAAAATGCGCAGGAGCTTTTCGGGGGGATAGGTGTTCACCACTTCCTTTGCGGTGAGCGAATTTTCGCGATCCATTCTCATATCGAGGGGCGCGGCAGCCGATCGGTAAGAAAAACCTCGTTCCTCATCATCGACCTGATGGGAAGATATTCCATAATCCAATAGCACGCCGTCGAGCTTGTCCACGCCCGCCCGATCAAGAACGTCTGCAAAATCTTTATAGTTGGAATGATATAAGCGAAATCTGCCTGCAAACGGCGCAAGCCGTTTTTCGGAAGCCTCGATCGCCTCCCTGTCTCTGTCCGTTCCCACGAGCGTCACCGTGGGGTTTGCGGCGAGGATGGCGTAGGAGTGTCCTGCGCCGCCCAACGTTCCGTCGAAATAGACGCCTCCGTCCTTGATATCGAGCCCTGCGATCACCTCGTCGAGCATCACGGGACGGTGATAAAAAGTTTCCATTAAAGGTAACCGATCTTCGCGAACGCCGATTCGAAGGTCATCTTCGCGTCGAGCGCGTCCTGCGTTTCCTTCGCCCAGATCTCGAAGTGGTCGCCCATGCCGATGGTGGCGATCTCCTTCTTGATGTTCGCATAGCCGCGGAGGGTGGGAGGCAGCACCACTCTGTACTGCTTGTCCACGTCCACATTTTCTACCGAACTCAAAATCTTTCTCTTTGCGCTCAAGCCTTCGAGCGTGTCGGGAAGGGTCGCAAGTTTCTTGTCCAGCCAGTCCTGCAGGATCTCGGGTTCATACACCTTGATGCACCCCTGCGGTCCTGCGATCATCGACACCCGCTTGATGACGGGCTCCGTGCTCCCCTCGGGAATGGGCGGCAGATATTTGGAGGCGATCCTGATGCGATTTTTGTCGTCTACGGTCTGTGTGCTCGATCCGTACAAATTATTCATCGTATCCCTCCTTTTGCCGTGATGTGAATTCATTGTAACAGAAAAATTCTCCCTTGTCAACCACTTGCGACCATTTTCTTCCACTTTTTTTCTATTTTCTTCCACTTTTTTCCCCAATCTACCTCCCGAAAGAGGAAAAATCGACAAAATGGAACGTTTGTTTGAAAATCTTACGGTCAATTTCCGCGCTTTTTCCGAGAAAACAAACGTTTGTGCTCCCATTTTCCGCCCACTCACAGGGCAAACTTTTGTTTATTTGTTCCCTTTCCCTCCACCCGCCATCCACACGCAAGTCGGAAAGAACGGCCTCGAGCCGCCGCGCGATCCCCTCCGCCCCGTCGTAGACGGGAGCCTTGTAAAAGGCGGCGATCTCCCCGCCAAGCAGCGCGTAGTGGGTACAGCCGAGCACCACGCCGTCGAAGTCCCCCGCGGGCAGGTGCTCCTCCCATGAAAGCGGTTCTCCGCGCAGAAGCCTTCCCTCAATGGCGGCGGCGAGGTTCGGGCAGGCGTGCACGGTGAACTGCGTCTTTTCGCAGCGGCCGATGAGGGCTTTTAAGCGTTCGCTCTCCGCCGTGCGGGGGGTGCAGAGGACGAGTATCCTCCTCCCCTCTCTTGCCGCGGGCAGAACGGCGGGCTCGGTGCCGAGAATGGGGAAGGAAAAGCTCTCCCGCATCTTTTCGAGGCAGACGGCGGTCGCGGTGTTGCAGGCGAGGACGGCGGCGGCAACTCCCCTTTCGCGGAATTGTTCCAGCCCCTCTTTTGTGAAAGCGGAGATCTCTTCGGGGGAACGGCTCCCGTAGGGCGCGCGGCCGTTGTCTCCCAAGTAGAGATACTCAAGCGCAGGCAGACGCTTTACGCAGGCGCGGAGGACGGACAACCCGCCCACGCCGCTGTCGAATACTCCGATCAAGGCTCCCATCTTTCCCCTCTTTTTGGAAAAACCGAAATTTTTTTATTTTTTTCGCCCGAAAAACAGTTTACAAGCCATTTATTTTATGCTAAAATAACATGGTATTGTAAATCGAATTAAGGAGAACCATCGTGCCTAACATCAAATCCGCAAAAAAGCGCGTTCTCGTCACCGAAAAGAAGACGGCGCAGAACAAGGCGTTGAAATCCGCCCTCAAGACGCAAATCAAAAAGTTTTTGGCAGCAGTCAACGCAGGCGACAAAGAAACTGCGAACAAGCTCTATCCCGAGACCGTGTCCGCGATCGACTCCGCTTGCTCCAAGGGACTTCTGCACAAGAACAACGCGGCGAACAAGAAGGCAAAGCTCGCTAAGAAGCTGCAAGCCATCGCGTAACCGAATATAAACCGACAAAACGCTCCGCTTTCATCAAGCGGAGCGTTTTTTTGCCGTTTTTGGCGGTCTTTGTAACTTTTCATCCCTTTTCGTCAATTTTTATCGCTTTTTCCCGCCAAAATCCCCATCAAAGGCAACAATATTACAATTTCTGCGAAACTGCACAAATCGTTTGACTTTTCCTTTCCTTTATAATATACTGTTTGCCGTGCGTTGAGTTTATTTTTATTAAACTTTTCGTTTATTATTGCGAAAGTTCCGTAATAAATGCCGAAAAGTTTATAAATACTAAACTGAGTGCAAAGGAGAGAGTATGGAACTCGGAGCAAAACTAAGGGACATGCGCCAGCGCAAGGGACTCACACAGGAAGAGCTTGCCGACCGTTGCGAGCTGACGAAGGGATATATTTCCCAGCTCGAAAACGAGCTCACAAGCCCCTCCATTGCAACGCTCATCGACCTTTTGAACGCGCTCGGGAGCAATTTATCCGACTTTTTCCACGAGGACGCGGAGCAGAAGATCGTCTTTTCGGAGGAAGAATACATCGAGAAGCAGTCCGAAGGGATGCTCTTCAGCTGGCTGATCCCCAACGCGCAGAAGAACATGATGGAGCCCGTTCTTGTGGAGCTCGAGGCGGGAGCCTCTACGAGCGTGGACTTCCCCCACGAGGGCGAGGAGTTCGGGTATGTGCTTGAGGGGCGGATCGCGGTGGTGAGCGGCGGCAAGCAGCACAACGCCAAGAAGGGCGAGAGCTTTTATTTTACGGCCGACCGCGAGCACAGCATTCTGAACAAAGGCAAGGGCAAGGCGAAGTTCCTCTGGATCTCCACCCCTCCGAATTTTTGATGCCTTTTTCCTGCTGTCTCCCGCGAAGCGGGGGAAAGTGGCGAACGCAGTGAGCCGAAAGGGGGGGGGACAATATTACGATAAATAAAGCACCCCCTCCCCTACCCCCCTCCTCGGGAGGGGGATTAAGGGGGAGGGTGACATTCTAATCACGTCACCCTGCCCCGCCCGCACGTTCTATGTTGCCGAAGGGCGGCACGAGCACGCAGTGCGAAGTAGCCCCGTCGAAGGGTGTCCGCATTATAATAAGGACATGTTTCGACTGCGGCTTACGCCTTCGCTCAACATGACGTGATTTAGGAATACTCGCCGTCACCTGCGGTGACAGCTCCCCTGCAGGGGAGCCAATAGTTCTGATTGTGTCATTTCGACCAAGCGTAGCGCGTGGAGAAATCTCACAATATTATAATGCGGTAGAGATGTCTCGACTACGGCCTACGCCTTCGCTCGACATGACATTTATTAAAAATGGTGTCCTGCTTGCCTCTTGCTGTCCCTAGAAGGGAAAGCCTTTCTCCAAACTGTCATTTCGACCGAAGCCGCAGGCGAAGCGGAGAAATCTCACACCCCTTCCGTCACGCTCTGCGTGGGAAGCGAGAAAAGAAACGCGTGAATATATCAAAGGAGAACAAAATGTCCGAACACATCATCGAACTGCAACATGTCACCAAGGCATACGGGGACAACGTCGTCATCGAGGACGTAAGTTTTTACGTCAACAAGGGCGAATTTATCACCTTCCTCGGTCCGTCCGGCTGCGGCAAGACGACGACCCTGCGCATGATCGCGGGCTTCGACCTTCCCACGAGCGGGAAGATCCTCTTGAGCGGAAAAGACATCTCCAATCTTCCGCCCAACAAGCGTCCCGTCAACACAGTGTTCCAGCGCTATGCCCTCTTCCCCCATCTCAACGTGTTTGAGAACATCGCCTATGGCCTCAGGTGCAAAAAGGTGGTCAACACCTACGAAAACGACAAAGGCGAGCACTATACCAAAAAGGAAAAATTCTCCAAGAAGGAGATCGCCGAAAAGGTGAAGCATGCGCTCGAGATCGTCGATCTCGAGGGCTTTGAAAAGCGCTCTATCTCCACTCTCTCGGGCGGTCAGCAGCAGCGCGTCGCCATCGCCCGCGCCATCGTCAACGAGCCCGAAATTTTGCTTTTGGACGAGCCCCTCGGCGCGCTCGACCTCAAAATGCGCAAGGAGATGCAGATCGAGCTCAAGGAGATGCACAAGCGGCTCGGCATCACCTTCATCTACGTCACCCACGATCAGGAAGAGGCGCTCACGATGTCGGATACCATCGTCGTCATGTCGGACGGCATCGTCCAGCAGATCGGCACCCCCAAGGGCATCTACGACGAGCCCGCAAACACCTTCGTCGCCGACTTCATCGGCGAGAGCAACATTTTGGGCGGCACCGTCACGGGGGACAAGAAGGTGAAATTCTGCGGAAAGACCTTCGACTGCCTCGACGAATTTGAAAAGAACGAGATCGTGGACGTTGTCGTCCGCCCCGAGGACATCCACATGTGCGTCCCCGAGGAGGGCCAGCTCAAGGGCAAGGTGCTCTCCGTCGTGTTCAAGGGCATTCATTACGAGATCACCGTGAAGGTGGGAAAATACGAACTCGTGGTGCAGAGCACGGAGAGCCGGAAGGAGGGCGAGCATATCGGGCTCACCATCTCTCCCGACGGCATCCACCTCATGAAGCCGAAATACACCAAAAACGTCTTTGACGGCGTCATCACCAAGCGCAACACCGTGGAATTTGCCGACGGCGAGTTCGAGTGCGACGTCACCCAGCTCTACCCGGGGAGCCACATCGACGAGGAGGACTACCTCGTCCTTCCCACGGGCGAAAAGCTCGACCTCACGGACGAGGAAGTCACCGTGGAGGTGGGACTCAACGACATCACCATCAGCGACGACCCCGAGGCGGGCGGCACTATGGGGCACATTATATCCATTATATATAAGGGCGACCATTACCGCCTCATCGTGCGCACGGACGAGAGCGAGGAGGACTTCGTGTTTTCGACGGGCGATCTGTGGAACGAAAACGACTATGTCTCCGTCGTCATTCCCAAAGATAAGATCAAGCTCTCCCTCAAGAACAAGGAGGCGAAAAAGTGAAAGTTCCCCGTTTTTCACGAAAGACCCTCTGCATCCCCTACGGCGTCTTTCTCCTCTTCTTTGTGCTCGTGCCCATGCTCGTCATTCTGTTCTATGCCTTCACGGACGACGCGATGCACTTCTCCTTTGCGAACTTCGTCAAGTTCTTCTCCGACCCCACCAAGCTCTCGACGATCGTCTATTCCCTCGTCATTGCGCTGGTGACGACGGTCGTCGCCCTCCTCATCGCCTACCCCGTCGCCTACATTCTCGCGCGGAGCCACATCAAAAAGAAGTACGTCGTACTCATGCTCTTTGTCCTGCCGATGTGGATCAACTTCGTTCTGCGCGTCAATGCGATAAGAGAACTTTTCAACCTCATCTCGCAGGCGGAAGGGTTCGACTGGCTCTCGAATGCAAACTATTTCAAGACGATCTTCGGCATGGTCTACGACTTTTTGCCCTTCATGATCCTGCCCCTCTACACCACGATGATGAAGATTGACAACAGCCTCTATGAGGCGAGCGCCGACCTCGGCGGGAGTGGCTTTACCACCTTTGCCCGCGTCACCCTTCCCCTCTCTGTCCCGGGGATCATGAGCGGGGTGACGATGGTATTCCTCCCCTCGATGACGAACTACGTCGTCTCGGACATGCTCGGCAACGCAAAGGTGACGATCATCGGCAAGTTCATCTACACCTATTTCGGCAACGATTGGCACATGGGCTCGATGATCGCCCTCGTCCTGCTCATCGTCGTGTTCCTCTCCACATGGCTGACGGGCGGCTTCAAAGCGGATGAAACGGTAAGGGGGACGAACTTATGAGAAAGCAAACTGCCATCAAATGCCTTAAAGCGGGCTTTATCGGACTCATTCTTCTCCTCCTCTACGCCCCCATTCTGCTCCTTGCCATCTACAGTTTCGACAAGACAAACCTCATCGGGCGGTTTCAGGGCTTTTCCTTCGACCACTATGTCCACCTCTTCACCGACCCCAACGTGCTCGGCATGATCGGGAACACCCTCCTTCTCGCGCTCATAGCGGCGCTCCTTTCCACCCTGCTCGGCACGGCGGGTGCGCTCGGCATGTACTACTGCAAGAAGCGGGTGCGGGGAACAATGCAGGCGCTCAACCAGATCCCCGTTATCAACGCGGAGATCGTCACCGCGCTCGCGCTCACCGTCACCTTCGTTGCGGTGAACATCGAACGCTCGTGGTTCACCCTCATCATCGGGCACATGGTCATCTGCACCCCTTTCGTGGTGCTCTCGGTCATTCCCAAACTTAAGCAGATGGACAACTCCCTCTATGAAGCGGCGCTCGATTTGGGCGCAAGTCCCTTCAAAGCGCTCATGACGGTGGTGCTCCCGCAGATCATCCCGGGCGTCATCTCGGGCTTCATGCTGGCGATCACCCTCTCCCTCGACGACTACATCGTCACGATGTACACCCGCCCCACGGGTTTTGAGACTATTTCGACCTACGTCTACAACGCTACCACCAAGGGCAACGCGCATACGGCGGTCACGCTGTCCTCCTTCTGGGCGCTGACGACGATCATCTTCCTCATCATCGTGCTGTTCGTCGTCTGTTCCAACCTCGTGAGCAGAAAGAAAAAGGAGGAAACCAAGTGAACGTAAAGAAATTTGCGAGCGTCTTTCTCGCCTCCTGCCTGCTTCTGCCCACCTTCGGCATGCTTGCGGGCTGCTCGGGGGAGGAGGTCACCGTTCTAAAGGTCTATAATTGGGAAGAATACATCGACGACGGCGGCGAGGGCTCCTATGTATACGACATGCTCCTCGACGAGGGCGAGGACCCCGACGAGGACGACGCTCCCCCCATCATCGAGGACTTCGAAATATGGTACGAGGAGACTTACGGCGAAAAAGTCGAGGTATCCTACTCCACCTTCGGCACCAACGAGGACATGTACAACGAGCTCAAGCTCGGCAACGTGTACGACCTTCTCTGCCCCTCCGACTACATGATCATGAAGCTCGCCAACGAGACTAAGGAGGACGGCACTCCTTACCTCGAAAAGTACGACGAGAGCTTCTTCGACCCCAATATCGAGACAAATTACTACATCCGCAACGTTTCGCCCTATATTCAGAAGCAGTTTGAGACGAACGCGGGGCTCGACACCCCCGTCGGCGAGCCGCAGTGGAGCGAATACGCCGCGGGCTACATGTGGGGAACGACGGGGTTTGTGTACAATCCCGAATTCGTGAACGCGGAGGACCTCGAAAAGAACGGCTGGCAGACCTTTGTCGATCCGACCTATAAGGGCAAGATCACGGCAAAGGACAACGTGCGCGACACCTACTTTGCGGCGCTCGGCGTCACCTTCGAGGAGGGCGAAAACGGACTTACCGCCCTTCACGAAAAGTTTTCGGAGGGCGAGCTCACGCAGGAGGAATACACCAAGGCGATCACCAAAATTTTCAACGCGACGGATGAAGATACCATTGCCAAGGTCGAGCCCCGCCTCATGGACGTCAAGGAGAACATATACAGTTTCGAGACGGACACGGGCAAGGCGGACATGGTGAACGGCACCATCTGGCTCAACTATGCGTGGAGCGGCGACGCGGTGTACGCGCTCGACGAGGCGGAGACTCCCGAGTACGACAAGAACGGCGACCCCGTCGAGGGAAGCGAGCTTTACCTCAACTACTACGTTCCCGAAGCGGGCACCAACCTTTGGTTCGACGGCTGGGTGATGATGAAGGACGTTTTGGAGCGCGGCACCAAAAAGGCGGCGCAGGCGTTCGTCAACTTCATGTCCCGTCCCGACAACGCCATGCGCAACAGCTACTATATCGGCTACACCTCGGTCATTTCGGGCGAGAACGCCGAAATGCTCGACTACGTCGATTGGCTCTACGGCGGCGAGGAGGAAAACGAGGAGGACTTTTACGACCTCTCCTACTTCTTCGGGGAAGAAGCGGGCTCGGTTGGCATTTACGCCGACGAGGAGCAGCGCACCTGCCGCCAGCTCTTTGCGCAGTTCCCGCCCGAGCGCGTCATCGAGCGGTGCGCCGTGATGGACTACTACCGCAAGGACGCGAGCGAGCGCATCAACGAGCTTTGGTCGCGGGTGAAGGCGGAGACCCTCGACGCATGGGCGATCATTGTCATCTGTCTCGTCGTCGTGGCGATCGCCCTTTTCATCGTGTTTGTGAAATTCGGCGGCAAGATCGACTTCTTCCGCACCAAGCCGAAAAAAGGCTATCATCGGGTATAGCTCCCCTTGCCCACCCCCTTGAGGGGTGGGTGGCACGAGCGTAGCGAGTGACGGAAGGGGTGTTTCAAAATCATACGAAAAGGGGGCGCCGCGCGGCGCCCCTTTCCATATTATATATACTCTATTATATATACTCTCACACCACAAGGTTGACTTTATGGGAGAGAATATAGCGGATGATGAAGAACCCGCCCACGTCGAAGGCGGCAATCAGCACGATAAACGCCCACATCACAACGTGCATCGACAGTACATACCCGATTTGCAACAGCGGAATGAGCAGGACAGAGAGAACGATGCCGATCAAAAACGACGCGCCGTAGTAGAGGGCGATCGTAATGATCACTCTCCCCTTTGTGAAGAGCTGCCCGATGCTCGCGATGAGGAAGAGATAGACGAGCCCCATGGGGATCATCACAACGAGGAGCAAAACAAGCTCGGTCGTGAACAGCGGGTCCATGGACAAAAAGGCGGAAATCTCGGACAAAGCGACCGAAATTTCATTCCAAAGGATGGTGATCTCCTCAAACGGAAAGGCGATGAGAACGCTCAACACAATTTCAAGCAGACATGCAATCGTCACGATAAAGGCAGACAAAAACTTGGAGACGAGGAGCTTTGTCGGCGTGACGGGAAGGGAGAAGGTCATATAGCCCTCCCCCGTGAAGAGGCTCTTGAAAAAGCGCACGAGACACATCACCGAGCCCGCAGCGGAGAGCGCCGCCACAGAGAGATACCAAAAGGAAGTGATGCTAAACCGCATAAGCGTCAGGCCGATCGCCGCCGAGCCCACCACGGGGCCCGAGACGGTACCCGAAAGGGGGTGGACGAGCTCCAGCGTGACCCGCGTGAGCACGCTCAAAAGCGCCACTGCGATCATGAACCACATCAAAACGCGGAAGATCGCCCTCAGTTCATGTTTCATTAATTTTCCTACCATCGGAACACCTCGCGGAAAATATCGTTAAGATTTTTGCCCTCCCGCTCGCAGAGCTCTTTCACGGGCTCGTTCAAAACCACCGTCCCGTAATTGAGAAAGATCGCTTGGGTGAGGATGTTTTGCACATCCCAGATGAGGTGGGTGCACAGGAAGATCGTCGCGTCCTCGGGTTTGTTCGAAAGAACGGTTTCGAGGATAAAGTCCCGCGCGGCGGGATCGACGCCCGCGATGGGCTCGTCGAGAATGTAGAGCTTCGCCCTTCTCGACATCGTGAGAATGAGCCCCAGCTTTTCCTGATTTCCCTTGGAGAGGGCTTTAATTTTCTGCTTGAGCCCAATCCCGAGGCGGGAGAGCATTCCAACCGCCCTGTCGCGGTCGAAGTCGGCGAAAAAGTCGCCGTAGTAGTCCACCTGCTGCTCAACGCGCATCCACTTGCTCAGATAGTTCGCGTCGGGAAGGTATGCGGTCACCGCCCTCGTCTCGGGGCATGGACGCTTGCCGTCCACCAAAATTTCCCCGCCGCTCGGCTGCAGCATTCCCATGGCGAGTTTTATAAGCGTCGTCTTTCCGCTCCCGTTCGGGCCGAGCAGCCCCACGATCCCGCCCTGCTCTATAGACAAGTTCACGCCCGCAAGCGCAGGGTTGTTGCCGTAGCGGTGAAAGAGCTCACGGCACTCCAAAATTGCTCCCATATGTCCTCCTTTTTTGTGTATTATGTCACGCATAGTACTATGCTAACATTCAAAAATCAATAAGTTGCCTTAAAATTTCCCCTTTATGCGGACGAAATTACTTTCCGAACATCACTTTTTCGCTCGAAAGCATCTTAGCGATGAGCCACACCAAAAGCGCGGTATATACAAGGTTCACCCCCACCGACACAAGCGATTGCCACACGGGGAGCGCCCCGCTCAGGATCTGTCCCATGGCGGTGACGGCGTTGAACACGGGCACTGCGATTACCCAATCCCCCATCTGCGTCACGACGAGGGACACGATCGAGACGATCATCACGAGAATCATCAGAACGCTCGTGTAGGCCGAGGCCTCCTTCACCGACCGCGAGAGGGTGGAGACGGTTGCGATCGCCGATACGATGAGGGGCACAAAGCTCAAGATCAAGAGGAACAAAAGCAGGTAGCTTGCAAAGGAATATCCCGTAAACATCGCCGCGTTCAAGCCCATGAGTTTTGGCAGGGAGAGCACCACGCCGAGGAAGCTCGAGGCGGCGCCGATCGCCGAGATACAGCTCAAGGGTATGATCTTGCCGAGCGCAATATGCGAGCGTTTGACGGACGTTGCGAGGATGGTCGCAAGGGTCCCCCGCTCCTTCTCCCCCGCCACCGATTCGAGGGTGACGGACATACACGCCGAAAAGACGAACGTCACCACGAGGAAGGGTAGAAGCGTAGTCATAATCTCCCTGCCCATGTCCGCGCTGTCATTCACCGTCTGCACGTCGATGGGGAAGCGCATGCCGACCGAGATGAGGACGGAAGTCACGAGCCCGTAAAAGTAAGAGCCGTTTTCGCTCCCGCTGTCATACACGACGCCCGCGCGGGCGCCCTCGCCGAACAGGTCGAAATTTTCGCTGAAAGTGAGGATGGCGGTCGCCTCTCCCGCTTCGACCGCGGCGCGCGCCTCCTCCTCGTTCTCAAGAGGAAGCCACTCCACCTTGTCGCCGCTTTCCTTTATCTGCTGTTCGAGGACCTCGACAACGGCCGAATTTCCCGAGAGATAGACCTTCATCTCGCGGCTCTCCTCCGTGTGGATGATATTCCCCAACAGCGTATAGAGCAAAAAGATGACGACGCCCGGGAGCAGAATGGTGACGATCAGACGGGGGTCGTGGAAGAAGCGGTGAAATTCTTTTTTGATGAGCGCGACAAGTTTCATACGATCTCCCCCTTCAAGCCGCGGTAGAGCTCGAAGAACTTCTCTTCGAGGCTCTTCTCCCCGCAAACTCCTTCAAGCGGGCCCTCCTCCACCATCTTGCCGTCGATGATGATGCCCACGCGGTCGCACAGTTTTTCCACAAGGGAGAAGATGTGCGTGGATAGAAGAACGCTCTTTCCCATGCGCTTGAGTTCGGCCAAAAAGTCGGTGACGACCTTCGCGGTAAGCACGTCCAGCCCGTTCGTCGGCTCGTCGAAGATGACAACGTCGGGATCGTGCACAATGGAGATGACAAGGGAGACTTTCTGTTTCATGCCCGTGGAGAGGTCCCCCACCTTGACCTGCGAAAAGGCGTCGATCCCGAAGCGTGCAAAGAGTTCCCGCTTGCGCTTTACAAGCGTCTCCTTCTCCACGCCGTGCATCGCGCCGAAGAAGTCAAAGAGATAGTCCGGGGTGAAAAAGGTCTCGAGTTTGAGTTCCCCCGTCAAAAATCCCACGCAATCGCGCACTTTCTGCGGCTCCTTGCGCATCGAATGCCCCATGATGTACGCGTCCCCCTCGTCCGGTTTGATGAGGGTGGAGAGCATACGGAGCGTCGTTGTCTTGCCCGCGCCGTTTGGTCCGAGCAGACCGTAAATTTCCCCGCGGTTTGCGGAGAAGGAGAGCCCGTTCACGGCGACCTTTCGGGTCTCGCTCGTCTTTTCGAGCCGCTGTTGCTTACGGGAAAGTGTGAACGTCTTTTTCAGATTTTCCGCCCGCACGATCTCGTTTGTAAACAAATCTTCCATTTTTTGTCCTTTGCCGTACTCGGCAATTTTTATATACCCGCCCGCGGCGGCTATCAAACAAATCTTACGCCATACGGCCCTCAAACGAGCTTTTTCAAAATTGCGCGGCAGGCGAGTTTGCAGTGTTCATAGGTGAGCCCCCCTTGGAAATAGGCGGTATAGGGCTCGCGGATAGGCGCGTCGGCAGAAAGTTCGATGCTCGCCCCCGCCACAAAGGTCCCCGCGGCCATGATCACCTTGCAGTCGTACCCGGGCATATCCCATGCCTCCAATTTTACAAAGGAATCGACGGGAGAGACGTCCTGCACCGATTGGATGAAGTCGGTAAGTTCTTTCTCGGTGCGGAAGCGGATCGCGCGGGTGATGTCGGCGGGCGTCTTTTCGAGTTTGGGGAAATTTTCATAGCCGAGCGCATCCATGCACCCGCCGATGAGGAGAGCCCCCTTCACCGCCTGCGCCACGACGTGCGGCGCAAGGAAAAATCCCTGGAAGAAGGGCTGGTATCCATAGGCATAGGAGCCGATCTCCCCGCCGACCGAGGGCGCGGTGAGCCTGTTTTCGCACAACTCCACCCACTTTGCGCCGCCCGCGATGTACCCGCCCGTGGGAGCAAGTCCGCCCCCGGGGTTCTTGATGAGGGACCCGACGATGAGGTCGGCTCCCACTTCGGTGGGTTCCCGCGTTTCGACGAACTCCCCATAGCAGTTATCCACAAAGATGCAGCCTTGAAAGCCCTTTTCGCGCACAAAGGCGCACATCTTCCCGATCTCGTCCACGGTGAATGCGTCGCGCAGTTCATACCCCCTCGAGCGTTGGAGATATACCATTTTATAATGGTGCGCGGCAAGAAGTTCCCCCGCCCGCTTTAAGTCGGGTTTTCCGTCGCCGTCGAGTTCGAGCACGTCGCTCTCCACGCCGAAGTCCTTCAAAGAGCCGTTGCCGCTCCCCCAAATGACGCCGCGGATGGTGTCGTAAGGGGTCCCCGTCAAAAACAAAATGCGGTCGTTTGGGCGAAGCACCCCAAAGAGCGCCACCGTGAGCGCATGGGTACCCGAAAGGAGTGCAGGAGAGACGATGGCCCTCTCCGCACCGAACGTCCGCGCGTACACCCGCCCGAGTGTTTCCCGTCCCTCGTCACCGTAGCCGTAACCCGTAGAGGGATTGAAGTGGCGGAGGGCGATGCGTTCCTCCTTGAATGCATTTAGGACTTTCTCTTGGTTGAAGAGTGCGACCTCGTCCGCATGGGCAAATTGAGACGCAAGCCGCTCTTCGACCGCCGAAATTCTCTCATCTACCATCATAAATTTTACACACCTTTTCGGCCGCTTCCGAAATGTTTTCGGGCGCGAGCCAATGTAAATTTTGCATTTTTTTGAAGAAAGTCAGTTGCCGCTTGGCATAATTGCGGGTATTTTGCTTTATTATGTCTGACATAGTACTATGCAAACCGCCGTTTTTCAAAAATTCGACCACTTCTTTGTAGCCGATCCCCTGCATGCACTGCGCATTTTCGGGCACCCCGCTTTCAAGGAGAGCGCGCACCTCTCCCACAAGTCCCTCTTCCAGCATTTTGTCCACCCGCCGCTCGATACGCTCATATAAAACTTCGCGCGGATAGTCGAAGGCGACCGCTTCAAAGGGATAGCGAGGCGAAGCCCCGTCATTTTGCTCGGACTTCTTTTTGCCCGTGAGCTCGAAAATTTCAAGGGCGCGCACCACCCGCTTCACATCGTTTTCATGCAAAAGCGCAGCGCTCTCGGGGTCCACCTCTTCGAGCCGCCGATGAAGCGCCGCCCTCCCCTCTTCCTTTTCGAGCACGGCATATTTTTCTCGGATCTCTTTGGAGGCGGGCGTCTGCCCGAACCCGCTTTGAAAAAGAAGAGCGTTCATATAAAACCCCGTCCCGCCGCAGAGGACGGGCGTCTTTCCGCGAGCTATAATGTCCTCCACGATGGGAAGCGCCATCCTTTCGAAGTCGCTCACCGAAAAATTTTCGGTCGGCTCCACGACGTCGATCATGTGGTGCGGAACGCCGCCCCGCTCCTCAAGGGTGGGTTTTGCCGTGCCGATATTCAATCTTTTATAAATAAGGAGCGCGTCGCAGGAGACAACTTCCCCGCCGAGCCGCTTTGCGCACTCCACGGCAAGCGCCGTCTTTCCCGAGGCGGTCGCGCCGCACACCGCAAGCAGCTTCATACGATCCTCTTGAAGAGCTTTTCAAGCTCGGTCTTTTCGATCTTCACGCAGGCGGGGCGGCCGTGCGGGCATTTGATTCCCATGTCGCCGTTCATCTCTTTCAAAAGCTCCTTCACTTCGCCGTCGGTGAGTTTTTCCCCGCCCTTCACCGCCGCTTTGCATGCCATGGTCGCAAGGCGGTCCTTTAAAAGGTCTGCAAGTTTGATTGCCCTAAGAGTGTCCATCGAGGAGAGCACTTCCCCGAAAAAGCGCTCAAGATCCATGCCGAAGAGATCGACGGGCACCGCCGAAACTTTGAAGCTGTCGCCGCCGAATTCCTCGATCTCGAAGCCGAACGAGCGCAAAATATCGAGATTTTTTAATAAAAAGGCAAATTCCTGCCCATTGGTATGGAGAATAAAGGGCAGAAGCATGGGTTGGGAGAGCGCCGTGCGCGTTTCGCACTTTCGGCGAAGTCTGTCGTAGAGAATGCGCTCGTGCGCGGCGTGCTGGTCCACAAGGTAAGCTTTGTCCCCCTCCTCGTAGATGAGGTAGGTGCGGAAGAGCTCCCCCTTGAATTCGAGCGCGGCGGGGTCGATCTTTTGTTGCTTTGCCTTCTCTTTTTCGAGAAGGGCGCGGCGGTTCTCCTCGAAGAAGTCGCGCTCCTCCGCGGCGGGCGAACGCACCTCCAAGACGGCGGGAGTCGGCTCGCGGTAGGGAATGTAGGAGGGCTTGCCGATGGGAGAAATATCGAACTGCAGCTCCTTTTTCGCCTCGGCGTAGGTCATCTGCGCGGGCGCGGACCCTTCAAAGGGGCGGTTGGGATCTGCAACTTGGCGAACGGGCGCGGGCCTTTCTTCCTTTTCGGGAATATTTTGCGGGAAGGTGCTCTTAAGCTCGGCGCGGGGGGCGCTTCCCACCACGTATTCAAGGGCGCCCGCACTGCCGTCGAGCACCGCCGAAACGACCGAATACACGCTTCCGTAGATGATGCGGTTGTCCGCAAAGCGCACGTCGGCTTTGTTGGGGTGAACGTTTACGTCCACGATCTCCGTCGGCACCTCCAAAAAGAGGACGTAAAAGGGATACTGCCTCGTCATGAGGTAGTTTTTATAGGCGTTGGCAACGGCGAGCGCGACCGTTTGGTTGACGACATATCTGCCGTTGACGAAGAAGCTCTGATAGCTCCGGTTTGGTTTATAGAAATTTCGGTTGCCGATGAAGCCGCGAAGGACAATGCCGTGCTTGTCGGCGTCGATCTCAATGCACTTGTCGAGAACGTCCGCCCCGTACACCACGGCAACGGCGCTCTTGAGCCCGTCGCCGAAGGAGCGATAGCGCACCTTTCCGTTGACGAGATAGGTAAAGGAAATTTCGGGGCGGGAGAGGATAAAGCGGGCAACCATGTTTGTCACGTCTCCCTCCTCGCTCGCGTCGCTCTTCAAAAATTTGAGCCGCGCGGGGGTGTTGAAAAAGAGACTGTCCACCGTGACGCAAGTCCCCTTTGCGCCGCCCGCGGGAGAAATCTCCCCCATTTTGCCCCCCTTTGAAGAAAGGCTCCACGCCTCCCCCTCTGCCGTTTTAGACACAATTTCCGTCTCGGAGACGGAGGCAATGGAGGCAATGGCCTCGCCGCGGAAGCCGAGCGTTGCGATCGCCGCAAGGTCCTCCGCCGAGGAGAGTTTGCTCGTCGCATGGGGTAAGAAGGCGGCAGCAAGGTCGGATTTTTCGATCCCGCAGCCGTTGTCGGTCACGCGGATGCGCTTTTTCCCGCCCTCCTCGATCTCAATGGCGATCTCCGTCGCGCCCGCGTCGATGGCGTTCTCCGTGAGTTCCTTCACCACCGAATAGGGCCTGTCCACCACCTCGCCCGCCGCAATGCGGTTGTAAATGTCGGGGGTCAATACATGGATCATTTGAGTTTCTCCTTCCACTCCGCGAGAATGGCAAGCGCCTGCATGGGCGTGAGCAGGTCGAGGTTGAGTTCCTTGAGCTCGGTTTCAAACGCTGGCTCTGCCGAAACGACTTCCTCTTCCTCCTCTTGCACCTTCGTCACGTCATGTTTTTCGAGTTTTTTGAGTATTTTCTTGGCGCGGGAGGTGACTTCCTCGGGCACGCCCGCAAGGGAGGCGACTTCCACGCCGAAGGAGCGGGACGCCCCGCCGCGCACGATCTTGCGCAAAAAGACAATGCTCCCGTTCACTTCCCGCACGGTGATCTTGTAATTTTTCACCCCCTCGAGGGTGCCCTCGAGTTCGGTAAGTTCATGGTAATGGGTGGCGAATAACGTTTTCGCTCTGATTTTTTCGTTGAGATATTCGATGACCGACCACGCGATGGAGAGCCCGTCGAAGGTACTCGTCCCCCGCCCCACCTCGTCGAGAATGAGCAGGCTCCGCGGCGTGGCTCCTCGCAGAATGCCCGCGACCTCCGTCATCTCCACCATAAAGGTAGAGCGGTCCAAAATGAGGTTGTCGCTCGCGCCGATTCGGG
>CANQPO010000030.1 GCA_947625695.1 uncultured Clostridia bacterium | reverse complement strand
TTTTTCTTTGTCATGTCGAGCGTAGTCGAGACATCTCGCCTTTTTCTTTGTCATGTCGAGCGTAGTCGAGACATCTCGCCTTTTTCTTTGTCATGTCGAGCGTAGTCGAGACATCTCTGCCGCATTACAATCATGTGAGATTTCTCGACTCCACTTCGTTCCGCTCGAAATGACACTATTAGGAGCACTATTCCCCCATCATGTCATTTCGAGCTTGTCGAGACATCTCTACCTTTTTCTTTGTCATGTCGAGCTTGTCGAGACATCTCTACCGCATTACAATCATGTGAGATTTCTCGACTCCGCCTGCGGCTTCGGTCGAAATGACACTTTTGCGCTGTTTTGGCACCCCGTCCGCGCATTTTGTGCCGAACAGCCCTCCTGTCATCTACGCAAATTAGCTTAATTTGTGTAAACAGTTACGCAAAAGAGCTTAATTTGCGTGACCCGTTACGCAAAATAGCTTCAGTTGTGCGGAAATCTTGACAAATTTTTAGGAAAAAACCATAATTTTTTTATTCTATTTTGTTGATTTTTGTCGAAGATAGAGCTATAATGAAGCAGAGTAAGCTGTCATTAAAGTGTGATCGGCTACATAAATTAAGCTAATTTATATAGTTTTTGCCACCCCGTCCCCCCTTTTGTCATGTGACAGAGGACGAGATGCCTCGACAGGCTCGGCATGACAAATCATAAAAACCGCGGGGGCGTTCCTCATCGGAACGCCCCCGCGGCGCATTCTTATTATCCCGTCACTCCGTTTCCATATTATTTTAAGGAATTATGTGATTTTGAGCTACGGCAGAAGGCGGCCGAGGCGGTTCATCATCTCCGTCTTATGCCCCAAAAGCGAGTGCGCGTAGCGTTGCAGAGTGATCGTCGGGTCGCGGTGTCCCAAAATTTCCGAGAGCGTCTTTACGTCCATTCCCACCTCTAACGCCCGCGTTGCAAACGTATGGCGCAGAGAGTGAAAACCCTTGTGCGCAATGCCGAGCCTTTCCAATAGTTTTGTAAAGGTGTTTTGGTACGCCCGCACCTGCGCCCCCTCTTCCGTTCTCCCCGCCACGACGAAGGGACACTTTGTCTGCCGCTTGATCTCCCGCAACTTGCCGAGCAGTTTTTTCGGCACGGGAATGACGCGCTCCGAACTCTGCGTCTTGGGCGTATCGAAGATTTTTTTGTAACGTCCGTTCTCCCACCCGTCGTGGCAGGACCTTGAAACGGTCAAAATTCCACCTTTCAGGTCGATATCTTCCCAAGTGAGCGCGAGGAGTTCGCCGATGCGCAGTCCCGTATAGAGGCAAAGAATGATGCCGAAGAGTTTCGGGTCGTCCTTTTCAAAGATATATCCCTCGATCTTCTTTTGCTCGTCCTTCTCGAAACAGACGACCTTTTTCTCCCGCACCTTTGCCCGCACAATGCGGTCGGAATACTGCTTTTTCGCCACGCCGAACGCGACAGCCTGTTTTAAGGACTGTTTCAGAACCGAAACGATGCCGTTTGCCGTATTCGCCGCAAGTCCCTTTGCCGAAAGGGATGCGGAAAACTTCTGCAATTCCACCGCCGTCAGTCCCCCTACTTCATACTCGCCGAGCGCGGGGAGGATATACCGCTCCGCCCGTCCGCGATACCGCGCATACGTCCGTTCCTTCGTCGAAACCTTGACGTACAGTTCGAGCCATTCGCCCATCCATTGCTTGTACAACATAAACCACTCCTTAATTTGCGTATTTGCGAAAAAAGCATTGATAGCCGCCATGCTTTCATGTCGCCGCAAAGAAAAACGGCCGCCCCACATCTCAAGGAGCAGCCATTTGCGATTTCCCATATTCATAAAACGCAAAAAAAAAGATCCAACCGTCCGAAGGCAAATAACCAAAAGCCGCAGCCTGCGCATACACGGCGTAAGGTAGTTGTATCATTTAAGCATTTTTTTGTCAAGCCTTTTTTTGAAAATTCGTTGGAGGGCGTTCCATGCTCTTTCGATTGCTTGGAACTTTTACCCTTCACAGCATATCAACTACGCCGCTTTCGGGAGGAAAGCGGCGTTTCGGAGGAAATTCGCCTTTGAAGGGCGAACAATGAAGCATATGGAACGCGGAAAGAAGGGGGGAATATCCGCGTTCCCGTTGCGGGGCGGCAAGGGTAAATTGCCCTCCTGCAGCCCCGTTTTCGGTATAATCAGACGATGCGGATGTCCCGCTCCTTTTCAACGATCCCGATTTGTTCGGGGTCGGGCAGAAGGAAAATGTCTCCCGAAATTTCTTTATCGCAGAGAACGTACAGCTCCCTCTCCCCTACCGTGCATTTCAAAAACTTTTCTCTGCCGTAATCAAGAACTCCCTCTGCTTTTGCGGGGATCCCCTCTTCGGCAATTCTTACACCGTAGGGAGAGAATTCATAGCGGAATTGAGTGTTGAAAACTTTTCTGCCCGAGAAGGCGGCGAACATCTTGTCGTTGATCTCCTGCGTGGAGCCCAGCCTGACGCCCGCGATCTCCATGCAGTAGCGCACTATTTTTTTACGCTTTTCCGCTGTCTTTTCGCGCACTTTTTCCATGACGAAAGCGCCATCCAAAGTATTTATCTCGGGAAGAGGAGAAACGACGTCCTGTCCCTCCCGCTTTATACGAATTTTTTTGAGGTCGAGCCCGATTTTAAGCTCTTGCGAGGTAGGAGCTTCCTTTGCGACGGCGAACAGCTTCACCCCGCCCGCCTCCACGGTGAGCAGGAATTTTCCGTCCACCTCCTCGCTTGCGCACAGCTTTGCGGGAATCTCCCCATCGAATGTGATCGCGTCCGAGGGAAGGAGCAATTCGGCCACCCCGTCCGCACAGGGAATGGCGGGAGGGAGCGGAACGAAGAGCGAACCGAACGCCAATTTCCCCTCCTTGACCGTGCAGGAAAGGAAGTTTTCTTTGGGGATGCGCGGCAGAATGCTCTCCTCCGTCTCTGCATCGAAGAGGTGAAGCGCATTGAGGTTGGGAGCCGCCTCCACGATCTCACCCGAACGGAAATCTTTGAAGCCCGCCGCTTTGACGACGATCTTCGTCCCTGTCTCCGCAATGCCCGAATAATTGAGGTCGAGATCGCCGTATACGAGAGTCTCCGTACCGAGCTCCTCAACGTGGGAAATTTTGAGTTTGAAGGTGACTGCGCTGTTTGCAACGGCTTCGGGCTCGAGCGTGACGTCCTCCGCCCGCAGCCCCACGCACACCTTTTTCTGTCCGTCGAGATACTGCGGCATGACCTTGAGAAGGGCGTCGTAAGGGACGTCGAGCCCCGCGTCGCACTCCGTAAAGTCGATGTGCACCTTGCCTCCCTCTCTTTTCAGCGTACAGTCGAAAAAGTTCATCTGCGGCGTGCCGATAAACCCCGCCACGAATTTGTTTGCGGGATAGAGATAGAGATTTTTAGGGGTGTCGATCTGCTGGATATACCCGAGCTTCATCACGACGATTCTTGTTCCCATCGTCATTGCCTCCACCTGGTCGTGCGTGACGTAGACGAAGGTTGTATTCAACCTGTGGTGCAGCTTGACGATCTCCGAGCGCATCTGCGTTCTCAGCTTTGCGTCGAGGTTGGAGAGGGGTTCGTCGAGGAGCATCACCTTGGGCTCGCGGACGATGGCTCTGCCGAGGGCGACGCGCTGTCTTTGCCCGCCCGACATCTCCTTCGGCTTGCGCTTGAGATATTCGGTGATGCCAAGTATTTCCGCCGCCTCCTTCACCCGTCTGTCGATCTCCTCCTTGGGCGTCTTTTGCATCTGCAGGCCGAACGCCATGTTGTCATAGATCGTCATGTGCGGATAGAGGGCATAGTTCTGGAACACCATGGCGATGTCCCGCTCCTTGGGCTCGAGGTCGTTTACAACGACGTCGCCTATTTTAAGTTCCCCTGCGGAGATCTCCTCGAGGCCTGCAATCATACGGAGCGTAGTTGATTTACCGCAGCCCGACGGTCCGACAAAGACAATGAACTCCTTGTCGGCGATCTCCATATTGAAGTCGTTTACTGCCTTTGTGCCGTTGGGATAAACTTTGTAAATGTGTTTTAAACTTAAATTTGCCATAACTCTTTTCTCCTTATTGTTTGACTGCCCCCGCGGAGAGCCCGTTGATGAGGAACTTGGAAAGCGCGAAATAGAAGATCACGATGGGCACCGCGATAAAGACGGATCCCGCCGCAAAGCGCGAGAACTCGGTGTTGTCGAGCGCCATCAACCCCACCGCGACCGTGTAGAGGTCCTTGTTCTTCAAAAGCAGCTTGGGCAGAATGAAATCGGACCACGGCCACACGAAGGAAGAGAGCAGGGTGTAGACGATCATCGGCGCGGCAAGGGGGAGCGTAATGCGCACAAAGATCTTGAAGTTGGACGCGCCGTCGATGCGGGCCGCCTCGTCGATGGAGACGGAGATGGTATCGAAGAACCCCTTCTGCGTGAGATACCCCATCGGCGCGCCCGCCGAATAGATGAGAATGAGCCCCCATTGCTGGTTGATGAGGTTGAACTGCGTCATCAGGATATACACCGCCGTCATCGTCATGAAGGAGGGAAACATGCCGAGGACGAGGGTGGTCTTCATGAGCGCCTTGCGGCTTTTGAAGCGGAAGCGCGACATGCAGTAAGCCGTGAGAATGGTGAGCGTGGTGCCGAACAGGCTCGACATCAGCGAAATGAACAGCGTATTCAAAAACCAGCGCGGATAGTTGTACATCTCCGTATCCGAAAACAGCTTGACGAAGCTATCGAAGCTGTATTCCGTCGGGAAGAAGCCGCGGAAGGAGTAGATGGAACCCGTCTTTGAAAAGGACGCCAGGACGAGCCACAGAATGGGAAAGAGAAACACGAAACAGACGGCGAGAATGGCAAGATAGGTGATCGCCACGCCGAACAGCTTTTGAGGCCTTATCTTCCGCTTTTTCATTGATAGGTTTCCTCCTGTTTATAGGACGGCGAGAGCACGTACACCGTGAGCGAAATAATAGACGTCACCACAAAGATGATGATACTGATCGCCGCGCCGATGGAATAATAGTTGTTGTCTATGGACATGTTGTACAGCCAGTTGATGAGAAGGTCTGTATCGCTTGCGAGGAAATAGCCGTCCATGTACAGTCCGCCGCGCAGGAAGTAGAAAATGCCGAAGTTGTTGAAATTGGCGATGAACTGCGAAATGAGCACGGGCATGGTGGCGAACAGGACATAGGGCAGAGTGATGCGCACGAACTGCTTCCACGGGCTCGCGCCGTCCACCCGCGCCGCCTCGTAGAGGTCGGTGTTGACGTTGGAGAGAATGCCCGTTGCGAGCAGCATGCCGCTCGGAATATTCAGCCATGCGTTGACCGCAAGCCCGATGAGCCGCGCCGTCCACTTGGCGTCGATGTCGAGAAAGCCCACCGCCGTGCCGCCCGCGCCCGTGATCATCTGGTTGATGGGTCCGCCGTAGGAGAACATGAACTTGAAGGCGATGAGGGTGATAAACCCGGGAACGGCATAGGCGAGAATGGGAAAGAGCCGCCAGAAGGTCTTTCCCCTTACGCATTTGCGGTTGAGAAGAAGCGCAAGCCCCAGCCCCGCAAAGTAGTTGAGGAAGGTGGAGAGCACTGCCCAGAGGATATTCCATGCAAAAATTTTGAAGAAGGTGGGCGCGAACTGCCCGAGGGACAAGATTTTTCCGAAATTATCGAGGCCCACCCAATCGACGAGGGCGGGAGGCACCACCGCGCCGCCGTAGTTCGTGAAGGCGATGACGATCATGAATACGATGGGCAGAACGCTGAACACGCACACCCCCACGATGGGCAGGGCGAGCGCCGTCTTGTGGAAGTTCTTCCCAAGCAGAGAAGCGAGCTCCTTCTTGAAGGACTCGGGCTTTTTCATGGTGTCCACCGCGCATTGGATGCGGTAAGCGTCCTTTATGTTCGCAACGTAGATGACGAAATAGAACACGAGGGCGATGATGGAGAGAATGCCCATGAGAAGCATGATGACGGAATTATCTCCTTCAATGCCGTACCACGCGTTGCTCTCCGTGATGCCGAGGGTGAAAAAGCCGATGAAGTCCCCCGCGCCCTTCAAGATGAAGTAGGCGAAAAAGGCGATCTGTACCAAGAGATAGAGGATCCCCTTCGCCCATTGGCGGTATAAAAGCTGTCCCAGCCCCATGACGCACATGGAGGCCGCCACCTTGCCGTTGCCCTGCGTGAGGATCTCCTTCGCGCCCGCGAATTTTTCCTTGAGCCGCGCGGGCAGGCTGCGGAAGAAGTTCTTGACCTTCGCTACCCCTTTTCTCAGCGCGCCGCCAAAAACTACAAACGGGTTTGCTTTTTTGTCTGTATCTTTCATATCTTCCCCCTTATTGCAACGTAAAGATACTGTCGTAGATTTGGGTGTCCACCTTTTTGAGCGCTTCCTTCATCGCTTCGAGGGTGGCGTACTTTACCTCCGCGCCCGTGCGGAAGGCGTCCTTTGCAAGGTCTTGGAAGAGGGTCTGCAGCGGGGTCCAGATCTGCGCGTTCTCCTTGATGGAGGGCATGACCGTGATGTTCCCGCTCTCGAGGTTATTGTTGATGACCTCCGAAAGTCCCCCCACCTCGTCGGCAACGTCTTTTCTTGCGGGCACGATGCCGAGCAGCTCGTTCCTTCGCTTGATCATCTGATAGCTCGTCGCGAATTTGACGAACGCAAGCGCGGCGTTGGGATATTTGGTGTAAGAACTGATGGCATAGCCTTGAATTCCACCCATCATGTTGCATTCGATGAACCCCTGACTCTCGTCCTCGAGGTCCCCGCTTGCGGGAAGTTTGGGAATGTAGGTCGTGACGAGATTTTCGGCGATGAACTCGTCCGAATAGCCCGCCGCCTTCATCTCATCCACGAACATGGTGTAAACGTCGGGCGTGGTGATCGTTGCAAAGAACTCCCCCGAGGCGATGGCGGCATATGCGCCCGTTGTGACCGAATCGTCGATGCATCGCTCGTCCATGACGGTGGCGAGCTGGCGGATGATCCGCGCGCCGTACTCCGCATTCCCCGCGCTGTGCCCGATGTCGCTCGGGTCGGTGTTGTTGTTGCCGAAGGTGTACCCGCCGTAGCTGTAGAGATACCCCACCGAGAAGTAGGGCTCCAGGAAGGAGCGCATATAGCCGAATTTCCCGCCGCCGCTCTCCTTGATCTGCTTGGAGAAGCGATAGAGGTCCGTCCAATATTCCACCATATCGGGCACGCCGTTTTGATCGTCGTCCCATTCGCTCTCCCAATTCTCGGGCAGAAGGTCCTTCCTGTAATAGAGAAGAGGCCCCTGCACGTTTACGGGAATGCCGAAGGTGTACTCCTGCCCGCCCACCGTGCGGCGGTAGGCCTGCCAACCCTTTTCGCTGACCTCCTCGAAGCAGTCGAATTCCTCCGCGGGCAGGGGCAAAATGTGCCGTCCCTCGGGATAGCGCATGATCCTGTCGTTCGCCTGATAGAGGATATCGGGACCGTAGCCGTAGGGACCGTCGTTTTCGAGGTCGATGTATTGGTCCATGTTGGCGTCCTGCACGGTGATGTTCCGGTCCTTGTACTCCTCGTTGAACGCCTCGATGAGCTCGGCGAGATACCCCTGTTTGATAGCCGTATCGTTTTCGAGCACGCGGAGCGTGACGTTCTCTTCGAGCTCTCCCGTGAATTTTTCCGCGCCCGCGCTCGTTGCCGACGCAACGCTCCCGAGAATGCCGATTACGATGACGACGACGAGGATCAACGCGACGTGCGCGACGACCGCAGACAGATTTCTACTCATGCTCCCCTCCTTTTCTCTTGATAAGTTGTATCACAAACCCGCCGTGCAAAAGGGTCCCCTCTTCCAAGCGATGGGAAAGAAGAATTTCCCCTTCTATGGCGAAAGGCTTTTGTTCTCCGCTGTTGTTTACCGTGAGGCGGACGGTATTTTTCAGGCTCCTTTCAAGAAGAAAGAGCCCGCCGCACCCTTTGAAGGAAATTTCGCCCTCCGCGATCTCTTTGCGCTTTCTCAGCTTTCCGAGCCCCGAAATCGCCTCTTTGAGCGCAGGCTTTCCCTTCCAGACCATCGTCCGCCGGCAGTCGGGGTCGTACCCGCCCTCCATCGGAATTTCGGTTCCGTAGTAGACGCAGGGCGCCCCTGTGTGCAGATAGACGACGGCAAGTGCGCATAAAAGAAGGTCGGCATTCCCGCCCACTTCGCTGTAAAAGCGGTGCGTATCGTGGCTGTCCAGAAGGTTGAGCATCATGGCGTTGACCTGTTTGGTGTTCCGCATGTACAGCCCGCCCAAGCGGTTCGCGAACTCCTCCGCCCCGATCGTGCGGCGGGCGAAAAAGTCGAGACAGGCCTTGGTGAGTGCATAGTTCATGATCCCGTCGAACTGGTCGCCGCGGAGGTAGGGATAGGAGTCGTGCCAATTCTCGCCGAGAATGACGCAGCTTGGCTTTAAGGCCTTCACCGTCTTTCGGAAGGAGCGCCAATAGTCGTGCGAAACTTCGTCCGAAACGTCGAGCCGCCAGCCGTCGATGTCGTACTTTTCGATCCAATACGCGGCGACGCCGTTGAGATATTCCTGCACCTCGGGGTTGGACGTATTCCACTTCGGCATGTATTTGCAGAGGCTGAAATACTCATAGTTTGCCCGTTTGGGGTCGATTTCGTCGCCGTGGATGATGAACCAATGAAAATAGGGCGACTCCTTCCCCCGCTTCAGAACGTCCTGAAATTCGCGGGTGTTTTCGCTGCAGTGGTTGAACACCGCGTCGAGCACGACCTTCATGCCGCGCGCGTGCGCCTTTTCGATGAGGTTTTTGAGGGCGCGCTCCCCGCCGAACATCTCGTCCACGCGGAAGTAGTCGTTCACGTCGTATTTATGGTTGGAAACGGAGGAAAACACGGGGGTCAAGTAGAGCGCGTTGACGCCGAGACTTTTCAGATACCCGAGTTTTGCGGCAACGCCGTCGAGGTCGCCCCCCGCAAAGCTCTTGGGGTCGGGCAGCTCCCCCCACTTCAGGTTGATGTACCCGTCCTCCTTTTCTTTGTTTGCACGGTAAAAGCGGTCAATGAAAATTTCATAGAAGGAGGCGCGCTTCATCCACCCGACGACGTCCATGACGTCCGCGCCGTTGACGAAGGGAAGCTGAAAGCTGTTGTAATAGGCGAGACGGTAGTCATAAGTCTCCGTCACGCCGTCCTCCGAAAAATAATACGCTTTCCCCTCGTATACAAGCTCGAAGATGTAGACGAACCGCACGTCCCGCACCCTGACCGCCGCGGTGTAATAGTCGAACGTGCCGTCCGAAAAGCGCTTTTCAAGGGGAGCTCTCTTCTGCCGGATGTAATAATCGTACTTGTTGCCGTAAATGATGCCGACCCGCTCGAAGGAGTCCCCCGCCGCGGTCCTGAGCGTCACCTGTATGGTGTGCGCGTCCAAGGCATAGGCATATTGGCTGTCCTGTATGTGTAAAATAGCCTGTTTGTTCATTTTATCCTCATTTCAGATTGACAAAACCGCAAAAGTCTGTTAGACTTAGCGGTATGAATAAAGTCGATGCTGCGGACGGAAGAGGAAAGAAGGCGACCATACGGGATGTTGCGAATCTCGCGGGCGTCTCCGTTGCGACCGTCTCCTACATTATCAACGGGAGGGAGGACCAGCGCATCTCCGAAGCGACCAAAAAGAAGGTCTTGCAGGCGATCAACTTCCTCAATTATACACCCAATCCGTATGCAGTGGGGTTGAATACCGATCAATTGCATACCGTCGTCTTGCGCTCTTCAAAGTGCGTCTCCCCTTTGATGGAGGCGGAGATCCTCTGCTTCATGCGCCAGCTCAATCTGCTGTGCGAGGAGCGGGGATACACCCTCACCTACTCGATGGACAAGCGGGCGATGAAGGTCGCCGCGAGCGCGTGCGTCTGCTTCGACATGCCCAAGGCGGACTTCTACGCCCTTGCGGGAGAGAACTTTATCCCCGTCGTCGCCGTGGAGAGCCTCATAGACGACCCGATCTTTTACCAGATCACCCCCGACTACGAAAAACTTGCCGCGAGCGCGCGCGACTTTTTCGGCGACGATTTTACATACGTATGCATCAAACCGTGCGACGAGGAGGCGGAAAAGAAGATCCTCGGCATCTTCCGAAGCGTCCGTTTTCTCTCCTCCGTCTCCGAAATCGCGGGAATAGAAGCGGAAAACGTCGTGCTCTCGCAACCCTCGCTCTTCCCCTATTTCGACCTCAAGAAGAAGGTCTTTCGCTACGAAGATTATGCAGAAAAGCGCGCTAAGGCCGTGATGGACAGCATTGTGAAGGCGCTCGACAGGTTGAATATTTTGGACGAAGGGCACTTCATCAAGCTCTGACCCACCGAAAGGGTCCCCGCCGCAGACGCGGCGGGGATTTTTTTGCATTACGCGTTTACCGCGTAGAAATCTACCTTCCCGCTCTCGATGTTGTACACGATCTTATACGTTCCCGCCGTCGTGCACTTAAAGTTGCTGCCTTTATCGGGCGTAAACTTTTGGTTGGCGTCGCCCGCGGCGCCCATTGCGGAGGCGCCGATGTAGTCGCCGTATCCCTCGTGCGAGCCCTTGTTGTGCTTTTCAATGCCGAATTCGAGGGAGCTCTCAACGGTAACGGTGAATTCATAGCTCTTTCCGTCCGCAGAGAGAGTCATACGGTATTCCTCCGCAAAATTGTGGTTCCAGCCGTTGATCGAGTCGCCCTTGACGTAGAGGTCGAATTTGTCGGCGGAGTCGATGTGCGCCGAGATGGTGATGATCTTGGAGTAGCTGTCGAACGAAATATCGTAATTGCCCTCCGTCTTGACCTTGATGTTGTTGTTTTCTGCGCTTGCTGCTTCGAATGCAGCATTCGCCGCAAGATAGGCGTATTGGTAATCGGTGTGGGTGTGGTTCCAGTCCGCCGTCTCTCCCTTTGCATAGGCGCGGAGCAAAAGTTCGCTCCCCGCGGTGAGCTTGACGTTCTCGATCTTGTAGACGCCCGAGCCGCTCGCCGTCTCCGTGAGCTTGAACTTGTCGGGGTTTTCGATGAAATCTCCGTATTTCCCGCCGTTGAAATTGCCGTCGAGATAGTAGTCGCAGGCGGCGGGAGTCTTTGTTTCATCGCAGGTGACGGCGAGCGTCTTTGCGGTGCTGTCATAGGTGAAGGTGTATGTCCCGCTCTTCTTTGCCTTCATGTTTGCGCCCGCTTCGGTGTAGCCGTCGATGAGCGCGCGGCTCGCCTCGGTGAGGTTGTTGGACTTGATGTATTCGGAGCCCGTCGAGACGGACGTCTTTCCGTCCTCGATCTTGGTCACCTGCGAGGTGAACATGAATTCCTCGCCCTCTTTGAGGTAGACGGTGAGGGTGTACACGCCGCCGCTGCCAACCATCTTCGTCGCGTTGTTGTACATGTCGCTCCAGCCCGTGATGGTTGCGCCCTTGATGTAGAAGTCGGTGACGGTGACGGCATTGTTCACAACGTCGCCGTTGCGCACCCACTCGATGGAGTCGTAGGTGCCGAGGTTATAGATCTCCTTTCTCTCCTCGGTGTACCCCTCTCCCGCGGTGTTGTAGTAGTCCTCGTTGGGATAGGTCTTGAGGGTGAAGGTGTAGTTCCCCGCATATTCGCACACGATGTTGCTCCCCTTGGAGGAATCGTCGTACACGCTCCCCTGCCCGCTGAACGCCGTCTTGCCCGCAGCGTCCTTGAGGGCGGCGAGATAGCCGAATCCGCGCTTGTTCGACCAGTCGGAGTCGATCGCGAATTGGAACTGGTCCCCCTCTTTGAGATCGCAGGTGATGGTATATTCGTTCTTGCCCGCCTCCTTTGCGAGCTTGTGATCGTCGGTGATCACCTTGCCCCAATTGGAGGAGAACAGAAGCTCGCTCGTTCCCGAGCCGAGAATGTAGAAGGTGCGCGTGTCCTCTTTATAGAGGGTGAAGCCCGCATACACGGTGACGTCCTGCGTGACGGCGGCGGACAGGTCGTAGCGGTGGTTTTTGCTCGGAGTCGCAAACCAATCCACGAACTCGTAGCCGCCCGCCTTTTCGGGGACGTAGGCGGCGGGCTTTTCGCCCTGCTTCACCCGCTCCGTCTTTAACACGTCCGTGCCGTCCATATAGGTGACCGTGTAATAGGTCCCCTCTTCCTTCTCTTTCTCCTCGGGACCCTCTTTGCACGCGGCGAGCGCGGCGACGGACGCGAGCGCGGTGCAGGTTGCCAAAATCGCAATCAAAGTTTTTTTCATTTCTTACCTCCTGAGATTTATGCTTAACCTGTTAAGCAACTCCATTATAGTACCGATGTTTGATTTTGTCAACGGTTTTTCGAAAAAAATTTTAAAAATTTTTATAAAATGATAAAAAGAAACATTTTTCGCACACTTGCTTTTTGGCATAAAAAAGGGAGCTTCTCCGAAACTCCCCTTTGCAAAAATTAATCTTCTATGATAAAAGAATTTTATATAAGGTTTGATATAGAGCGATCGCTTCCCCGCCGCCGAGTTTGATACACCCTGCGATCTTCGCGGGCACTTCCACGGCGCGTTCGCGGAGCTCCATTCCTTGCGGCGTGACGCTCACCATGAGCAGTCTTTCGTCCGATGAGGAGCGTTCCCGCTTTACAAAGCCCTTTTTTTCGAGGCTCTTCAAAACGGGCGTGAGCGTTCCCGAATCGAGAAACAGTTTTTCGCCGAGTTCTTTCGCACTGCATTTTCCCTTTTCCCAAAACACCATCATGGCAATGTATTGCGTGTAGGTGAGATCGAGTTCGTCGAGGTAGGGACGGTACTTTTTTACGATTTCCCGCGCGCATGCATAGAGAGGGAAACACAGTTGATTTTCGAGTTTCAATGCGTCGTATTTATCCATAATTTAAGTTCCGCTGGTCTCTTCCGCTGATTTTGCCGCCAGAACGGCTTTTGCAAGCTGATCGCCGCAAGAGGTCGGGCGTCTGCCGCAGGTGATCCCCGCAAGTTTTTTTGCGATCTCTTCCGCCTTCATGCCTTCCACAAGAATGGGAACGGCCTTCAAATTCCCGTTGCATCCCCCCGTAAATTTTACGTTGTGAACAACGCCGTTTTCGATCTCCATTTCGATGAGCGTCGAGCACGTGTTCTCCGTTTTATATTCGAAATGCATTACAAAAGCGCCTCCACCTGTTTTTTGACTTCTGACATTTTTGTCGTCGGCTCGAAGCGTGCGACGAGATTTCCCTCTCTGTCGATGAGAAATTTGGTGAAATTCCACTTGACTTTGCTGTTGTTTTTGTAGTCCTTATCGTTCTTTTTTGCAGCTACAGAAACGATCTTACCCATAAAGCCGGAGAAACCTTCGAAGGTGCTGTTTTCTTCCAACCACTTATACAGCGGTATCTGATGCTCGCCGAATACGTCTATCTTTGCAAACTGCGGAAAGGTGATCCCATACCTTCCCGTGCAGAAGGAATGGATCTCTTCGTCGCTCCCCGGCGCCTGTTCGCCGAATTGGTTGCAGGGGAAGTCGAGAATTTCCAAACCGTCCTTTTGATGTTCGTCATAAAGATCCTGCAAGTCGTCGTACTGTGGCGTAAATCCGCACCCCGTTGCCGTGTTGACGACAAGAAGCACCTTTCCTTTGTACTGTGCAAGTGCAACCTCCGTCCCCTCTTGCGATTTTACTGTGAAATCATAAACATTCATAAGATTATTCCTCCGATAAAATAAATTTATCTCAATTTGATTGAGTTAAATTGATTATAGCAGGTTTCTTTGGCCTACGCAAGCGTTTTTCGGAAAAATTTTTAGAAAGCAAAAGTATTTCCGAAAAAACCGACCTGAGATAAACTCGGGTCGGCTCGGCGCAAATGCCGATGGTCATGATTTTTGGAAAATGGGACGGTCAAACCACGACGTCGTATTTATCGAGGCTGACGATCTTTGCGCTGCCGCCCTCCGCAAAGAAGGTGACGCCCGCGCCGTCCGAATAGACGTTGCCCGTCATCGTCCGCTCGCCGCCGTTTAAAAACACTTCACAGCTCGAAACGTCGAGGAAGATGCGCATGCTCAGGCGGTTGTTCTTGGTGGACACCTTTACCGAGCGCACGGTGGCGTCCTTTTCCTCGGGATCGTGCGCGATCTCCTCGCCCATGCGGGAGCGGTCGAACACGACCAAATCTTTTTCGCGGTCGTAGTAGATGCGCGCGTCATGCTCCCCTCTCTGGAAGAGCTTGATGCCCACTTTCTTCGCTGTGCCGAGGTCGAGGGTAAAGCAGAGCTCGATCTTGGTGCCGTTGACCTTTGTGAGCTCGTTGCGGTTGCCGATGGTGACGTTGCCGAAGTGAACGGGGTTCCAGCGGTACTTTTCGATCTCGCGGACGGGGCTCTGGAAGAGCTTCCCCTCCTTCATGGTGAGTTCGCGGGGCAGGATCATCGCGCCCGCCCAGCCGTGCTTTGCGGTGGGGATGAACCGCTGCCACATCTGCATCCACGCGATCATCACCGTCCGCCCGTCCTTCGTCTTTAAGGTCTGCGGGGCGTAAAAGTCGAAGCCGCCGTCGATCTCGTCCTCATAGGTCTTTTCGAACGTCCCTTTCTTCTCGTCGAACTTGCCGAGCATATAAATCGAGGACTGCACGTTCTCGTACCGCCACCCCTCCGTCTGATAGCCCTGCGGGCTTGCAAGCATCACGTCCCAGCCGCCGAGCTCGAAAAAGTCGGGGCACTCATAGATGCCGCGGGTGGTAAGGGAGTCCCGCCGCAAGGTGTTCACGTATTCCCACTTCGTGAGGTCGCGGGAACGGTACAGAAGGATCATGCCCTCGCTGTTTTCGGACATTGCTCCCGCGAGGAGATAGTAAAACTCCCCCCGTTTGAACACTTTGGGATCGCGGAAATCGGTCTTGAGACAGCCCGCTGGGAGCTGTTCGCCCGAGATGACGACGCCTAACTTTTCAAACTTCACCCCGTCGCCCGAGACGGCGAGCGATTGGGTCTGACGGTCTCCCAAAACGGAGGTATAGATGAGGTAGAGCCTGCCGCCCTTGACGACGGAGGAGCCCGAAAAACAGCCGTCGCTGTCGTCGGGACCGTCGGGGGCGAGCGCCGTGGGCTCGAGCTTCCACTTGACGAAATCCTGCGTGGTGTAGTGCCCCCAATGCATGGAGTCCCACGAGGGACCGTAGGGATAGAATTGGTAAAAGAGGTGATATTTCCCGAACGCCTCGTTAAAGCCGTTGGGGTCGTTCATCCAGCCCACGGGGGGCATGGCATGGTAGGTATGGCGGTTGCTTCCGTTTACGGCGGCAAGATTGTGCACGATATAGAGATCGGCGATCTTGGTGCCGTAGGAGCCGCCAAACGGGGTAGTGTTTATTTTCATTGAAATTCCCCTGTACTGTTAATAAGTGTAGGTAAATTGTTTAAGGTCGCTGAATGTGACGCCGTCCGACTTCGACCAGAGCATGACATTTTTGCCGCTCACGCCATAGATACGGGAGGTAAACGCGCACTGTCCCTCCACGTAGAGCACCCCGACGGAGCCCTCCTGAATGTAGGTGAAGGAATAGCTCTCCCCCGCTTTGAGCGATGCGGGGACTTCGGTGATGTGTACGGTACCGAGGTTGAAGTCGAGCGAGATCTTATCGGCGGAGAGGGTGATGGTCTTGTAGCTCTCCTGTCTGCCGTTGTAGTCGAAGGCAAAGCCGAAGTCGCACGCCGAGGTGAACTGGAACTTGCCCGTCACCATGTAGCGCTCGAAGCAACGGAAGGACTCGACATAGTCGCCCGATTTCAGCTCCACTTTGCTGTCGGAGACGAGCACCCGCTCCTTGGTGCTTTGGGTATAGGCGTCCACGGGGGCAAGGCAAATGCCGCCCTTGCCGTCCGAGACGACCTTCTGCACCTGCAGATTGCCCGCCCAGCCCTTGACATCCTGCGTGGAGGAGACGGAATCGGAGCGGCGCGCCCAACCGATCAGGTAGGTATTCGTGCCGTCCGAGGCGTGTTTCGCCGCGTAGAAGATCTGGTTATCGAGGGGCTTCGGGGTCGCCGTGTAGGGACCGTATTGGGTGTCCGCCGTCGTGTACCACACATAGCCGTCCTGCGCGGAGAAGGTGAGATACCACTTGTCGCCCACCTTGAAGGTGTCCGAGCATTCGAGATTGAACACATCCCCGACGACCGACTCGTCGTTGGTGTAGATAACGTCTCCATAGGTGGGTTCGGAGAGGTCGCCCTTCATCGTGTATTTCACGACCCGCCCGATGTTGCTTTGCGACGCCGTGATCGTGAGAGTGATGGTATCCGTCGCCGCGTCATAGTAGGCCTGCGGGTCGCGGAAGTCGTTGCGCTGGCCGAGAGCGTCGGGAGGATCAATGTGCCAGCCCTCCTTTTTGGTGAAGGACGTGGGGCTCGTGCCCTCCGCCACCATGAGCGCCTCGTGCGGGTCGTGGCTCTCGTTGTGCCCCGTGTAGAAGAAGTAGTACTTCTCCCCCGCCTTGACGACCGAACCCGTGCCGATCATGGAGTCCTGCCCCGTGCCGTGATCGGATTCGAGCACAACTTCCTGCCTTTCCTCATAATGGACGAAATCTTTGGTCGTGGTGAGATAAATGGAGTGGTTGTAGGAGTCGCCGCGGTCCTTAAGATAATAGATGTAGTAGGTGCCGTTCTCATAATAGGGCATGGTGTCGCCCACGTAGCCTTGGCCCGCGCTGTCCTTTTCGGGCAGGAAGTTGAACTTGTAGTCGTAGGCGTTCTCCTGTGCGCTTGCGGAGCGCAAGGTGGAAAAGTCCTTGTCCGAAGGATCGGTATCGAGTTCCCGCTTGCCCCCTTCACTCTCTCCGCAGCCGACCGCAAACAGCATAATTGCGCCGAGCGCTATGGCGAGCGCCGAAATTTTCTTGAATGATTTCATGATGATTTCTCCTTTAAAAAACTTCTTTGTTCGTCGGCATCGCGGGGATCGCACCCTCGCGCGAGACGACGACGGTTGCCGCACGGTTTGCCCGCAGCAGCATTTCGTTGAGTTCTTCCCCCGTGAGCCCTTCAATGCCCCGTCCGAGAAGCTGATATAAAATCGTTCCGATGAAGGAATCCCCCGCGCCCGTGGTATCCACGACCTTGGAGGCTGTATCCGTCGGCTGCCACGCCTCCGTCTCCTTGGTGTAGGCGGACGCGCCGCCCTTTCCCTTGGTGACGAACACGAGCTTGACTTCTCCTTGGAAGAGGGCCTTTACCGCCTCCTTTTCGTCGGAGATACCCGTGATGTCGAGAAGTTCCTCGTCGCTCACCTTTACGACGTCCGCAAGGGGCAGAAAGGCGCGCACCGTTTGAAGGAGCTCCTCCGCGCTCTTCCAGAGGGAATAGCGCAGGTTAGGGTCGAAACTTACGATCGTCCCGGCCTTTCTCGCCTTCTCGATGGCGGCGACGTGTGCGCGTTTTACGGGCGCGTCTACAAGGTCCACGCTGCAAAAATGAAGGATGTCTCCCCGCGCAAAGGGAATGCCGCTCACCTCGCTTTCGTCCAATAGCATATCCGCGGACGGGTTGCGGTAGAAAGAAAAGCTCCTCTCCCCCTTTTCGTCGCGGGCGACAAAGGCGAGCGCGGTGTTGGCGCGGTCGGTGCGGAACACAAAATCCGTGCCCACATGCTCGCGCCCGAGCGTTTCCACGAGAAAATTGCCGAAGGGATCGTTGCCGAGCTTTGTGACGACACAAGCGGGCTTGCCGAGCTTTGCGACGCAGACGGCGACGTTCGCGGGCGCGCCGCCCGCATTTTTGCGGAAGGTGACCGCCGATTCGAGCGCCCCCGCCTCCTGCGCCGTGAAGTCGATGAGCATCTCGCCGATCGCATAGAGTGTGTTCATAAATTACCTCTTTTTTAGCCGTTACCTCCGCGATAACATTTTACCGCGGAGGTAAGTTAATTGTTAAGACGTTATACCTGAACGGTGCGATAGCCGATCTTGAGGTCGGAAATTTCGATCTTCACGTCTTTGTTCGTGCCGAGGAACTTTCCGAACTCGATGAGGAGTTCGCACTTGTTGTGCGCCGCAAGGGACACGTCAGCCGAAGAGATCTCGATCGTCTTCTCCTCGGTGCCCGCATGGAGCAGCTCATGTCCGCCGAAGTCGGCGTATCTGATCGGGATGCCGCCTGCCGCCTCGTCCCAACCCATTTCCATATCGTGCAGGGTCAGAGAGAAGTCGATTGCAACGGACGCCTTGATCTTGAAGGAGATGACATAGTACGCGTTTGCGGGAAGAGGCCCGATGGGGTTATCCCAGAAGCCGAACGCGAGCTTGTTGTGCCCTTGGTCGGTGCCGCCCTGATGGATGAGATAGACGAGCTTGTTGTTTTCGAAGTAAGCCGTACCCGTGGGAGCCGCGTCGAACACGTCGTCGGACTGGTTGTAGACGGAGATGGGATATTTCGGGTTCGTCTTGTCGGGAGCCGCGTCGCCGAAGAGAATAAACTTATCTTGGAATTTGTCTGTCTTTTTGTCCCCCTCGATCTTGAAGAAGCGCACGCTCTTGATGAGGATGGTGTTGGAAGTGACGCTCAGAGAGTTGTCGCGCTTGTCGCCGAGCTGGAAGTGGATGAACGCCGCGTCGGTGGTGAACTTGGCGGTGAACGTACCGCTGATCTTCGTATCCGTCGTACCGACGGCGATGTTCACGAATTCGCGCTCTTCCGCGTCCTTGTTGTCCGTCGAAATGGGCATTTCGCCGCTGAACGCCGCCGTCGCACTCATCACGACCTCATAGCCGTATCTGTCGCCTGTCTCTACATGTACACCCGTGAGGGGAAGTTTCGCAGAGATGCTCCAAATGCCGCCCTCGGTGTTGTACTTAGTAATGTCGATCTTGGCAGCCTTCGAAGCCGCGTCGTAACTTGCGGCAGCGGCCGCGCCGTCCCCTTGGTTGGTGACTTCGAGCCCCGCAACGTCGTCGAACTGCGCCTTGTTGTAGAGGTCTGTCTCATGGTCTACGCCCGTCGTCTTGAAGATGGTGATCTTCTCGATTGCAAGGGAGAAGGCGCTTGCAGAGGTATCTGTGGGTTCGTCCGGATTGGGCGTGATCTTGCCCATGTGGATGCGGAATTCAAGGCTCTTGGTGTCGCCCTCTTTGAGTTCGAACTCGCCAGTGGTGTAAGCCGCCAGCTTGGTCCCGACCTTTACGTTCCACTTTCCGCCGGGTGTTTTCCAATCGTCAGTGGAAGCGTCCTCTGCGATGAGGTGAACGTAGGTTTCTACCGTGGAGCTTGCCCAAATGACGAACTGATAGGTGCCCGCTTCGAGGTCGTTGAACGTCCTCGCAAGGCGGACGTCGCCGTCGCCTGCGTCCTTGAGGTCGGTGACGTCAAACACGAACGCGCCGTTCTTGAGCGCGGCTGTCGCCTCCGCTTTTTCGATCGTGGGCTTCCAAAAATGGTTGTTGCCCTCGCCTTCGTTGCCTTCCGCCCAGTCGTATTTGGGGGTGATGTCGGAAAAGTCCGCTTCGAATACGTTGATAAGTTCTCCTGCCGCCTCTTTCACGATGAGGGTGCAGTATTCGGTGGCCGTTTTCCCTCCCGAATCCTTTACGGTGTAGATGACCTCATAGCCGAGCGCATCTGCCTCTGTGGGCGTCGTCTTGCCGTTCGTGAAGGTGAGCCCGTTTGCGGAGACCTCGATCTTGGAAGTGAGGTCGCCGTCCTCTTTGTCGGTAGCGGTGACGCCTTCGAGTGCGTTCCACTCCTCGCCCGCCATAATGGTGTCCTGCACCTTGACGCCCTCGATGGTGGGCGCAGTGTTGTTGGCGTTGTTATTGTTGTTGTTTTCGGTTTCGCCGCAACCCGCAAACACGGTGAGCGCGAGCGCCGCAGCCAACCCGACCGCAAAAATCTTCTTCATAATTTCCTCCGGATGATTTTAATTTCCCTGAACGTATCTGTCGTAAGCCGCCTGGTACACCTTCTGCACTTCGCCGATACCGACAGCGTTGGATACAGCTTGCTGCTTGTGCGTATTCCACGTTGCGTCGTCGAGCCCGTTTCTCAGCCATTTGAGGATGTTCTCGCGGAGATAGTTGTCGACGGTCGTCTGGAAGCGGCTGAGCGTGTTGAGCTCTTCCTTGGTGAATTGCAGGTTGGGAACGGGCGTTACCGTGGAAGGAACATAGGGCTTCGCGTATTGTTCGAGCCGCTCCAGACGGAGCTTTGCGCGGGGCTCCATTTCCACCGTGTTTTCCCATGCCTCATCGGAGAGATAGCAAAGTCCGAGGGGCGCGTTTTCGAGACGGATCTCGTCCGTCGTCTTGCCTGCGGGCGGATCCTTTGCAACGAGCTTGCCCTTGGCGTCCTTCTCCTCTTCGAAGGCGATGCCGATGGGACCGTAGTTGATCTGCGCCGAAATTTCGGGCAGGTAATATCTGTCGAAATAGGTGAGGAGCACTTCGACGTTGGGCGTTTCCTTGAAGAAGATGACTTCGCCCGTGGAGATCTCGGGGTTGTTGGAGACGCACACCGTCTGCTTGCCGTCGGGTCCCTTCAGAGGTTTGCAGCAGACATAGTTCGTGGGATCGGTGACGACCGTCTCGCTCTCCCACCAATAGAAGGCGCCGTACTTTTCGTCCTTGCCCGTACCCTTGCCGTTTGCGAGGAAGTTATCCTGCGACTGCTCGAAGGAGACGGAGTCGATGAGGCCCTTATCGACCCAATTATGAAGGTACTGCACTGCGTCCTTGAACGCGTCGTCGAGCACGGTATAGGTGACCTTGCCGTCCTTGATGACGCGATGCTCGAGGTTATCGTTGAGCCCGAACATGCCGAAGAGGTCGCACTGGTTGCCCTGCCAGTTATTCCAAACGAAGTTGAGCGGGCGTTCGTCCTTGGCGTCGCCGTTGCCGTTCATATCGTTGTTCTTGAAGTAGGTGAGAAGCTGCTCCATCTGCGAAGCCGTGAGCTCCAGTCCGTCCTTCACCTGATCTTTCGTAAGGCCAGTGACGACGCTTGCGTCAGCCGCCTTCTCCGCCCACGTCTTGTTGATGAAGAGCAGGTTGGGGTTCTGCAGAAGTCCCATTTCCTCGATGCGGGGAAGGGAATAGATCTTGCCGTCGATGCTCGTGACCTGCTTTTTGATGTCAGAGCGGGTCTCCAAGATCTTCTTGAAGTTGGGCATGTATTCGAGATAGTCGCTGATGGCAAGGAGGGCGCCGCGGTCCACGCCGTATTTGGACGTCTCGTTGGAGGTAAGTCCCGCGTGATAGATGGCGTCGATGCCGTCGTGCTTACCGAGCTTGAGCATCTTCTGCTCGCCGTAGATGGATTCGGAGACGTTTTCCCAATTGACGAACACATTGGTCTGCTCATAGAGCGTCTGCATGATGTCCATTTCGTTGTAGTCCTTTGCGGACGCGTTCTTGGAAGAGTAGATGTGGAAGGAGAGTTCCTTCGCGCCCGTCTCGTTGACGATGGGCTTGGAGGTGTCCGTCCACTGATAGCCGTACTTTTCCTTGAGTTCTTCGACCGAATTGGTCGCGCGGCCATCTCCTTCGCCGCAACCCGCGAACGCCATCATCGCCGCACAGCAAAGCGCAACCGCCGTAATGATCTTTTTCATAATTTTACTCCTTAAAAATTTTTTTTCGGATATCGGCGAAGCGGGGGTGAAACGGTTTGTTGGGGGAAATTCCGTTTCACCCGCACTCCGCAAAAGGATGAGCTTAGTCTTTGAGGGAGCCTACGAGCACGCCCTGCGCAAAGTACTTCTGAACGAAGGGATAGAGCAGGAACACGGGAAGACTCGAAATGATGACCGTGACATACTTGAGCTGATTGGCAAGACGGAACTGTTCGAGCATGGTCTCGCCGCTGCCGCCCACCGTCGATTCGGACGCGGTGAGGATCTCTTTGAGCACGAGCTGCAAGGGATACATGTTGCTGTTGCTCAAGAAGATCATGGCGTTGAAGTAGCTGTTCCACTGGCCGATCGCATAGTACAGGGTGAGCACCGCGATGATGGGAGCGGAGATGGGCACGATGATGGAGACGAAAAGCCGCGCTCTGTTCGCGCCGTCGAGTTCCGCCGCTTCCACGATGGTGTCGGGCACGCCCGTTTGGAAGAAGGTCTTTGCCATGAACAGGTTCCATGCGGACACCGTGCCGGGGAGGATGATCGCCCAAGGGGTGTCGAGCATGCCGAGGTCGCTGATGACATTATAGAAGGGAATGAGTCCGCCGCCGAAGAACATGGTGATCGTAAAGAAGATCATCCAGAATTTGCGGAGAGGGAGCGTCTTTCTTGAGAGCGCCCATGCCGCCGCAAGCGTGAACGCCACGCTGAGCACGGTGTAGGCTGCCGTGTACCAAATGGTGTTGGCATAGCCGATCCAGATGTCCGCACGGGAGAAGCACTTTACATAGCCCGTGAAGTCGAGATCGACTGGCCAGAGATACACTTTGCCCGCGAGCACTGCGTCCGCACTCGAGAAAGAGGCGATGATGACGAACCACAGCGGGTAAATGACGATGGCTGCAAGGAGCGCAAGGACGATGTAGGTGATGATGTAATAAATTTTGTCGCCGAGCGGGTCCTTGACCTTTTTGCGCTTTTGCTTTTTGGGAGCATCGGCGACGGGAGCTTGATAAATTTCATTCTTAATGGTATCTTCCATAGCCGTACCTCCTTAAAAGAGAGAGTTCTCGGAGAACTTCTTGGACGCGGTGTTGGCGATGATGAGGAGCAGGAGATTGATGATGGAGTTGAAAAGTCCGACTGCCGTCGCATATCCCGCGCCGAGCCCGCCTGCGGTAAGCCCTTGCTTGTAGACGTAAGTTGCGATGATCTCGCTCACGCCGATGTTACCGTCCGTCTGCATGAGGAGCACCTTTTCGTAGCCGACTCCCATGAGCCCGCCGATGGACATGATGAGCATGACCGAGATGATGGGCATGATCGCGGGAAGATCCACATGGAGCACCCGCTGGAAACGGGACGCGCCGTCGATCTGCGCCGCTTCATGCTGGGACTGTTCCACCCCCGAAAGAGCCGCCAGGTAGATGATAGAGCTCCAACCGAAGTCCTGCCAGTTGCTCGAGAGAATGTACATGGGACGGAACGCGCCCGCTTCGAGGAAGAAGGAATAGCGCTCCCCTCCCGCACTCTCGATGATGTTGTTCACGAGCCCGTATCTTCCGAAGAAGAGATAGAGCATACCGACGAGAACGACGAGCGAGATGAAGTGCGGCCCGTTGAACACCGTCTGTAAAAACTTCGCGAGCTTTTTGTTGCGCGTGGTGTGGAGCATGAGCGCCACGATGATGGGGAGCGGGAAGCCGATGATGAACCCGAGAATGCAGAGCACGAAGGTGTTCAGCATGAGATCCCAGAATGCGTAGTTGCCCAAGAATGCGGAGAAGTTGTCAAATCCGATCCAATAGCCGCCCCAGATCGAGTCGCCGGGCGTGAAATCCTGAAAGGCGATCAGAAGACCGTACATCGGGATGTAGGCAAAGATGAACGTGACAACAACGGCCGGGATGAGGAAGAGCAAGTAGCTCCAGTTCCGTTTGAAATTCCGTGCAAAGTAGCTGTTTTTGAACTTCTTTCCAAACGATACCTTTTCTCCCTGCTTTCCGGAAGCCTCGGCAAGCGCGCCGTCGGCTGTGCCCGCGGCGACTTCCGCGTCTTCCGTCCGCAAAAGATCACTCTCCATAAAGTTACCTCCTTATCGTATTGTCCGAGAAATGATTTTCGGTGTTTCCATTATAATATTGCCGCTCCGCCCGTCAAGACGAGGCTTCGTTTTTCCCCTTTATTTGTGTATTTGCACAAAATACGAACTGAAATTTGTGCAAAAAACCAAATAAATATTGACATTCACTTTTTTTGTGATATAATATAAATAAGCATTAAAAGGATTGAACGAAACTCACATGAAAAGAGAGAGAATTACAATTCAGGACATCGCCGACTCCCTCGGGCTCTCGCGGAATACCGTCTCAAAGGCCCTCAACGGGCAGTATGTGCCCCCGCGCACGCGGGAAGCTGTCCTCAACGCCGCGATCGACCTCGGGTATAAAAGTTATCAGACGGTGGCGTCCTCCGACGCCGAAAACCCCCACCGCAGGATCGTGCTCATCACCTCCAAAATGCTGATGACGATGACCTTCTTTATCCACGTCGTGCGGGGGATCGAGTCCGCGCTCTCCGAACAGGAGAACGTGGAGCTATTGCAATTTACCGCCACAAAGACCTCCTTTTTCGACCGTCTGGTGGACTATCTCAACGAAAACAAGGTGGATGGCATCATCTGCATGGAGCTGTTTCAAGCCAACTACGTGCCCAAGCTCATCGAACTCGGCTACCCCACCGTCTTTTTCGACTTCCCCATCTACGTCTCCGCCTCGGGCAACTACGACATCGTTCTCCCCGAGAGCTTCGCGTCTGTCAAAAATCTCTGCCTCTCCCTCATCGGGGAGCAGGAATGCAAGACCTTCGGCTTTGTGGGCGACTATACCCACTGCACCTCCTTTTATGAGCGCTTCCTCGCCATGCGGGAGGCGATCTTCCTTTCGGGGCTCTCCTACGACCCCCAATATTCGGTGATCGAAAAGGACTCCTTCCCCTACGGCACCGCAAGGGAACTTGCCAAGCTGTTTGCCAAGATGCCCGAGCTCCCCGATTGCTTTGTCGCCGCGAACGACACGCTCGCAATCGCCGTGATCGAAGCGCTCAAACTGCTGCATAAACGGGCGCCGCGGGACGTCCTCGTGGTGGGGTTCGACAACCTCGCCGAATCGAAATCATACGACCCGCAGATCACCACGTTCAACGTTGATAAGACGGGAATCGGCAGAAAATTGTTGTCCGTCCTTCTCGACCGCATCGAGCATCCCCGCCAAAAGACGCAGACCATCTATCTCCAGTCCAAGCTCATCCTCCGCCATACGACATAAATTAAAATAGTATAAGAAAACAGCCTCGGCTAAGGGGCTGTTTTCATGAGGTGATATTGATAGAAGCAAAAAAAGAGCGCCAAAAGGCGCTCAATTTCGTTGATGGTGACCCTTACCTTTTATCGGAAGAACACCCGCATTATTTTCTATGTCATCGAGCAATTCTTCCGTGATCTCTACGGGCTTATCTCCGACGTTCAGAATGAAAGTTACCTTGTCATCGTATAGGTAAATTGCATTGACAAGCACCGTTACAAGCGTTTTGCGATACTCTATGTTGTCCGCTTCCCCGTTTCTTAA
>CANQPO010000029.1 GCA_947625695.1 uncultured Clostridia bacterium | reverse complement strand
GGCGTAAAAGTCATCTCGGCGCGAGAAGTTCTCGGCGAAGGCGCGGAAAGCATCATCTTGGAGAGTATGCTTGAGGGCTATGCAGAATACTATTCGGTGGAACTCGCAGAAAAAATCAATCGCGGATTGACCGAAAATGCGCTGAAAGGAAAGATCAACGGCGGCACCGTCCCCATGGGATACAGACTCACCAAAGAGCGCACTTTTGAAATTGACGAAGAGGCTGCGCCCTTCGTCGTGGAAGCGTTTACACGCTATGCCGAGGGCGAGATGATGGCGGAGATCGTCAAAGATTTTAACCGCCGCGGGATCAAATCCGTCAAGGGAAACCCCTTCTCCCTCAATATCATTCATCATATGTTGAAAAACCGCCGCTATCTCGGAGAATATCGTTTCCGTGAGATCGTCAAGCCGAACGCCTTTCCCGCGATCATTTCGGAAGAACTCTTCGAGCGCGTTCAAAAAAAGATGGCGAAAAACCAAAAAGCGCCCGCGCGTCATAAGGCAGAGGACGACTACATTTTAACGACAAAATTACGGTGCGGAAAATGCGGCGCGTTCATGGCGGGCGAAGCGGGAACGAGCAAAGGGAAGTCGGTCTACCACTACTATAAATGCTCCAACGCGAAGCGGCACAAGGGATGTGACAAAAAAGCTGTCAAAAAGGATTGGATCGAGGATCTTGTCATCCGATACACGATGAAGATCATCATGGACGATGCGCTCATCGAAGATATTGCCGATGTGATCCTCGACCTGTTGGCGCAAGAAAACACCCTCCTCCCGCAACTCAAAGCGCGGCTTGCGGAAACGGAGACCTTCATCCAAAATATGCTCAACGCCATTCAGCAGGGCATCTTCAACGAATCGACAAAACAGCGGCTCGACGAATTGGAAGCGACAAAGAAGGAATTGCAAGTCGCCATAATGAGCGAAGAACTGCAACGCCCCGAAATCACAAAAGAGCATATCACATTTTGGATCACCCGTTTCCGCGACATCGATCCCAACGATTTGGAGAGCCGAAAGCGTCTGATCGACGGGTTTGTAAACAGCATTTATCTCTTCGATGACAAAATCGTCTTTGTATTTAACTTCAAGGACGGGACAAAAGAGGTATCTCTGCGGGAATTGGAAGAAGAATTGAGTTCGGATTTGGAAGCAAACGCTCAACCAAAACAAGGCATGGGTTTTGCCCATGCCTTGTTTTTATCAGCATATTGATTTACATACTTTTCAATGCTTTTTCTTTGAGCGAATTTTTAAGTAAACCCCTACCAAAAATGCAACGATACCACAGCCGATCGCAATTAGCCCCAAAATAAATACAAAGGTAGTTACCCAGTAACTTTCAAATGGAGAAACTTTCCCGTATTTGACATATTCATAAATTACGACCCCAAACACATAAAGCAATCCCATCATTAAGGAAACTGAAGCGAACGATATCCACCTTTTATAAAGAGGTTGCACTTTTGTGAAAATTTCGTCGAAAGAAATCGATTTAATATCGGCTTTGGGAATTTTGTGTCCGCATGATTGGCAAATATAAAATTCGTTTTCATCTTTGTAGATTTCTGATTTGCATTCAGGACATTCGTAAAATATATACATTTTATTACCCCATGAAAAATTTTTTGATTTACTGAGAAGGTGTCTTTATCTTTCCGAATTTAGATATAGCTTATCTTGAGAAAAAAGTATTGCCGTATTTACCATAAAATCTTGATACAACTTTTTACACTTTTCATATGTATCTGCGAGAATTTCGCTGTCTTCTTTTTCTGTATCTTTCAGTTGCGGAGCATTGGATAATTCTTGCCATTTACGTTCGTCGGCATCCATGGCGGCATAAACCGCCAAATTTGTGGCAGAATTTGTAATGATGCCAAAGCCGAGACCTGTGGTTTCTGTCGGCTTATGGTTTTTCAATATCTCCAAATTCTGTTCATCGGCATGTTTGGCCTGCGCTATAAAGGTTGTCCACATGTTTGTGAAGATGGCATCTAATTGTTCGTTGATCTCCGAAACGTTCGCATCCAAAATGGTTCGGAATGTTTGTGTCGTTTTTTTGCCACAGGGGAATTTATCCATGGCGGCGAAAAAATAGTCGCGGATCCTTTCCGGACTTTGATAGCCAAAGTAAAACTTTTTTATTAAAGTTAATACTTTTTCTTTTGTAAAGTTGGAATATGCATTATATTTATGGGTTTACTTCTGTTCTCTCTTTCTTTTCTTTCTATCTCGAACGATGCAGACTTAACTGCTCCGGTGGGACCTGTGTAGAAATGATTGTTTTCAAACGTTTTTTGTGGAATTAAACGGTATATTACTCTCAACTTGCTTTTATATTCTTTTTTGTTCACTTTCATTCGCGCGCTATACAGAAAAAGAAATATCCCAATAGCGGCGGAAGGAAGCGCAACAATTACGCCCAGGAAACATATCCACACGCTTCCGGATATAATGCCCGCGGCAAATATAATTACTCCCAAAGCAAACAACCCGATTAACAGAATTTTACGTTGGACCATATCTATTACTCCTTAATTTTTATATATTTTGCATGATTATTTGCATTTTTTCCCAAGAATTGAACTGCGGGAACCCGACGATCCAAAACCTCGTTCTTGAAAAATTTCCCAAGTTTTATCCTGTCGCCTTTGGAAAGACAACCCCATTCGCATTTCTCAAATAAACCACTTAACTCAAACATTTGATTTGAGCTAAGCTTCAAATCAATACAATGTTTGGCGCGTTTCATCATATAATCCAAATCCATGTTATCCGCTTTCCTTCTTGAAAGACATTTTTTAACGAAATCTCGACAATATTATATCGTAAATCTGTTAATATGTCAACAGAATTCTGCTATTTTGTTAACGGTATTTTGATTATAATAATGTTATGGACATCATTGAAAGAATTAAAGAATTGCGGGATGAGCGGGGGTGGAGCACAAATCGCCTCGCGCTTGAAGCGGAATTGACGCAGTCTACGGTGGCGGCGCTCCTCGCGCAAAAGACAAATTCCCTGCCGAGCCTCGACACGCTCACGCACCTTTGCGACGCGTTCGGCATGACGCTTGCACAATTCTTTTTGGAGGAGGAGCAGAGCGAACTTGTGAGCAAGCAAGAAAAACTTCTCATTGAGCAATACCGCAAACTCCCCGAACATAAGAAAAACGCAATTCTTACACTGCTTGAAGATTAAATATAAAATTCGCCGCGGCGAGGGTTCCCCTCACCGCGGCGTTCTTTATTGTCAAGGTTTTACTTCCAAATTTCTTCGCCGTTGGTTTCGATGATCTTCTTGAAGAAATAGGCGCTCTTTTTGAGGGTGCGTTCGCGCGTTGCGTAGTCCACGTGGATGAGCCCGAACTTCTTGGAGAACCCTTCCGCCCACTCAAAGTTATCGATGAGCGACCAATAAAAGTAGCCGTCGATCTCCACTTCGTCCGCCGCGCGGGAGAGCTCGCGCAGATACCGCTTCAAAAAGTCGATACGGCTGTCGTCGTTGATCTGCCCGTTCAAGTCCTTCCACTCCGCAAGCGCCACGCCGTTTTCGGTGTAGACGATGGGCAGATGATAGCGGTCCCAAATGAATTTCGGGCCGTAATACATCGCGTCGGGGTGGACCGTCCAGCGGGTGTCGGTGCGGGGCACGGTGGGCGCGGGTTTGGGGTAGACGATCTTCCCTTTCTCCCGCGTCACGCGGTCGCCCGTGTAGGTGTTGAGCCCATAAAAGTCGAACTTGCTCTTGATGATCTGCATGTCGCTCTCGGGGAAGGTGAAGCCGCATTCCTTTTGCCATGCGAGCACGTCCTCGGGATAGTGCCCCAAGAGGAGCGGGTCGGTGTAATAGTTGACGGAGCCGAAATTTTTATGGCAAGCAAAGGTCTCCTCGCGGGCGAGTTCCACGTCGTTTTCGGTGTAAGGCAGGGCGGGCCAATACGCCTGCGCGGTGCCGATCTTCACCGAACTGCCGCAGATCTTTCTGATCTTCTTTTCGGCGAGCCCGCAACCGAGGAGTACGTTGTGCGCGGCGCGCATGACTTCTGCGTCGGGTAGCTTCAAGAAAGGCGCGTGTTCGCCCGAAGAATGCCCGAGTCCCAAGAAGCACTGCGGCTCATTGATGAGGATAAAATGCGATACGTATGGAGAAAACAGCTCTGCACACACGCCCGCGTACTCCTCAAACCACTTGGGGCTGTCCGCATTCAGCCAGCCGCCCCTTTGGTAGAGCGCGTAGGGATAATCCCAGTGGAAGAGAGTGACCCACGGCTGAATACCCGCCTGTTTGAGCTCTTCCAAGAGTTCGAGATAGAACCGCTTGCCGTCCTCGGAGATCTTGCCCGTTCCCTCGGGAATGAGCCGCGCCCAGTTGATGGAGAAGCGGTAGCCTTGGATACCGAGCTCCTTCATGAGGCGGACGTCCTCTTTGAAGAGGTGGTAGTGGTCGCACCCGACGTCGCCGCTGTGCCCTTCGAAGATGCGCCCCTTGGTGGCAGAGCCGACGTCCCACACATTGAGGCCTTTATCGGCCTCGTGGGCGCCGCCCTCGATCTGATAGGACGCAGTCGCCACGCCCCACACAAAGTTTTTGTTGAACATATTGCTGTTCCCCCTATTTTTATGAATGATTTTTGTTTTTGAATATTGTTTTAAATTGACATTTCGAGCACTCAGTTCTAAATACGTCACCCCTGCCCCGCCCACACGTTCTATCGTGCTTTGTTCGCGTCATGCTGAGCCGAAACATATTTACGTAGTCCGCAAAAGAAAGTCCGCGAAGGCATCTTGGTACGTTTGGGTTTGGTTTTAATCGTACTTGAACGTAGCAAGATTCCCTCGGAGAATTGCCGTTTCAGACTTCGTTATTTCCCTTTCGGCTCGGAATGACGCGCTAACGCGCGAGGTCACCTGCAGGAGTGCCAGGATTCTTTAATATGTCATTTCGACCGAAGCCGCGTAAGCGGTGCGTGGAGAAATCTCACCTTGTTATAATGCGGAAAAGATGTTTCGACTACGGCTTACGCCTTCGCTCAACATGACGTGATTTGGGAACAACCCCCACCCGTCATGGCTTCGCCATGCCACCCTCCCCCAACAAGTTGGGGGAGGCCTTTTCAAAATTTCTTGCCTTGGGCGGAATTCACTTCCGCCTAAGGCGACTCAATTTGGCAATTACTTTTGCCTTATTGTCCGATGAAACGAACGAGAGGACAAGCAAATTAAACCGCCCCGCCCGTTCCTCACGGAAAAAAATTTTGCGCAGCAAAAGATTTTTCGTGAACCTTTACAGCTTCTCCGCCTCTTTCACCCAAAGGGCGGCGGAGGCGTCCGAGGGCAAGCGGAGGTCGGCGCGCGGCGAGAGGGACACAGAGCCCACCTTCACGCCGTCAGGCACGCAGTTGCGCTTGAACTGTTGCGCAAAGAACCGCTTGTAAAAGCGCACAAGCCACTTTTTGAGCGTTTCGCGGTCGTACTTCTCCGCAAACGTCCGCTCGGCGACGTACAGCGTTTTGGCAGGCGAATATCCCCGCCGCAAAAAGCACCAGAGGTAGAAATCGTGCAGCTCGTAGGGACCGACAATGTCCTCCGTCTTTTGCGCGATGTTCCCCTCCTCATCGGGCGGGAGCAGTTCGGGCGAAATTTCGGTATTCAAAACGCTCTTTAGCACGACTTCCATTCTGCCGCCCAGCCGCTTCGCCTCGTAGGCTACGAGGGACTTTACGAGCGTCTTGGGAACGGAGGAATTGACGGCGTACATGCTCATATGGTCGCCGTTATAGGTGCACCAGCCGAGGGCGAGTTCGCTCATATCCCCCGTGCCAATGACAAGTCCCCCCGTCTCGTTGGCAACGTCCATCAAAACCATAGTGCGGTAGCGCGCTTGCGCGTTTTCGTACACCGTATCGCGGTTTTCGGGGTCGTGGTCGATGTCGCGGAAGTGGCGGCTGACCGCTCCCCCGATGGGCACGTTGCGAATGGTGACGCCCGCCGCCTGCATAATGGAGAGGGCGTTGTTCTTGGTTTTGAGGGTCGTGCCGAACCCGGGCATGGTGAGGGCGATGATATCCTCATGGCTCTTCCCCAAAAGGTCGAAGGCGCGGCAGGTGACGAGGAGGGCAAGCGAAGAATCGAGCCCGCCCGAAACGCCGATGACCGCCGTCTTTGCGTGCGTATGCGAGAGCCGCCTTGCAAGCGCCGTCGACTGCATGGAGAGAATGAGCCCGCACCGCTTTTCGAGTTCTTTCCCCTGCGGTACGAAGGGAAGTTGGGGGAAGCGGCGAAGGGTAAGGTCGCCGTCGCCGATGAAAACCTGCGGATCGGTCGCGTAGTCGCACTCCTCCGAGGAAAAGGTATTCGTTTTTCTGCGCTCGTTCAAAAGAAATCCGACGTCGATCTCCGCCTCGGCGGTCTCCCCCGAGAAGGGCAAACTCTCCGCAAGACAAACGCCGTTTTCGTAGATCAAGTTGTTGCCCGCGAACACCATGTCCGAAGTGCTCTCCCCCACGCCCGCGCTCGCATAGACGTAGGCGCAGAGGTTTTTGCCCGACTGGGCAGCGATCAGCGTCTTGCGGTATTCGCGCTTCCCGATCGTCTCGTTGGAGGCAGACAAATTGACGATGACCGTCGCACCGTGCCTGCAATGCTGCACAGAAGGCGATTCGGATGTCCAAAGGTCCTCGCAGATCTCGCACGCGACCGCAAATTCGGGACGGTGGATGTCATACACGATGAAATTGCGATCGAAATAAGCGTACTCGTCCCCGATGCACAAAACATGGGAACCTTCGGGAGCGGGAGCAAAGTACCGCGCTTCATAAAATTCGCCATAGTTCGGAAGATGGGTTTTTGGAATGACGCCCGACACCTTTCCGCCCGTGACCGCCGCGGCACAATTATAGATCTTGCCCTCGAATACAACGGGAAGCCCGACAAAGACGAGCATTTTTTTGCCCTTTGTCGCCTCGGCAACGGTTTTGAGCGCAGAGAGGCACCCGTCGAGCAACGTCTGTTGTAAAAAGAGATCGCCGCAGGTGTAGCCCGAGAGGCAGAGTTCGGGAAAGACGAGAAGCTCGGTCCCCTTTTGGGCCTGCTCCTCGATGATCCCGACGATTTTCTTCGCGTTGAACGCGGGGTCGCCGACCCTGAGTTCGGGGCTCGCCGCCGCCACTTTTACAAATTGATGTTTCATATCTTTTCTCCTGATTTTATACTGGCTTCCCTCTTGAGAGGAGCCGCTACTGTGCCAAATATGTCATTTCGACCAAGCGAAGCGCGTGGAGAAATCTCACATTATTATAATGCGGTAAAGACCCATTCGACTTCACTCCGTTCCGCTCAGGTGACAATTTAAGAATGTTACCCACCCCCTCTGTCCCCCTCCCGAGGAGGGGGTTCCGTTGGGCGCGGGTTCTGATTACGTCACCCTGCCGCGCATACTGTTCTAATCACGTCACCCTGAGCTTGTCGAAGGGTGTCCGCATTATAAAAAGGACATGTTTCGACTCCGCTCAACATGACGTGATTTAGGAATGATTTCAAAGACGTTCCCCCAATCACAGCGCGTTGGAAAATCGCCATTTTCCATAGGCGCACAAAATAAGGCAGAGCTTTCTCGACTCCGCTACTTCGCCTGCGGCTCGTGCCGCGCTTAGAGAAACAGAACAGCGCGCGGGGCGAAATGACATTTCACATTTCCTCGTGAAAAAGATTGCGCAGCAAGATTTTTCACGAAACCTTTACTCTTCGCTCCCCACAACCTGATCGACGGAGGTGCCCTTGGCGGCGATTCTGATCTTTTCCTCGATTTCGGCGGAAAGCTCGGGGTTGTCCTTTAAGAACTGCCTCATTCTCTCTCTGCCGTTGGCGACCTTCGCGTCGTTATAGCTGAACCACGCGCCGCTCTTTTTGATGATGTCGTATTGAATGCCAAGGTCGATGATGCAGCCCTCCTGCGAGACCCCTTCGCCATACATGATGTCGAATTCCGCCTGACGGAAGGGAGGCGCGAGTTTGTTCTTTACAACCTTTGCGCGGGTGCGGTTGCCCGCCGCCCCGTCTGCATCCTTCAAGGTGTCCGTCTTGCGCACGTCGATACGAATGGAAGCATAGAACTTGAGCGCCTTGCCGCCGGGGGTGACTTCGGGGTTGCCGAACATGACGCCCACCTTTTCGCGCAGCTGGTTGATAAAGATGACGCACGTCTTGCTCTTGTTGACGATGGCGGTGAGCTTGCGGAGCGCCTGCGACATGAGCCTTGCCTGAAGGCCCACATGGGAATCGCCCATATCCCCCTCGATCTCGGCCTTGGGGGTGAGCGCCGCCACCGAGTCCACGACGATGATGTCCACCGCCGAGGAGCGCACGAGGCTGTCCACGATGTCGAGCGCCTGCTCGCCCGTGTCGGGCTGGGAGACGTACAACTCGTCCAAATTCACTCCCAGATGCTTGGCGTAAACGGGGTCGAGGGCGTGTTCTGCGTCTATGAACGCCGCAATGCCACCCATCTTCTGCGCCTCCGCCACGCAGTGGAGGGCGACGGTCGTCTTGCCCGAGCTCTCGGGTCCGTAGATCTCCACCATTCTGCCGCGGGGAATGCCGCCGATGCCGAGGGCGAGGTCGAGGGCAAGGCACCCCGTCGGAATGACCTCGATGTCGGTGTTGCCCGCTTCTTCGCCGAGCTTCATGATCGCGCCCTTGCCGTATTGCTTTTCGATCTGCGAAAGCACGGCGTCGAGCGCCTTGAGTTTTTCTTCGTTCATATATCTTTCTCCTTCGGTTTTTTCAGTTGATCTCGCGGTAGGCAAGGAAGAGCGCCAGATTGACCGCCTGTTTGGTGATGGAGGCTCTGTCTCCCTTCAGAAGGTATTCGAACACTCTCACCCGTTCGCGGGTGCCGACCGCAATAAAACACGTTCCCGCGGGCGTTCCCGAGCCGTCCGAGTCGGGTCCCGCAATGCCCGTTGTCGCCACAGCGACGTCGCAATTTCCCGTCTTGAGGAGCCCCGCCGCCATCTCGTAGGCGGTATCCTCGGAAACCGCGCCCTTCGATTTCAGCGTATATTCGGAAACGCCGAGCCGCTCCTTTTTGGAATCGTTTGCATAGGTGTTGAGTCCCTCGAAGAACACCTTACTTGCGCCCGCGTTGGAGACGATCGCCTCCCCCACGCCGCCGCCCGTAAAGGATTCTGCGGTGGAAATTGTGAGACGGTGGAGCTTTAAGGCCTGAAACAGCCGCTCTCCCACCGTGATATCCTCCATGGCATAGAGATATTTTTCGAGCGCGGAGGCAAGGATGCGCACCGCCTCGTCCACTTCCACTTTTGGGGTGGAGGAATGATACACGACCTCGATCCTGCCTACGCCGCTCTCTTCGCTCGTGTGCACCATGACCCGCGCACCCGAGAGACTGACCTCCTCCACGGCGGCAAGCACCTCCTCGGGGGGCGCGAGCACCGTCTTTAGGACCACGCGGAAATAGGATTGCCCACGCCGCTTATCCACGGCGGGCACCACTTCGCTTGCAACGAGAGCCGTCCCCTCCCCGTCTGCGGGAATGAGGGCGATGAGGCACTCCTCCGTCTCGAGAAGAGCGTTTTCAAATTTGCCGCCGACCGCTCCCTCTATCCCCTCCTTTACGGCGGGAATAAGCACGCCGTCGCAGATGACGAACACCCCGTCGCACTCTCCTTTCAGCCGCTTAAGGGCAAGCGGGAGGGCGGTGGGATCGTCGTAGGGAAGCAGGACGATCTCATCGAGGCAGACCCCGCCCGAGAGCAAGGCGTCTGCCACGCTTTGAAAGCCGACGGACAACACCCCCTGGCGGATATTTCGTAACACGAGCGCGGAAAATTTCATCTCAGTCCCCTTCTTTGAGCACCCCGCGGTTGCCGAGAATGTAGTTGAGTCCCGAGAGCACCGCAAGCAATGTGGAGATCGCGAGCAGAGCAAAGCCGATGACGGCGAAAATTTGCCCCGCGGCAATGTTCACAAAGGAAGAGTCTATGATGAGGACGGCGAGCGCAACGTCCTGCGTCAACGTTTTGAGTTTGCCGTAGATGTCGGCGGCGAGCACCACCTTCCGCTCGGCAGCCACCATGCGGAAGCCGCTCACGATGAGCTCTCTGCCCAAGATGATCGCCGCACAGATTCCCGCGCAGAGCAATCCCCAACCTGCGAGATACTGCGTTTCGAACACGGTGGGAATGGCGAGGAGCAGAATGAGCGCCGTAGAGACGAGCACTTTATCGGCAATGGGGTCGAGAAATTTGCCCAAATTGGTCACAAGATGGCGTTTACGCGCGATGTAGCCGTCCAAAAAGTCGGTACAGGCGGCAATGCAGAACACGATCCCCGCGATGAGGAAATTATAGGGCAATATGCCGTCCAAACAAAAGAGGACCGCGAACACGGGAATGAGACAAATTCGTGAGAGTGTGATCTTGTTGGGTAAATTCATATTTCTCCTTCTTCTGCGGACGAGCCGCCGTATATACCGTACAAATCGTATGCGCCCGTGCGGGTGACGTCCACCGCATAGCGCTTGCCCTCCTCCGCCTTTTCGGCGGTGAAAAACACGCAGCCGTCGATCTCGGGAGCCTGAAAATAAGCGCGTCCGACAAAACAGCCCTTTTCATAGTCGATGCCGTCGCAGAGGACTTCCACCGTCTTTCCCTCAAATGCGCGCAAACAGGCGGCGGAGATCTTTTCCTGCGCCGCATACAGCTCTTTGACCCTTCTCTTTTTGGTGGAAGGGTGCACCTGCCCCGCCATGCGGAAGGCGGGCGTTTCGGGCTCGCGGGAATAGGCAAAGAAGCCGCAGTTTGTCAGCTTTGCCTCCTCGAGGAAGGAGAGCAGATGTTTGTGCTGCTCCTCCGTTTCGCTCGGGAAGCCCGCGATAAAGGTAGAGCGGATCGCGATCTGCGGAATTTCCTTGCGCAATTTTTGTATGAGGGCGAGATATTCCGCCCTGCTCCCCTTTCGTCCCATGCGCCTTAATATTTCGTCGTCCGCATGCTGGAGGGGAATGTCGAGATACTTGAAAATTTTGGGGTTATCCCGCACTTCGGCGATGAGCTCGTCCGTGATCTTCTCGGGATAACAATATAAAAGCCGTATGTGCTTGATGTTTTCGAGCGCGGACAGCCGTTTGAGGAGGGGGACGAACAAATTCTCCCCGCCGTCCTCTCCGTAGCGGGTGGTGTCCTGCGCGACGAGAATGAGCTCCTCCGTCTCCCCGAGGCTGCGCGCCTCTTCCTCGAGCTCTTCCATGGGATAGGAGAAATACTTCCCCCTGATTTTGGGAATGAGGCAGTAGGTGCAGTGGTTGGAGCACCCTTCCGCGATCTTGAGATATTTATAGTGCGCGGGGGTGGAGACGAGCCGCTCTCTTTGCGAATTCCCCTTTCCCACGGCGTTTACCCGCTCTCCCGCATATGCCCTTTCGAGGGCGGGGAAGAGCTCGCTCGCGTCCGAGATGCCCAAAAAGACGTCCGCCTCGGTGAGGGCGGGATAGAGCTCCGCGATAAACTTTTGGGGAAGGCACCCCGCAACGACGATTTTTTCCAATTTTCCCGTGCGGTAACCGTTCCCCTCGAGCACCGTCTCGATCGCCTCCTGCCGTGCGGCGTTCAAAAAGGCGCACGTATTGACGACAAGGATCTGCGCCTTATCCAAATCGTCTGTAACGGGGCACCCGTGCGCGCGGATTTCCCCGAGGATGCGCTCGCCGTCCACGCGGTTTTTGTCGCACCCCAAAGAGATCATGCCGAAAACTTTGTTCATCTTCTATGCTTTAGTCGAGCGGTCCGTACTTGCTTTCGAATTCTTCCTTGGTAAGGAGCACTGTGCGCGCCTTTGCCTTGCCGTCGAAGGGAGAGATGTAGCCCATGAGTTCCATCCATTCGATGATCTTGCCCGCATGGTTGTAGCCGATGGAGCACTTGCGCTGGATGAGGGAGATGGACGCCTGTCCGAGTTTTACCACCATGCGGAGGGCGCGGACATATTCGGGATTGGCACTCCCGTCCTCGGGGCTGTCAATGTCCCCGTCGTCCTGATCCGCCGTTTGGGTGTTGTTGATGAAGTCGGCGACCGCGGGGTCGAAATACGCCTCGTTGTTCGCCTTGATGTCCTCGATGACCGCCTGCACTTCGGCGGAACTCAAGAACGCGCCCTGCACGCGCAGGCAATTGAACATGCCCTCCGTGCGGTAGAGCATATCGCCGTTGCCGAGGAGCTTTTGCGCGCCCGATTCGTCGAGAATGGTGCGGCTGTCCACTTCCTGAATGACGCGGAAGGCCATACGGGTGGGCAGGTTCCCCTTGATGACGCCCGTGATGACGTCTACCGAGGGACGCTGGGTGGCGATGACGAGATGGATGCCCGCCGCCCTCGCCTTTTGGGTGAGCCGCTGGATGCGCTCTTCGATGTCCTTCTTGGCAACCGCCATGAGGTCGGCAAGCTCGTCCACCACAATCACGATCTTGGGAAGTGTCTGCTCGTCGGAGGTGAGGTTACGGTTGTATTCGTCGAGTTCGCGCACGACGACTCCCGAACGGGTCTTTTGCTCGAAGAGCTCATACCGCCGCTCCATCTCCTTGATCGCCCAGTTGAGCGCCGTGACCGCCTTTTGCGCATCGGCGATGATCTCGTTGATCATGAGGTGGGGAAGCCCGTCGTAGATGGCGAACTCCACCTTTTTGGGGTCGATGAGGATGATGCGCAGCTCCTCGGGAGAATACTTGCACAGAAGGCTTATAAGCATGGCGTTGAGGCACACCGATTTGCCCGAGCCCGTGGCGCCCGCCACGAGAATGTGCTTCATCTTGGTGATGTTCCCGCACACGCACCTTCCTTCGAGGTCCTTGCCGATGGCAAAGGTGAGCGCGCCCGGTTTATCTTTCATGAACTCCTCCGATTGGAGAATGGAGCGCACACCCACGATACTGCGGTTTTTGTTGGGCACCTCGATGGAGATAAAGCCCGATTCGTTGTTGGAATACATATTCACGCCGTCGCGCGCATGAAGGCGCATGGCGACGTCCTCGTCGCGCTTGGTGACGGAGCCGACGGAGATATTGTGCGGAATGTTGACGTCGTACCGCGTGACGGAGGGACCGACGGCGACCCGCATGACCTCTACGTCTACGCGGAAGCCCGCAAGGGTCTCGATGATAGTCTGGCTGTTCTGTTCGATCTCGTCCTTGCCCACCGTGACGCTCTCATCATATTGATGGAAAATGCCGATGGAGGGATGGTTGTAGGGGCGGTAGATGTGTTTTTCGGGCTTGGGCGCGGGCGTTGCGGGAACGGGGTGCGCCTCCTCCCGTCTCGTATGTATGGGTTCGCGCACGGGCTCGGGATCGGGTTCGTCGTCATCGAACATGTCGGCGCGGGAAAGTCCGTTCGGAACGCGGCTCTCGCCCGCGTCCTCGTCAAACAGGTCCTCTCTTCCGAACGTGCGGTCGGAGCGGTCGTCGGGTTCTTCTCTGCCGAAACGGTCTCCCCTTCCGAGGTCCTCGCCGAAGGAGCTCTCTCTTCCGAAGGTGCGGTCGGAACGGCCGTCCTCTCTGCTGAAAGTACGCTCGCCGCGTCCTAAGTCCTCCCCGAAGGAACTTCCCAAATTGCGGTCCGAACTTCCCAAACCGCGATCGGAATTCCCCAAACCGCGATCGGAATTCCCCAAACCACGGTCCGAACTTCCCAAGTTGCGGTCTCCGCCGAGGCTGCCGCGGTCCACGCTGAACAGGCTCCGAAGATTGTCTCTCCCCTCGTCCCGTCCTGCCGCAGAAGGGGCGGGTTCGGTCACGGGAAGGCCGCGCGGTTCGCTCTTGACGGGTTCGGGCAGGGGGTCGATGCTCGCCCTGCGCAAATCGCTCTTGGCGGGCTCGGCAATTTCGGGCTCCTCCTCGACGTCGTCCACGTTGGGCGCGGAGGAAAATTCCTCATAGGGCACATCGTTGTCATAATATCCGTGAGTTTCCTGCGTCACGGGATCGTCGGGCGCCTTATAGGAGGGAAGGCGGGAATAGTTGAGATCGGCGGCGGGACTTTGGGCATGCTGCTCCACGATCTTGCGCGGCATCACGGGCCGTTCCGTCTGCTCCGCATACCGCTCGGTGTATTTGGGCGGCTCGGGTGCACCGTATTTGGGCGCGCTGTAGCCGGAAGCGGGCGCATTGTAGTTGGAGACGGGCGCGGAACGCCGCTCGAACCCCATGGGGATCTCCCGCGGGTTCGCGCGGGCGGGCGAGTCGTCGGGCTCGATACTGCTCCTGCGCTTTCTCGTATTGTAGGAGGAATCCTTGTCGAAAATGGGGTTGTTGCGGTAGCTCGACGCGGGGTCGGTACCGTAGAGGATGTCCATGGAATCGACGGGCGCGGACTGTTGCATGGGCGGGGTATAGCGGTCGAAATTGTCCATATAGGGCGCATTGTACACCCCTCCCCTGCCCTGTGGCTGCTCGTAGCGGGGCTGTTCATACCGCGGTTGTTGCTGTTCGTAGCGGGGCTGTTCGTAACGGGGTTGCTCATACCGCAGTTGTTCGTACTGCGGCTGCTGCTGCATGTAGGACGGCGAATAAGGCTGCTCATAGCGGGGCGCGGGCTCTTCTTTACGCGCTTCAGCGGGCTTGGGAGAGGCCTTTTCCACCGTCTGCCCGCGGGGTGCGCTCTCCTTTTTGAGCTTTGCTCTGAGCGGGGTCGCCCAAAGGAAGAAGAACACGGCGAGCACGATGAGAAGCGAAAAGACGAGGTATGCGCCGACCTTGGAAAGAAGGGCCTGTACGGGCCAGACGATGATCCCGAACACGGCGCCGCCCCCCGTCGCGTCCGCAACGGAGGCGCTTGCGGCATTCCAGCAACCGCCGAGGTATTCGCCGAAGCTCCCGCCGAGAAAGCGAGAGCTCGTTGCAAGGTGCACGACCAAAAAGACGGAGGCAAGCACCGCCATCGTCAGCATCACCCATTTGCCGCAAAATCCCTTTTTGCCCGAGATCATTCTCAGCGATAGCCCCACGCAGAACACAAGGAAGGGATAGGTGAAATAGCCGAAGATCCCCATGAGAAAGGCGGTGATGGCGACGCCGATCTCCCCGAGCATAAAAGAACCGAAAGCAGATATTGCAAGCAAGGCGATGGAGAACAGTAAAATCGTCATGCCGAAAGTCTCCCGTGTGATGACGGAAGCCTTGTCCTTTGATTTTTCTTCTCCGCGACCGTAACCGTTCAAAGCGTTTCCTCCTCCCCCAACATCAGGGGGGCGATGATTTCTCACGTTACATTATAGCATTTTCGTTTGAACATTTCAACAATATAAAGGAAGTTTTTTTGAGTTCCCGCCCGAAAATTTTGTATGTATCAAAGAAAAGGTCCCCTATTTCCTCTTTTTCCGCTCCCGAAAGGGCATAAAAAAACTTGTGGCGCCGCCGCATGCTGTGCATGCGGCGGCGCCACAAGTCCCCCCGTTTCCCCCTTATACCATGTTCTCGAGGAGGAGCTTGTCCGCCACGAGCGCGATAAATTCGCTGTTGGTGGGCTTTTCCGTCCCGATGTAAACGCGCGCGCCGAATATGGCGTTCACCGCGTCGATCCGTCCCCTGTTCCAAGCCACTTCAATGGCGTGGCGGATGGCCCGCTCCACCTTGCTCGCCGTGGTGTTGTACTTTTCGCCGATAATGGGATAGAGCCCCTTCGTCACGTTGTTGATCACATGCGGGTCGGCAACCGCCATCTTGATCCCCTCGCGGAGGTAATTGTACCCCTTGATGTGGGGCGGGATGCCGATGGAGATAAAGATCCCCGAAATGCGCTCGTCGAGCGACCCCGCGCGGCGGCGTTCCACGCTCTCGTGCACGGTGAGCAGATCCTCCCCGCCGATCTCCGCAACGCGGTCGGCGACCACTTCCGCCGAGACGGGTTTCATGAGGTAGTACCGCGCGCCGAGCGCAATGGCGCGATTGATGATCTTGTCGTCCGAAAAGTTCCCCATTACGATAAATTCGACCTTCTTCCCCTCCTTTTTCACCGCCTCCATCACGTTGAAGCCGTCCAAATTCTTCAAAAGAAGGCTTAATACGATCACCGCTGGGTTGTGGTTTTTGATGAGGTCCATCGCCTCGGCGCCGTCGTCCGCAACGCCGCAGACCTTTAACCCCTCGCGCGCGGAAAGCGCCGCCTTCAATTCATTTGCGAATCCAGCGTTACTCTCGAGTATGAGCACCGATAACTGTTTCATAGCAAAATCCCCTTTGCATCATCTGCGAATTTATTGTACTACAATATTTTGTAATTGTAAAGGGATTTTTGTACAAAAATAAAATATTTTTTTACATAATTCCGTGAATTATGAAAATAAATGCCGAATTTGGTCGGAAACTTAAGTAATATAGTGAAAAAAGTCGATTTTTGACGCTTTTTTCTGCACAAGAAAATGGGAATAACGAACAGAAAAAGTGTTTGTTTTCACAGGGCTGCGTATACCGAAAATAAAAGGAGCAGAAAAAAGCCGCAGGGTCACTGCAGCTTTTTCGGGTTATTTCGCGGGTTTTACGATGGAGATGTGCACCTCGTCGAGCTGTTTTTGCTCCACGGGCGAGGGCGCGTTCATCAGAAGGTCGCGCGCCTTGGCGTTCATGGGGAAGGGGATCACCTCGCGGATGTTCACCGTGTCGCAGATGAGCATGACCATGCGGTCCACCCCGGGCGCAACGCCCGCATGCGGGGGCGCGCCGTATTCGAACGCGTTGTAGAGGGCGGGGAACTTGCTCACCACCGCCTCCTTGTCGAGTCCCACGAGGGAGAACGCCTTGAGCATGATCTCGGGGTCGTGGTTCCGCACCGCGCCCGACGAGAGTTCCACGCCGTTGCAGACAATGTCGTATTGGTAAGCGAGAATTTCGAGAGGGTCCTGCTCGAACGCCTTCATCCCGCCCTGCGGCATGGAAAAGGGGTTGTGGCAGAATTCGAGCTGCCCGCTCTCCTCGCCGATCTCGTACATGGGGAAATCGACGATCCAGCAGAAGCGGTACACGTTCTTTTCGAGAAGGTCGAGCCCGACGCCGAGCATCGTCCTTAAAATGCCCGCGCGCTTCTGCACATCCTGCAATTTATCCTCGGCGACGAGGGCGACAAAGGCGTCCTTTTCCACGCCGAGAAGTGCCTTCCATGCGCCGACATTCTCCGCGACGAACTTTGTGATGCCGCCCACGGGCGCGCCGTTTTCGTCGAGCTTGAACCAATAGGCGGAGCCGCCCTCCGTCTTGATCTTGAACTCCTCGCACGTCTTGTCGATCCACTTCCGCGGCACGTTCACGCCCGTGACGCAGATCGCCTTCACGTGCTTGAGCATGATGGGATCAAACCCGCAATTCACGGTAAGTTCGGTCACGTCCTTGATGACGAGCGGGTTACGCAAATCGGGCTTGTCGGTGCCGTAGTCCTCAAGGGCCTTCAAATAGGGAATGCGGCGGAACGGAGGCTTGTCCGCGTCCCAGCCCGAATACTTTGCAAAGACGGGCGGGAGCACCCCTTCGAGCACCTCGAACACGTCCTCCTGCGTGGCGTAAGCCATCTCGATATCGAGCTGGTAGAACTCCCCGGGGGAGCGGTCGGCGCGGGCGTCCTCGTCTCGGAAACAGGGCGCGATCTGGAAATATTTGTCGAAGCCCGAGCACATCAGGAGCTGTTTATACTGTTGGGGAGCCTGCGGAAGGGCGTAAAATTCCCCGGGATAGATGCGGGAAGGCACAATGTAGTCGCGCGCGCCCTCGGGCGAGGAACTCGTGAGGATGGGGGTGGAAATTTCGTAGAAACCGCGATCCGTCATGAGTTTTCTCAGGTCGGCGACGATACGCGAGCGCAGAATGATCTTATCTTTGACAGCAGGGTTTCTGAGGTCGAGGAAGCGGTAGCGAAGACGCGCGTCCTCCCCCGCCTCGGTGGAATGGGAGACCTCGAAGGGAAGGGCTGGCACCGTTCTTCTGCCGAGCACTTCCACTTTTTCGGGAATGATCTCGATGAGCCCCGTGGGGAGTTTTTCGTTGGGTGCGGAGCGGAGCGCGACGGTTCCCTCTACGGAGACGGTGGACTCGGTGGGAATGTCGCGGAGCAGGCTAAGGCAGGGTTCGCTTTCCGCCACGACCTGCGTCACGCCGTAAAAATCGCGCAGAACGGCAAAGAGGAGCCCCCCTTTGTCGCGTTTACTGTCCAGCCAGCCCGAGAGCTTTACCTTTTTGCCCACATCCTCTCTGCGAAGTTCGCCGCAGGTATGCGTTCTGTAAAACATAGATTACCTCGGAAATTTTTTCTTTTATTGTATGCGTTTGCGCGGGAAATGTCAAGTTTTCGACGCCCCGCGCAAAAAATTTCGAGAATGGTTTTTTATTTTGGGAGAATAATGCGCCCCTCCCCTACCCTTCCCCGCTTATGCGAGAACGGGCGACTGTTTGCCCACCCCCTTAATCCCCCTCCAATGGAGGGGGGGGGTCTGTTGGCACGGGGCTCACGCCCCTCCGTGAAGTTCCCACGTTCTTGCCCCCCTCCGTGGGAGGGGGGTAGGGGGGTGGGACGTGTTCTAAATCACTGCGCGGAGCAGGGTTCCCCTGCGGCAACGCACAAAATAAAGTAGAGATTTCTCGACTACGCTCGAAATGACAATTTAGAATACTTGCGCGAGAAAAACCATGCGTTTTTATCCCACAAAAATACTACGTCTTTTTGCGGGAGCCCTATGCGCTGCGCGACCACATTTGTTGCATACTTGCAACTTATTGTCCGATGAAACGAACGAGAGGACCAAATAAGTTAAGGCGCAAAGTCAATTTCTTCACGGAAAAAGATTTTGCGCAGCAAAAGATTTTTCGTGAACTATTTGCTTCTTTGCATTGCATAAGCGCAAGCGCCGTAGAGGCCCGCGTCGTTCCCGAGGCAGGCGCGCACGATCTCGAGCGGCGCATATTCCACGGGCGCGTAAATGTTTTTCAATACATATTCCCTCACGCGGGTGAGAAGATACTCCCCCTCGTTGGAGACTCCGCCGCCCAAAATGACCGCCTGCGGACGAAGCAGGTTGACGAGGTTCGCAATGCCGTCTCCGAGCGCTTCCACATACCGTTTCACAACGCCAAGCGCGGCTCTGTCCCCCTCGCGCGCGGCGAGAAAGGCTGTCTGCCCGCTCACTTTTTCAAGGTCGGGCGAAAATTTCCACATCTTTGAGTCGGGATGTTTTTGCATGGAGGAACGGGTCTCCCGCTTGAGCGCGGTCGCCGAGGCATAGCACTCCAGACAACCCCGTCTGCCGCAGGTACACTTTACGCCGCCCCTGCGGATGACGGTATGCCCCGCCTCTCCGCCCGCCGAGCGGTATCCTTCGACAAGCTTTCCGCCGATCACGATCCCGCCGCCCACGCCCGTGCCGAGGGTGAGCAAAATGCTGTCCGAATATCCCTTTCCGCTCCCGAACTTCGCCTCGCCGAACGCAGCCGCATTGGCGTCGTTCGTCACGAATACGGGAAGATCTGTCCTCTCCGCAAGAAGCGCGCCGAGGGGCACGTTTTTCCAGCCGTAGTTAGACCAGAATACAACGTTTCCTTCCGCGCTGTCGATGACCCCGGGCGACCCGACGCCTACGGCAATCACGTCCTCACGGGAGACGTTGCCCTCTGCAAGAAGCTGCTGCGCAAGTTGCGCCAGATGATCTGCGGTCGAAGCGGGAGAGTCGGACGCGCTCGTTGTGCAACGAGCCGTGCAGAGGAGTTTTCCGCCCTCCTCCATGAGCCCCCCCTTTGCGCTCATTCCGCCGAGATCGATCCCGATAAAATACTTCATCCTTTCACCTCAACTTGTTTTCAAACGCAGGCACAGGGAGCAATACCTGCGGGCAAGATACTTCCCGCGGAGCCGCCACGGGAGCAATTTCACAAAAAAGATGCGGGGGGAGAAACGCAATTTGCGCCGGAGCGGTTTGTCCCGCCCGATCTGCTCCCAAAGACGGCGGCAAGTCTCCTTTCTTGCGCGGGAACGCTCTGCGCAGAGGACGAGCATCGTCTTTCTCATTTGGTTGGCAAGGGTATGCAAAAGGCACCGCCTCAGTCCCTTGGGAAAAGTCTTGAGCTCGCCGCTTCCGAACCGCCGGACAAGGGAAAGAGTCTCCTCCGCGATTGAACTGTATTGCTTCGCCATTGCCGCGATCTCGGCGGCTGGGTCGAGCCTTCCCACAAAACAGCGGTAAAGGTCCACGTCGAGATAGAACAGCGTCTTTGCATATGGAAGAGGCGCGTAGGCGAACAGCGCCGTCTCGTCGGTGGGAAGAACGAGCCCGCTCCGCTTGAGCACCTCCGTCTTGTAAACGAGGGTACGCTCCGAGAGCGACACCGCGCCGCGGAACTTCTTCACCTGTTTCCAACCCGTCCTCCGCCCCGCGACAAATTGCTTTTCGAGCGACATCTTGTTGGTGGTGTTGCGGGCGACGTGTTCAAAGACGTAATTGACGAGATAGAGGTCGGGCAAAGTCCCCGTGGAGAGGTGGGTGCGGATGATGCCGAGCAGCGTTTTGAGGGCATGGGTATCCGCCCAGTCGTCGGGACCGAACTCCTTAAAGTAAATGCCGCGCGCCTTTTTGAGGGCGGCGTTGATGCAGTCTCCCCGTCCGCCGAATGCGCCGTCGAGCACCCGCACGATGGAGGGAAACCTCTCTTCATAACTCTTTGCAACGGCGAGCGTCTCGTCCCGCGAATCGCCGTTGACGATGAGGATCTCAAGATCCTCTCCCCCTTTAAGCAAACTGTCCACGCACTTTTCCATGTAATTTTCGCAGTTGTGACAGGGGATGACAAACGTAATGATCTTCATAAGTCGTTTCTATTTTATCATAAATTCGCGTAATTATCAAGCGGGAAAGGAGGGAAAACGGCAAATTGGCAACATTTTCCGCCCAAGAAACGCCTCTGCTCTCCCCTTTTCCCTCGCGGACGTTTGACAATTCTCCTCCCGTATGATAAAATTTTTTCGGAGGTTGCAAATGAAAAACAAAGCGCTCGATGTGCTGCAAAAACTCGCAAACGGGTTTCTTGCGGGAATGCTCATCTCGATCGGCGGGGCGGTGTTCCTCGCATGCTACGCAAAGAATGCGGACGGCAGTCTCGCGTTCTCCTACTATGTGGGGGCGTTTCTGTTCCCCGTCGCCCTTCTCTGTATCTGCATGAAGGGCTACTCCCTCTACACGGGCAAGATCGGCTACGTGCTCTCCGCCCATAAAAAGGAGGATATTTCCGTCCTCTTGTTGGGACTTGCGGGGAATGTGCTCGGCACGGCGGCGTTCGGGTATCTGTGCGGCTGGGTGTTCCCGAATATGAAGGAGACAGCGACCGTGTTGTGCACGGCAAAGTTGGGGCAAGGGTATCTGTTCGGACTTTTGCGCGCTGTCCTTTGCGGCATTCTCGTCTACCTCGCGGTGGATATCTATAAGAATAACAACAAATCGGTGCTCGGGGTGCTCATCGGCATTCCCGTGTTTATTCTGAGCGGCTACGAGCACTCCATTGCGGACATGTTCTATTTTGCGGTGTACGGCGTTGCCACGTGGCAGTCGTTCGGATACATCTGGATGATTATCATTGGCAACTCCTTGGGCGCCCTTCTCATCCCCGCCCTGCTTGCAATAAAGCCGAAAACCACCCCGACGGACTAAAGCCTTGCTGCCCCCGCCCCGCGGGGGAAAGTGGCGCGCACGCGCCGAAAGGGGGCACCGCATTTTTACCCCCTCAACCGGAGGGGGACTAAGGGGGTGGGTGACATTCTAAAATACGTCATGTTGAGCTTGTCGAAACATATCCTTATTATAAAGTGGACACCCTTCGGCAAGCTCAGGGTGACGTAATTAAAAAAAAGTAATGTCCTCAAATGTTATGTTGAGCGTAGTCGCCTCGCGCGCGAGCGCGTCATTCCGCCCCGCCCGCATGTTCTATGTTGCCGAAGGGCGGCACGAGGAGCGCCAGCGACGAAGTAGCGTAGTCGAGACATCTCTACTGCATTATAATAAGGTGAGATTTCTCCACGCGCTACGCTTGGTCGAAATGACAGTATTTATCCTCCCTCCTGAGGAGGGGACAAATAAGGCTCCTCCTAAGGAGGAGCTGTCACCGCAGGTGACTGAGGTGGTGACGTGATTAGAACAAAGAACACCACCCCCTCCCCCCTCCTGAGGAGGGGGCATATAACCGCCTCTCCCCTCCCCCACTCTGTGGGGTTCTTTTTTACAAAAAATTTTTTCAAACACTTGTAAAAGTTTTTCGGTTATGCTATACTAAACTCACCACACACAACCGAATAATTTTTTCTCCGAAACACAATCTTGGCATTGTGTATCTCTTTATATTCGGAGAATGCGCCGGATTATTCGATTTGTGTGTGGTAACCTGATCGGAGATACCAACGCAGTGTGTTTCCTTTCGGGAACACACTTTTTTTATAGCAAAAAATGAAAAAGGAGATAAAAGCAAATGAAACACAAATTTTGGGTCGTTTTTATGGCGATCGTAACCGCCTTCTGCATGGCGTTCGGCATGGTAGGGTGCGGCGAGAAAAACCCCGACGAAGCGGGCAACAACCCGTCCGTTGTTGACCCAAGCGGCAACCAAGGCAATCAAGGCACCCAAGGCGGCACACAAAAGCCCGATGAGGACGAACAGGGTGGCACGCAAAAGCCCGATGACGGCGGGCAAGGTGAAACGCCCGCTCCGCACGTCCACTCCTTCGGCGAATGGAAAGTAACAAAAGAAGCAACCTGCAAAGAAACGGGCACAAAAGAGCGTTCCTGCACCTGCGGGGAAAAGGAGACGGAGGCCCTTCCGCTCGTGGGGCATGACTTTGAGAATATGACCTGCAAATTCTGCGGCATACAGGCAAGCCTCGGGCTCAAATATACCCTCATCAACGATGACAAAGAATATGCAGTTTCAGGCCTCGGCGATTGCACGGATACCGATCTTGTCATTACAAACAACTATGACGGCAAGCCCGTGACCTCGATTGGAAGTTATGCGTTCTATCAGTGTAGTGGGTTGACTTCGGTCACCATCCCCGATAGCGTGACCGAGATTGGATGGGGAGCATTCTGTTGGTGTGACGGCTTGACTTCGGTCACCATTCCAAATAGCGTGACCACTATCGGAGATCAGGCATTCTGTTGGTGTGACGGCTTGACTTCGGTCACAATTCCAGACGGCGTGACATGGATCGGATATGGTGCATTTGGGAACTGCGGGTTGACTTCGGTCACCATTCCCAACAGCGTGACCTCAATCGGGGAAAGCGCGTTCCAAAATTGCTACGGGTTAACTTCGGTCACCATTCCCAACAGTGTGACCTCGATAGGAAATCAGGCGTTCCGTGGTTGCAGCGGGTTGACTTCGATCACAATTCCCGACAGTGTGACCGAGATTGGATCGGGAGCATTCTATTGGTGTGACGGTTTGACTTCGATCAACATTCCCGACAGCGTGACCTCGATTGGAGGTTGGGCGTTCGAGGGTTGTAGCGGGTTGACTTCAATCAACATTCCCGACAGCGTGACCTCGATCGGAAGGTACGCATTTGAGGGCACTGCTTACTATAATGATAATGGCAACTGGACGGGCGATGTGCTTTACATTGACAATCATTTGATCAAAGCAAAAGATACGATTTCGGGGAGTTATTCCATTCGCGGCGGCACAAAAACGATAGCAGATTATGCGTTCCGTGGTTGTAGCGGGTTGATTTCAATCGACATTCCCGACAGTATGACCTCGATTGGAGAGCAGGCGTTCTATCATTGTAGTGGGTTGACTTCAATCACGATCCCCAGTAGCGTAACCTCGATCGGAGCAGGTGCATTCGGGGGAGCCAACGGGTTATCGGAAATAAAGGTGGATTTCAACAATCAAGCCTATTGCGCAAAAAATAATTGTTTGATAGAAACGGCGAGCAAAACTTTGATTGCAGGCTGTAATACAAGTACCATTCCAAATGACGGAAGCGTGACCTCGATTGGAGAGAGTGCATTTGAGGCGTGTAGCGTGACGTCAATCATTATTCCAGACGGTGTGACCTCGATTGGAAGAAGTGCATTTTTAGATTGCTACAGTTTGACTTCCGTCACGATTCCCGAAAGCGTGACCTTCATTGGAGAGTATGCGTTCCGACGTTGCATCGATCTTAAAGAAGTGTATTTTGAAAACCCGAACGGGTGGGAAGTGAACTGGTATACAGTTTCTGGGCTTGAAGATCCAGTAACAGCCGCAGAATATTTGATGGGTACTTACCGCGATTATCATTGGAAACGGGAGGGGTGAGCCCGCGCCTTTCTCTCCTCCCTTGCCCACCCCTTGAGGGGTGGGTGGCGCGAGCGTAGCAAGTGACGGAAGGGGTGTTAAAATAACCCCCACCACCCGCTACGCGGGAGCCTCCCCCTAAAAGGGGTATGCCTTAGCCCTCCCCCAACTTGTTGGGTAGAGCATTGCATTCTGCCAACGGTTGATAATCGTTGGCGCAATGCGACAGGAGTGAGCGCATCGGAGGCGCGAACGGTGACCGAATGCGAGGTTCTACTCGCATGAGACGGGTGGCACCGTAGGTGACGGGTGGGGGCATTCCCAAATCACGTCATGTTGAGCGGAGGCGTAAGCCGTAGTCGCCCCGCGCGCAGTTCTGATTTTCTAAGCGCGGCACGAGCCGCAGGCGAAGTTAACATGTCCTTATTATAATGCGGACACCCTTCGACTACGCTCAGGGTGACGTGATTGGAATGCGAGGCAGGGTAACGTAATTTAGAACAAAGGACACCACCCCCCCCTCCTGAGGAGGGAGCAAAATAAGGCACCCCCCTCCCCTACCCCTCCCCCGCGCGGAACGCGCGGGGGAGGGCAAAGAAAGCTGTCTCCCGCGGCGGGGCGCGAGTAGTCCAACGGAACCCCCTCCATTGGAGGGGGACGAAGGGGGTGGGCATTGGAGGCGCCCGCGCTTTGATAAAAAAGCGCGGGCGCCTCTTGTTCAAATACTTTTCTCCGTTTTGGCGTGCGTACCGATATTTCCCGAAAAATCTTGCCTATCCTCTTGACTTTCGGAAAAAAGTATTCTAAAATATTGGAAGATAAATTTCGGAGGTAAATTATGAGACTCACAGACGAACGCAAAAAGCAACTTCGCGTCACGGTGGACTACACCAACATGACGGACAAATATTTGGGCGAAAAGGGCTACTCCCAAAAGACCCTCGACGCGCACAAGAAACTCTCTAAAGCGGCGCACGCCTATGTGAGCGGCAACCGCGGTAAGGACGAGCTCTTTATGGGCTGGACCGAACTCCCCTACAATCAAGATGCAATCGTGGCGGACATCCTCGAAACCGCAAAAGCCGTGCGCAAGAAATTCGAATACTTTGTGGTGCTCGGCATCGGCGGAAGCGCGCTCGGTCCCATCATGGCGTTCAACGCCCTCTGCCACCTTCATTATAACGACCTGCCCAAGAGCAAGCGCAAGGGGCCTAAGTTCTATGTGGAGGACAACGTGGACCCCGTCCGCATGAAGGAACTTCTGGACGTCATCGACATCAAGAAGACCTGCTTCAACGTCATCTCCAAGAGCGGCGCGACGAGCGAGACCATGACCCAATATCTCGTGATCGCCGACCTTCTCAAAAAGGCGGGCGAGAACGTGAAGGATCATGTGATCTTCACTACGGACGCGTCGCGGGGCAATCTCGTCAAAATTTCCAAGGAACTCGGCGGCGTGAAATCGTTCGTGCTCGGCGACGGCGTGGGCGGAAGATTCTCCGAACTCTCCCCCGTGGGGCTTCTGCCCGCGGCAGTGCTCGGCATCGACA
>CANQPO010000028.1 GCA_947625695.1 uncultured Clostridia bacterium | reverse complement strand
GGGCTCGACCCCGGGAGGATAGGTAGTTGCCACCTTCCAACAGAAAAAGAACGCCTTTTGGGCGTTCTTTTTCTTGTTCTAAACGCACGTTCTAAAATGTCATGTCGAGCGGAACGAAGTGGAGTCGAATGGGTCTCCACCGCATTATAATAAGGTGAGATTTCTCCGCTCCGCCTGCGGCTTCGGTCGAAATGACAATTTAAGAATGACGCAGGGAAGCGCAAGGGCAACAGAATGCTGTTCTCAAATGTCATTTCGAGCTTGTCGAGAAATCGCCACTTTAATTTTAATAAAGCAAGTCTAAATGGACTTATTGGAGATTTTTAACGCGGCTCATGATAAAATCAAAGTAAGCCATAGCGGTATGTTTGCGACAACAATGAGAAAAGAACGCCTTTTGGGCGTTCTTTTTTTGTTGTGCGAAACCCCCTCCATTGGGGTGGAGCGGTGCCGTTCTCCTCAACAGCCCAGTGGGCTGTGAGGGGCACCGCGACATGAGGCGTGGCACCGCCGAAGGGGTTTTAGCGGTCCCTGCCGCCAAAACGGACTAAAGGGGTGGGTGAATGTTTCCCAATCACATCATGTTGAGTTTGTCGAAACATGTCCTTATGATAATGCGGACACCCTTCGACGGAGCTCAGGGTGACGTAATTAGAATAGTGAAAGGGGGGACCGCTTGGCGCCCCTTTTAGGGGAGCTGGCGCGCCCTGCGCGACTGAGGGGTTAAAACCCTTTCCCCCTCGCGTTGCTCGGGTACTTTCCCTTTCAGGGACAGCAAGGGATATGGTCCCCCCTTTCGGCACTGCGTGCCACTTTCCCCCGCTTTGCGGGGGACAGCACGTGGAACACCACCCCCCTACCCCCCTCCTAAGGAGGGGGTAAAAAAGAAGCCCCTCCTCAGGAGGGGGCAAACAAAAACCCCTCCGTAGGAGGGGCAAACAAAAAAACCTCAGGAGGAGGGGCAAACAAAAAAACCTCGGAAGGAGGGGAAATAAGGTGAGATTTCTCCGCTCCGCCTGCGGCTTCGGTCGAAATGACAAATTGGGAACAGCGGGTCGAAATGACAAATTGGGAACAGCGGGTCGAAATGACAAATTGGGAACAGCGGGTCGAAATGACAAATTGGGAACAGCGGGTCGAAATGACATATTAGGGGAATAACACCCCTTTCGTCACGCGCTTCGCGTGTGACACCCACCCCTTGAGGGGTGGGCAAGAAAAAGCCCCTCGGAAGGAGGGGTTAAAAACTTTATGCCCGTTGGGAGACGAGGTCGGCGAGGGTGTACTTTTTCAAAAAGTCGTCCATCACTTCGTCGAGGGCGCGCCACATGGGGAGGGTCGGGCAGGTCTTGGAACGGGGACAGTCGCCCCCGCCCGCACATTCGGCCGCCGCAAGCGTGCTCTCCGTCACCCGCAAGATGTCGGCTGCGGTGCACTCCTCGGGGGAACGGGTGAGCAAATACCCGCCGTTTTTGCCGCGCGCGCTCTCCACCAAACCCGCCTTTGCAAGCTCGGTCATGATCTGCTCCAAAAACTTGTGCGGGATCTCCTCCTCCGCCGAGAGCTCTTTCAAAGGCACGGGCTCGCTCCCGCCCCTTGCCGCGAGCGCGATCATCACCCTTAAGGCGTATCTTCCCTTGGCGGAGACGATCATTCGGGCTTGTCCTCGCAGTGGGCGCAGGAGGTCTCGCGGAAAAGACTCTCGTCGTAGGGGATGTTGTTCTTGGTATAATAGTCGAGAATGGCGGCCTTTATCGCCTCCTCGGCGAGCACCGAGCAGTGCATTTTATAGGCGGGGAGGCCGTCGAGCGCCTCCGCGACCGCCTTGTTGGTAAGCGTAAGCGCGTCCGCAAGGGGTTTGCCCTTGATGAGTTCGGTCGCCATCGAGCTCGAAGCAATCGCGCTGCCGCAACCGAACGTCTCGAACTTCACGTCCGAGATGATATCGCCGTCGATCTTGAGATAAATCTTCATGATGTCGCCGCACTTGGCGTTGCCCACTTCGCCCACGCCGTCCGCGTTCTCGATCACGCCCACGTTGCGCGGGTGCTTGAAATGGTCCATCACTTTTTCGCTGTATAAAGACATAATTTTTCTCCTCAAACTTTATAAAATATACGTTCTCTTTCCCTCTTGAAGGTCCCGCCAAACGGGGGACATGCCGCGAAGATAGGCGACGACTTGGGGGATTTTTTCGGACATGTATGCGATTTCCTCCTCGGTGGTGTCCTCCGAGAGGGTGAGCCGAAGCGACCCGTGCGCCACGTCGTGCACACGACCGATTGCAAGCAGCACGTGGGAGGGGTCGAGCGAGCCCGACGTGCACGCCGAGCCCGACGACGCGCAGATTCCTTCTTCATCGAGAAGCAGGAGAAGGGATTCCCCCTCGATGCCCTCGAAGCAGAAGCTCACGTTGCCGCACAGCCGCTTTTCGGGGTCGCCGTTGAGGGCGCAGTGGGGAATTTTGCTCAGATTTTCGATGAGTTCGTCGCGGAGGGCGGAGACCTTCTTCATATAGGCGGGAAGATCGCGCGTCGCCTCTTCGAGCGCCACCGTCATGGCGGCGATGGCGGGAAGGTTCTCGGTGCCCGCGCGCTTGCCTCTCTCCTGCGCGCCGCCTTCAATCAGATTCAGAAGGGGAGCGCCTCTTCTCACATACAGCGCGCCCACGCCGCGGGGTGCGCCGAACTTGTGCCCCGAGAGGGCGAGATAGTCGCAATTCAGATCGTTCACATTGACGGGCATGTGCCCGACCGCCTGCACCGCGTCGGTATGGAAGGGGATCTTCTTCTCGCGGCAGAGTTTGCCGATCTCCGAAACGGGCTGCAGGGTGCCGATCTCGTTGTTTGCAAGCATCACGGAGACGAGACAGGTATTCTCGTCCATCTCTTTTTCGGCGTCCTCGACTTTTACGATCCCGCGCTCGCCGACGGGCAGCAACACGACCTCAAACCCCTCCTTTTGCAGTTTTTTGAGGGTGTGCAGAACGGCGTGGTGCTCAATCGCGGTGGAAATAATTTTCTTCTTTCCCTTCTTTGCGCCGAAGTAAGCCGCGCTCAAAATGGCCTGGTTGTCCGATTCGCTCCCCCCCGACGTGAAGTAAATTTCCTCGGGTCTCGCGCCCAAAACGGCGGCGACTTTTTCGCGGCAGCGGGTGAGCTCTTCCTTCGCCCGCTGGCCCGCGGAGTGGAGGGAAGAGGGGTTGCCGAAGTACTTTTGGGCCGTCTCCTCAAACGCCTTTAGCGCGGCGGGGCGGACCTTTGTTGTCGCCGCATTGTCGGCATAGACGAACATGGGTTTCTCCTTTATTCCTACTAAATTCATAGGAATTATATCACCTTGGCGGGGTCGTGTCAAGTGTTTCCCTCATAGTTTTCCACCCTTTTCGCGCGGATACTCCGAATTTATGTAAAAGTGTTTGACTATTTTTTCCAAAACGGATATAATAAGCCTATCCATAGTACAGGAAGCGAGGAAATCGTTTATGGAAGAAACGCGGGAAAGCGGAGTCACGTTCGGGGAAATTTGCAAAGTCATTTGGAAGCGCATCTGGATCGTATTGATCGTCACATTTACGGTGGCGTTTATCGCCTTTTTGGCTGCGCGGTACATTTACAACCCCCGCAAGGAGACGTACAGCGTGAGTTTTGTTCTCACCTACCCGAGCAGCGAAGAGCGCAAATATCCCGACGGTTCTCCCTTCTACTATCAGGACATGATCTCCACGGAAAAACTCACGGAGGCAAAGAACGCGGACAAGGCGTTTTCGAACATCGACGTTGAGGAACTTTCGGCAAAGGACAAGATCAGCATTCAGGCGGAGACGAGGGAGCAAAACGGCGTCCTGCAGTACACGGGCAGATACACCGTCACAGTCTCCTCCAATTATTTTTCGGGCAGAGAGCAGGCGGCGGACTTCCTTACCGCCCTCGTGCGCCTCACCCAAGAGGAGGTGCTTTCCGTCGTCAGCGAAATGAACTACCGTTTGGACGATTCCGCCTTCAACGACGCCGACTTCAGCGGCAAGCTCGACCTTCTTTCGCGGCAGAAAGACAGCCTCGTCGGCGAATTCAACCGCTGGATCTCCTTGTACAGCGACAACTATTCGGTTGCGGGAAAGACGCTCGTCAACCACCGCGCGGAGACGGAGGCGATCTTCGGCTCTGCGGTGAGAAATTCCCTCTATACCGAGCTCGACATCAACGGCTATGTTCCGCTCGAGCTTGTGGAAGAGCGGCGCGCCCTGCTCACCGCCGAAAAGGAGCGCAACAACAAGCAGATCGAAGAGCTCGGGGGAATCGAGAGCGGCAACCTCACCGTGCTCAACTTTTCCGAAAAACTTTCCTCCCTCATCACCCGCAACGTGGAGATCGACGTCCAGCTTGCGAACATGACGGAGGAGAACATCAAGGCCTTTGAAAAGAAGCTGTCCGAAGTGTACGCCACCATGCAGGCGGCGGCGGATAAGGTGCGCGAAGTGGGGGTCGCTCTCTGCAATCAGGAGACGCGCGCCTACCTCGAGACTTCGCAGGCGATCGAAGAGGGAGGCCTGAGCTCCGTTCTCGCGGCGGCCGTCGGTGCGGTATTGGGGTTCGTGCTGTCCTGCCTCATGGTCTATTTCACAGAGGTCTCGAAGAGTAGAAAAACTTTGGCCGTAAGCGGGGAAGAGGGCGAGTCGCCCGAGCCCGAGCAGGAGCCCTTCGAAGAAAGCGCGGAAGAGCCCGCGGAAGCCGAAGAGAATTCCGAAAAGAATGCGGAAGAGAACGCGGAAGAAGAAAACGCGGACGAAGATCAATAAACAAACGCCGCGGCATTGCCGCGGCTTTTTTTCAGAAAAAAAGGGGATGTTATGAAACACAAACTGAAAATCGCCGTCTATTTGCTGCTGCTCGTCCTGCTTGCGGGGCTGGGAATTTTCCTTTTGGTGTGGTTTTTCGGCGCGGACTATTCCGCGTTTGAAAAAGAGGTGCAAGCCGAGGAAAAAATCCCGGGGCTCGAAAGCGGCGTCTCTCCGCAGGGACTGTGTCCGCTTCCCAAGGAGAGCGGCTACCGCTTCGCCATGAGCGGGTACTTGAAAAGCGCGCCCTCACGCGTCTATCTCTTCGGCGGGAAGGAGGCAAAGTACGTCACCCTCCGCGACGGAAAGGGGGATATCTCCACCCACTTCGGCGGCGTCACCTGCACGGGGAACTACCTCGTCGTCGCGAGCGGAAAAAAGCTCGTGCGGTTCTCCCTTGCCGACGCTCTTGCGGCCGAAAACGGCGGCGCGGTCACGGTGAAGGACAGCTTCGAGGTAGCCGATTTCCGCAGCGTCGCCTATTGCTACGCCTTTGGCGGCATGCTGTACGCGGGCGAGTTCTACCGCCCGGGCAACTATGAGACCGACCAAAGCCACCACATTGCGGTTTCGGACGGGGAGACGAACTACGGCATTGTCTACGCCTATCCCATCGACGAAGAGGCGGAGGGCGGCGTCAAGAGCACGACCCCCGAATACGCCCTCTCCGTGCGGGAGCAGGTGCAGGGGATCGCCGTTTGGGAAGGGGGCATTGCCCTCTCCACCTCCTACGGCCTTCCCGATTCCACACTGTGGCTCTATCAAAACCCCGTCGGCGGTGAGCCGCATGGGACAATAAACGGCGTGCCCCTCTACATTTTAAGCAAGGATAATCTCACGGCGACTTTTGAAATGCCCTGCATGAGCGAGGAGATCTTCGAGGAGGAGGGCAGAATTTACATTCTGTTCGAGTCCAAGAGCAACAAATACAAACAGTTCGTGCGGCGGCAGATCGCGGACGTGCTGTCCGTGTCCGTTCAAGGGCTCGGACAATGAAGTACGGCTTCGCGGCGCTCCGCTTTACCGAGGATAAAAACCTCAAAGACAGGGTGTATTGGTATCTTTGCGAGCTCCCCCTTGTCCTCGGGGAGCGGGTCCTTGCGCCCGTCGGCCCGCACGACAGACTGCAGGCGGCGCGGGTGGAAAGACTTCTCTCCGCGGACGAAAAGGACGCGCCCTACGACATGCGGCTCATCAAGCGGGTGGCGGCAAAGTACGGTGCACGGAAGCTGCTGATTGGAGAAAAAGAACTGCTCGAGTTCGGCGGCGTTCGCTACGACGAAAAGCGCTACACCCCCTTCGGAAAGCTCCTGCTTTCCAAGGAGCCCTTTTCGGAGGGAGAAAATTACGGCATGAAGGCGATCGATCTTTCGGGCGCTCCGCTCTATGAGGAGATCGCCCGCTCTGCGGACTGCATTCTCCTCTTCGGCGAGGAGGGGGAAAGGGCGTTCCGCGCCCTCTATGCTTTCTTGCGGGGAGAGGGGGAACTGCCGGTTCGCGAAGAGACCGCAAGGCTTATCAAGGAGAAACTGCGTTGAAACACATTCTCATGATCGCAACGGGGGGCACCATCGCCTCCAAAAACAGCGGCGAGGGGCTCGCTCCCGCCCTCACTTCCAAGGAATTGCTCGCAAGCGTGCCCGAAATCGGGGAAATTTCCGAAGTGACGGAGATCCAGCCCTTCAACCTCGACAGCACCAACGTCTATTACACCCATTGGCTGGAGATCGCCCGCCTCGTCGAGGAAAATTATCAAAAGTACGACGGGTTCGTCATCACCCACGGCACGGACACCATGGCGTACACGGCGGCCGCGCTCTCCTACCTCATTCAAACGAGCCCCAAGCCCATCGTGCTCACGGGGTCGCAAAAGTCGGTGTATTTGCGGGACACGGACGCCCGCAAAAACCTCATCGACGCGTTCTCCTATTGCATCGACGATAGGGCGATGGGGGTGAAGGTGGTGTTCGACGGGAACATCATCTTGGGCACCCGCGCCAAAAAGACGCGCACCCGCAGCTACAACGCCTTCGAGAGCGTGGACTTCCCCGACGTGGGCGTCTTGCGGGACGGCAAGCCCGTCTATTATATCGAGGAGGAAAAACCGCAAACGGTCAGCTTTTTCCGCGCCCTCGACCCCGACATCTTCGTCTTAAAGATGTTCCCGGGGCTCAAGGCGGATATTTTGGACTATCTTTCAGCGCACTGCGACGGGCTCATCTTGGAGACCTTCGGCTCGGGCGGAATGCCCAACTACGCCAACGGCGAGTTCTTCGAAAAGCTCAAAGCGTTCCTCGATTTAGGCAAGACGGTCGTCGTCTCCACGCAGGTGGAGCGGGAGGGGAGCGCCCTCGAGAGCTACGAAGTGGGGCGGCGGCTGAAGGCGTGCGGCAGGGTGCTCGAGGCGCGCAACATGACCCTCGAGTGCGCGGTCGCCAAGCTCATGTGGATCCTGGCGCAGACCAAGGACCAAGCCTCGGTCGAACAGCTCTTCTATACCGCAGTAGAGAAGGATATATTTTAATGTGAAGCGGCGGCGCGGACATTCTGTCCGCGCCGCCGCGTTTTGCCAACCCGCTATTCTAAATCACGTCACCCTGAGCGGAACGCAGTGGAGTCGAATGGGTCTCAACCTTATTATAATAATGTGAGATTTCTCCACTCCGCTCATTGCATTCGCTACGGTCGAAATGACATATTAGAAAACCGAACCCCCACCACCTTCGGGGGACTAAGGGGGTGGGCAAACCCTTGGCGCCCCTGTAGGGGAGCTGTCGCGCTTGCGCGACTGAGGGGTTTCAAAAACCCTTTCCCCCGCTACGCGGGTACTGTCTCATGCGGGTAGAGCCCCGCATTACTTCGCCTGTGGCTCGTGCCGCGCTTAGAGAAACAGAACAGCGCGCGGGGCGGTCACCGTTCGCGCCGCTGATGCGCTCACTCCTGTCGCATTTGCGCCAACAGTTATCAACTGTTGGCAGAATGCAATGCTCCACCTAAAAGGGACAGCAAGAGGGAAAAAAGCCCACCTCACTTATACGCGCCGCGGCAATGCAAAATCCAAAGAGAGCGGTCGAGGGGGTTCACTCCCACCCGTTCGCGCTCCCGTCCGTGCCCCTCGGGACAGGGGAAGTACCCCAAAAGCCGCGCCGAATAGCTCCCCCGTCCGCCCGTGAGGGAAGAAATCTTCTCGCCGAGGTCGAACGTCTCCTCCGCAGGTACCTGCGCCGAAAGGGTGAACTTCCCGTCGAAAAACAGAGGGTCGCCGAGCGTCCCCCGCCGCGCGGAGAGCTCGCCCGTCACCTTTCCCAAGGCATTTTCAGGGGCGGTCACGCACACCTCGAGCACGGGCTCCAACAAAATCGTGCCGCAATTCCGCAGTCCGTCCATAATGCCCATGGGGGTCGCCGTGAAAAAGTCGAGCGGGTGGGTGTGCTGCACATGGTGCTCTCCGTCCACGAGGGTCACTTTAAGGTCGGTCACCTGCCAGCCCTTCAGCCCCTGTTCGAGCGCGCGCGGCACCGCCGTCTTTACATGTTCCTGATAGCGGTATGCAATGCGCTTCTCGGAGGTAATACTCTCATACACGAGCCCGCTCCCACGGGGCAGGGGCTCGATGTAAAATTTCACCACCGCCCAGCAGGGTTTGGGCATAGTGTATGCCTCGAAACCGAACCCCGCCCGCGCGGGCGTCTCGCGGTAGATGACGGAGGGTTCGCCGATCTCCGCCTGCAGCCCGAAACGGGTCAACAAAGTTTCCTTCAAAATCTCCGTCTGCACCCTGCCCGAGGCCGCCACGGTGAGCTCCCGCTTCTCCTTCCGCCACTCGAGGGCGAGGAGGGGGGACTCGTCCGCAAGCTCCTCGAGCGCCGCCTTGAGCGCAGGAAGCGCTTCTTCGTCTTTGGGAGTCACCCTTACCCTCAGATAGGGGGTGAAGAGAGAAAGGGGCGCAACGGGCGGGGGAGAACCGAGAAAGTCGCCCCCCCGCACGTCCGCAAGCCCGAGCACCGCGCCCGTCTCGCCCGCGGAAAGAAGGGGCAGGTCGGCGTACTTTTCCCCCTTAATGCGCTTGAGTTGCGCCGCCTTGAAACTGCTCTCGGTGCGGCGGTTGAAAACGTCCTCCCGCACCCCGAGTTTGCCCGCAAATACGCGAACGTGTGCAATTTTGCCCAAATTTTTGCGGTGCTCCACCTGATAGACGAACGCCGAAAAGGGGGCGTTCTCCGCTGCGGGAAAGTCGTAAAAGCGGCAGAGCGTTTTCAAAAGCTCCTTCACGCCGTCGCCCGTCTTTGCGCTGCCGAAGAGCACGGGCGCAATTTTCGCCGAAGAGCAGGCGCGGGAAAGTTCGGTGAAAAGCCGCTCCTCTTTTAGTGTGCCGGAAAGATAATCTTCGAGCAAAGTTTCGTCGCCGAGCGCGGTCACCGCGTTTTCGGTAAAGTCGTCTATGCTGCAGAAAAAAGGCTCGCACGGAAGGGCTTTTTTGATACCTGTATTGAGTTTTGTGAAATTCACGCCCTCCAAATCGCACTTATTCACGAACACGAGGAGGGGGAGTTTGCGCCGCTTTACGGCGTGAAGCAAGAGCTCCGTCTGCGCCTCCACTCCCTCGCGCGCGGAGAGCACGAGCACGGCAACGTCCACCGCGGTGAGGGCGAGCTCGGTCTCCTCGAAAAAGTCGGCGTGTCCCGGGGTGTCGATGAGGTTGATCGCCGTGTCGCCGTATGCAAAGGAGACGGTCGCGTCCCGCACCGAAATGCCGCGACGGCGTTCCACCTCCAAAAAGTCGGTAAAGCCCGTCCCCTCGTCCACGCTCCCGAGGGCGCGCAGCACCCCCGCCTCAAATAAAAGGCGTTCGGTGAGGGTGGTCTTTCCTGCGTCGATGTGCGCAAAAATGCCGACGTTCAACAATTTCATAAAAAAAGAATAGCACAGCGGACGGATTTTGTCAAGAAATAAAAAAGGCGCCGAGGGCGGCTTTTGCCGTCCTCGGCGCCCCGAGTACCCGTTCAACTTACGGGCGCATAACCGGAGGCGGAAACGAGGCTCTGCCCCTCCTCGGAGAGGATCCAATTGATAAGTTCGTCCATCTCCTCCGTGCGCTCGCCCTTGCGCACCGCGGCGTAGAAGGGCATGCGAACGGGATAGGCCCCGCTCACGATGTTTTCGAGGGTGGGCTGCACACCGTTCACCGAGAGGAAGGAGATGTTCTCGTTCCCCACGAGTTCCTCGGCGTATTGTCGGAAGGAGAATCCGATCGCCCCGCCGTAGTTCTTATAGTCGGAGACCTTTTCGATGATCCCCCACATAAAACTGTTCACAAGGTCGGTGGGCGGGTCCATGAGGGGAATGTCCCCCATAAACGCGGCAAGCGCGGTCTGGCTGCCGCTCCCCTTGTTGCGCTGGAAGGGCTGAATTTTCTCGTTCTTTCCGCCGAGCTCCCTCCAATTGGTCACCCGTCCCGCGTAAATGTCGCGGATTTGCTCTTCGGTCAAATTTTTCACGGGGTTTTTGGAGTTTGTGAAAAAGACGAACCCCTCGTAGCCGATGGGGATGAGTTCGTATTCCACGCCGTACTCGGTTGCGTATTCCTTTTGCTCGTCGTCGGGGCCAAAGACGAAGAGAATGTCCGCGTCCTTTTGGGCAAGACTGCTGTACGCGCCGCGCGTGTTGTTGTAGCGGTAGGGGCTCGTCCTATCGTTGAGCTTGCAAACTTCCTCGGGATAGACGGACTCCACAAAGGAGGAGTAGAGGGGGAAGAACGCCGCCGCTCCGTCGAGAACGGGCAAATTCTGCTCTATTGTAAAATAGAGAGAGGCGGGTTTTCCGAGGCGGGCGATTTTGGAATTTTTGTCGAAGGCGAGGTATTCGTAGGGGTCGATCGCGCCGTCCGCGGGCATGGGAATGGTGATGGAGCCGATGTAGGCGTTGTATCCGAGGCAGGAGGAGAGGGCGATCGCGCCCGCAAGAAAGAGGGCGAGCACGCTCCACAAAAAGCCCTTTCTCACCTTCCCCTTGGGGAGAAACCACACCGTAAAGAGCAATATAACGAGGGGAATGAGGAGATAGGAGACATAGTAGATGTTTGTGGGGAAGCTCCGCGCGATGAAGAGGTAGAAAAAGAGGAAAAAGATCGCCGTCAAAGTGAGGAGCACGATCTTGAGCGCAGTATAGAGGGAAAACAGCACAATGCGGGTCGTCTTGTTCATAGAGGTCCTCCTTTGGAATGTTATTTAATGCCTTTTACACTAATAAGACGAGTGAAAGGGAAAATTTACTCACGAAAGATTTTTACATGCCCCCTCCCACGGAGGGGGACTAAGGGGGTGGTGTCCTTTATTCTAATTATATAACCACCTTATATAACCACCTCAGTCACCTGCGGTGACAGCTCCTCCTAAGGAGGAGCCTTTTGCACCCCCTCCCACGGAGGGGGCGAAGGAACACCGCCTAACGGAACCCCCTCCCACGGAGGGGGATTAAGGGGGTGGGCAACATTCCCAATCACGTCATGTGAGATTTCTCGACTTCGCCTGCGGCTCCGCTCGAAATGACAATAAGAAGCGCGGTGCGAAATGACAATAACCTCCTTGCCCACCCCTTGAGGGGTGGGTGTCACGCGAAGCGTGACGGAAGGGGTGTCTGCACGTCGAAACAAAACACCCCCTCAGTCATTCGCAAGCTCATGACAGCTCCCCCTCAAGGGGCAACCAAGGGTTCCCAATTCCCTCATCCTCTTCCCTTCAACCATACCACAATTTGCTCGTTTTGTCAAGGGAAAGGGGGAGGCGAACGCTTGACAAATTCAAACGTTTGTTTTATAATGGTGGTATGGACAGGACGATTTTGCACAGCGACGCGAATGCGTTCTATGCCTCGGTGGAGGCGGCGATCAATCCCGAGCTAAAGGGTCGGGCGGTGGCGGTATGCGGGGCGGCGGAGAACCGCCATGGCATCGTGCTCGCAAAGTCCGAGCTCGCCAAGCGGATGGGGGTCAAGACGGGCATGGCGAATTGGCAGGCAAAGCGGCTCTGCCCAGACCTCGTCATCGTGCCGCCCCATCACGATATCTACGCCAAATTCTCCCGCCGTCTGCACGAAATTTACGAGCGTTACACCGACCGCGTGGAGGGGTACGGCCTCGACGAATGTTGGTTGGACGTGACGGGCTGTCCCATGTCCCCGCGGGCCATTGCCGACGAGCTCCGCGCCGTGGTAAAAAAAGAACTCGGCATCACGGTGAGCGTGGGGGTGAGCTTCAACAAAGTGTTCGCAAAGCTCGGCTCGGATATGAAAAAGCCCGACGCGGTCACCGAGATCACCCGCGAGAGTTTCAAAAACATGGTGTGGAAGCTGCCCTGCTCCGATCTCCTCTTCTGCGGGCGGGCGACCACCGAAAAATTAAAGACGTTCGGCATTTTCACCATCGGCGACCTTGCCAAGGCTCCCCCCGCCCTCATCGCAAAGCGGCTGGGCAAGAACGGCGAAATGCTCCAAAAATACGCAAACGGGCTGGACGATTCCCCCGTTGCAAAGGTGGGGGAGGAGGAAGAGGTCAAGTCGGTGGGGCACGGCATCACCTGCGTTGCCGACCTTACAAGCATTGACGAGGCGAACGTGGTGTTCGTTGCGCTCACGCAGGACATCGGGCAGAAACTCCGCTATCTCAACCTGCAGGCGCGGGGCATTCAGGTGACGGTGCGGGATAGCGACCTTCACTTCGAGTCGTGGCAGCAGCTCCTTCCAGAGCCTACGCAGTGCGCCGCCGACCTCTCCAAAGCGGCCACCGCCCTTCTCAAAACGCGATACGGTTGGCGAAAAACCATCCGCGCGCTCACGGTGAGCGCCATTCACCTCGAGAGCGTTAACGACCCCTGCCAGCTCTCCTTCTTCGGGAGCGACCCCAAGTTGCGCAGGGTGGAGGGCGCGCTCGACAAGATCCGCGAAAAATTCGGCGACGGCGCGATCAAGCCCGCGACCCTCTTGGGCGACAACAAACTGCCCGAGGAAAAGCCCGCCCAATCTCCTCCCCCGGGAGGAATTCAACACTGAATCATATAAGCCCGCCCCCGCGCAACATGCGCGGGGGCGGGCGTTCTTATTATCAAATTACAAATCAAATGCAATGGCGGTGACGTCGTCGTCGAACACGCCGCAAAAATCGACGAGCGCTTCCTTCAGACGCTTGATAAAGCTCTCCGCGCTGCCGCTCTTTTGGAGAATGTTCTCCACCCGCTCGAGCCCGAACTGCTCGCCGCGGTCGTTGCGGCTCTCGGTCACGCCGTCGGTGAGGAGGACGAGGATATCCCCGCGGCGGTAGGAGATCGTTCTGTCCTCATAGCCGAAGTCGGGCATCCAGTTGGAGACGGGCGGCGCGCTCATCACAATCTCGTCGATCCCTCTGCCGCTCTTGAGGAGGAGAGGTGCGTTGTGCCCCGCCACGCAGTAGCGGATGCGGTTCTCCTTTTCCTCGATGCGCACCGCCGCCGCCGTGATGTAGGAGCGTTCGTCGAGGTTGAGTTCCTGATATTTCGAACTCAAAATGCCGATCGCCTTTGCGGGGGAGGGCTCGCTCCTGTCCCAGCCCGCCTTTACGAAGGCGGAGAGCATGCCCGCCGAAATGCCCTTGCCCGAAACGTCGGCAAGCAGCCCCATCGTGCACCCGTCCTGCAGGTACACGTCGGGCAGGTCCCCGCCGATCTCGCGGCAGGGCTCGAACATGAAGGAGTAAGGCACTCCGCCGAAGGGCGCGGCGGGCGGGAGCAGACGCTGTTGAATGTCCTGCGCCGAATACATCTCCCGCGCGATCTCCGTCTCATAGGAGCTGTCCGCCACCCCCAAATACAGTTTGCCGAGGGGGCGCACTTTGATGCGGAGGGGAACGCTCTCCCCCTTTGCGTTGCGCAGTAGGACGAGGCGGAAGGAAAGACCGTTGTTTGCGGCGGCCTCCTCAAAGAGGGCGCGCAAGGGGCAGAAAGCGCACTTTTCACCCACGCCGCATTTTGCTTCTTCGGTGCAGCCGATCGCGTCCTTCAGCGTGCCCTTTCCCTTGGACATGGGAAAATACTCCCGAAAGGCGCGGCTCGTATAGCGCACCTTGAGATTTTTGTCCACGACGATGGCGGCCGTCGGCAGGTTGTTGAGAATGCTTTTATACAGATTCATGACCGATACATTTTAAGTTCGCGGTGAACGATCTTTACATGGAAGGACTTTGGCTCGAAGAGTTCGCCGTCGTATTGGGCGGTGTAGGGGAGTTCGGGCTCGAGCGTCGCCTCCTCGCAGGAGATATGCCCCGAAATGGGCAGGGAGAGCACCTTCCCCCGCATGAGCTTGATGAGGGGAATGAGCTTGTGCTTGGGGCAGGTCACATACACGAGTTCGAGCTTGCCGTCGTCAATCGAAGCGGGCGGGCAGATGGGGATCCCTCCGCCGAATTGCCGTCCGTTGCACACGGCGGCGAGGAGGAAGTTGCCCTCTTCGCTCTTTCCGTCCGCGGTGATCTTGATCTTCAGCCCGTGGAATTTGCGCAGAGAGGTGAGAAGAGCGAAGAAATATTTGCTCCTCGCATGGAAGTGTTTCATTCTCTCGCAGCGGAGTAGGATGTCCACGTCGATGCCCACGCCCGCGATGTTGAGGCTGCGCAGCCCGTCCGAAAAGGCGAGGTAGTCGGTGTATACGGGCTCGTTTTTGAGAATGAGGTCGAGCGCTTTGATCCCCTGCGGAATGCCCGCTATGGCGGCAAAGTCGTTTCCCGTGCCCGCGGGAATGAGTCCGATAATGCAATTTGCGGGGTCCTTGAGCCCGCGCAGAACGCCGTTCAGGGTGCCGTCCCCGCCTACCGCGATGATGACGGGGTTTTCCTCTTCGGAAATTTTCGCGGCGAGCTCCGTCTCCTCCCCCTTGCGGGAAGTCACGTAAAAGCGGTAGGGGAGGCCTTCGCGCTCCATGCGCGCCTTGATCGCTTCAAACAGCTTGGCTTTTTTCCCTTTGAGCGGCTTTGCGACGAACGAAATCATACTTTTTTCCCTTAGGTAGAACTTTTCGTTCTTTTATTATACAACATTTCACGAAGAATTGCAATTTGTTTTGAAAAATGGTATAATAATATTCGCTTGTTATGAAAAACTTTCTTCCGCAAAACCTCATTTCGCTTGCAGAGCGGTGTGAGAAGCCCCTCTACCTCGTGGGGGGGAGCGTGCGCGACTTTCTCCGCGGCCAAATGATCACCGCCCGCACCGACTTCGACCTCTCCTCCCCCATGGAGGAGGACGCCCTTCTTGCTGCCGCCGAGGAGTGCGGCTTTACCGTGAAGTCGGTCTACCGCAACACGGGCACCGTGAAACTTCAGGACCCGCAGGGCGTGGGGTACGAGTTCACCCGCTTCCGCTCGGACAAGTACGTGCGCGGCGTGCACTCTCCCTCGGAGATCGTGTTCACGGAGGACATCGCAACGGACGCCCGCCGACGTGACTTTTGCGCAAACGCCGTCTATTATGAGATAAAGAAGGGGGAGTTTGCCGACCCGCTCGGCGGCATTGCCGATATTCATCATAAAATTCTGCGCACGGTCGCGCCCGCCTCCAAGGTGTTCGGCGAGGACGGGCTTCGGCTCATGCGGCTCGCCCGCATCGCCGCGCAGACGGGGTTTTCTCCCGATGAAGAGTGTCTTGCGGGGGCGAGGGAGCACTGCGCCCTCATCCGCGACATCGTGCCCGAGCGCGTCTTTTCCGAGCTCATGCTCCTCCTTCACGCCGACGAAAAGGAGGGCGATATTTACCGCGGCCTCTGCATTCTGCGCGAAACGGGGGTGCTCAAAGAAATTTTGCCCGAGCTCGCCCTTGGAGAGGGGATGTTGCAGCGTCCCCAATTCCACGACCACGACGTTTTGGAGCATTCCCTCCGCTGCGCGATGTACGCGCCCGCCGAGGTGCGCCTTGCAGCCCTTCTGCACGACGTGGGCAAGCCCTACTGCCTTCTCCGCGACGGCAACTACCACGCCCGCGCCGAGGAGGGGGAGAGGATCGCGCGGGACATCCTTGTTCGCTTCAAGGCCCCCAAAAAGCTCACGGAGGAGGTGTGCGCCCTCGTCCGCCTGCACATGCGGGACTACAACCTCGAAATGCGGGAGGGGAAGCTCAGACGGGAGTTCGTGGAGAATTATGCCCTCCTTCCCAAGCTCTTTCTCATCAAACAGGCGGACTATTCCGCCTGCAAGGACGATCTGTCGGAGGCTCCCGTTCTGAAAAAGTGGAGAGCGCTTCTTGGAAAAATGAAAGGGGAGGGAGTTCCCTTCACCCTTTCCGAGCTCGCCGTAAAGGGGGACGATCTGATAGAGTCCGGCGTTCCCCCGCAGGAGGTGGGAAGCGCGCTCAAAGAGCTCCTTCTCTTCTGCGCGGAGGACGGAAGGCGCAACACAAGAGCCGCCCTTTTAAAGCGCGTAAAGCCGCTGTAATTTTTATGATTTTTTGCGCAAACATGCAAAAACGCGTTGACTTGTCCGCAAAAATAGTGTAAAATAATGGAACAAACCTTGCGTGCCCTTGTGGGTACGCCGAATAGACCGGGAGGTGAAAAAAATGCAAAAGTACGAAATGCTCATTCTTCTCAACAGCGAGTTGACGGAGGAAGCGAGAGAAGCCGAACTTGGGAAGTATTCCAAGATCGTCTCCGACATGGGCGGGACCGTGGAGTCCTTCGACAAATGGGGCGTAAAAAAGACGACCTATCCCATCAAATTCAAGTCGGACGCTTTCTACGCATTGATGACGTTCGTTGCCGAAGGGCCCGTCGTTGCAGAGCTTGACCGCGTTGCGGGCATCTCGGGCGACTGCCTTCGCCGCATGATCACGAAAATCGACTAAAGCGAGGCAAGTATGAACAAGGTGTTTTTGATCGGAAATCTCACGCGCGACCCCGAACTCACCGAGACGGCGGGCGGCGTGAGCGTATGCCACTTTGCGATTGCAGTCAACCGCAATTATACGGGTTCGGACGGCGAGCGCCAGACCGACTTTTTCAACGTCACCGCATGGCGCGGACTTGCCGACACCGTGGCGCGCTACACCAAAAAGGGCAACAAAGTGGCGGTCACGGGGAGCATTCAGATCCGCAACTACGAGGACAATCAGGGCCAGCGCCGCACGGCAGTTGACGTGATCGCACAGGACATCGAGTTCCTCACCGCAAGAAACAGCGGCGGAGAGGGGGACTACGAGGCTCCCGCTTCATCTGCTCCTGCCCCCGCAAAGAAAAAGCCCACCCTGCAGTCGTTTGACGACGACGGCGACATTCCGTTCTGAGAAAACGGGACCACTTTAAATTATCAAGGAGAATTTCATCATGGAAGAAATTGAAAACGTCGAAACGGCAGAAGAAGCCGTTCCCGCTGTAGAAGAAACTCCCGCAAGCGCACCCGCCGAGAGCGAAGCGCCCGCCGAGCAGGAGGAGAGACGCGAACGCGGCGACCGCCCCGCAAAGAAGGGCTTTAAGAAGCAGAATTTCAAAAAGGTCTGCCTCTTCTGCCAGGAAAAGACGGCAAAGATCGACTATAAGGACGTCGGCAAGCTGCGAAAGTACGTTGCCGAAGGCGGCAAAATTCTGCCCCGCAGAATGACGGGCACCTGCGCCAAGCACCAGAGAGAGCTCGCAATCGCCATCAAGCGCGCCCGCATCGCCGCCCTCCTTCCTTTCAAAGCAGACTAAAATTTTCACAAAAAAAGGACCTTACTTCGCGGTAAGGTCCTTTTTTTGTGATGTTTTTATTCTTCGAGGAAGAGCTTGTTGTTGAGTGCGATCATCACCGCGTCGAGAATGGTGAGGATCCAGAACCCGCCGAAGATGGTAATGACGAGCGCCATCACAAGGTTTACGGGCGTCTGCTTCTTCAGGAAAGCGGACCAGCGGACGAGGAGGTCCAAGATCCACCCGACGAACGGAATGATCAGCAGAATGATCTGCACGAGTTTGTTTTGGTTATGGAACCATGTGTCGAAGTTCATAAAAATCATCTCCTTCTTTTTTCTTACGCTATTATTCTATACACTTTTTTGCCGAATGTCAACCGTATTACAAATTTTTTTGCATTTTTTGTCGAAAAAGAGCTGCCCCCTTTTCCAATTACGTCACCCTGAGTCTGTCGAAGGGTGTCCGTATTATAAACAAGGACATTCCTCGACTACGCTACTTCGTCGCAGGCTCCTCGTTCCGCGCTTAGGCAACATAGAACGTGCAGGCGGGGCGGAATGACGCTTTGGAAGAGCAGTCTCGCCGCCCCACCCCCTTAATCCCCCTCCCACGGAGGGGGTAAAAAAGGAGAGCCCCCTCCTTAGGAGGGGGCAAGCGAAATCCCTTCTAAAATGTCATTTCGAGCGTAGTCGAGAAATCTCTACCTTATTACAATAAGGCGAGATTTCTCCACGCGCTTCGCTTGGTCGAAATGACAGATTGGGGAACGAAGCCCCCCACCTGTCTTAGTCGGGCCCTCTCCGGCGCAACAAAAAAGCCCGCTCAAATTGAGCGGGCTTATAGTTTCTTTGTTTACGCTTTCGCAAAGATGAGGTGCTTGAAGAGAAGGCACCAGATGAGGTCGATCCAACCGAATGCAAGACCGAAGAAGGTGCAAAGAATCGCAACGATCAACGTGATGATGCTCTTCGTCTTGAGGAACGCCGACCAACGAACGAGGATCTCGACGATCCAGTTGACGAAGGGGATCAAAAGCAGAATGATCTGAATGAGTCTGCTTTGTCTGTTAAACCATGTAGCCATAACAATTTTCTCCTTATTTTTGATAGTATCATTCTACACGCTTTTTGAGAAAATGTCAAGAGGTTAGCGAAAATTTTCGCGCTTTTTTTACAGCTCCGCCTTCATAAACAGCTTCCCGCTCTCCACTTCCTTCCAAGTGAGGGAAAGTCCCTCCAAAACCATGTAGGAATGGGGGGAATTCTCCTTCGGAATGGAAACCGACCCGCAGTTCACATAGGTGCAGTTTTCCCGCTCCTCAAAGGCGGGCACGTGAAAATGCCCGTTGAAGAGCACGTCCCCCTTTTTGAGGTGGGCGGGCGTGTTGTGCCCGTGGGTGAAGATCGCCGTCCGCCCGTTTTCGAGGGGAAGAATGCAGTAGTCCGCGCCGATGGGGAATTCGAGCACGAGGGTATCCACGTCGCTGTCGCAGTTGCCCCTTACGCACAGCAGCTTTTCTTTCATGCCGTTCAAAATCTCCGCGCAGCCGAGGGTGGAGTACTCGGGCGGCAGGGGGTTGCGCGCCCCGTGATACAAAAGATCGCCGAGCAAGATGATCTTATCGGGGTTCTCCTCCTCCGCGCGCGCCTTGAGGAGGCGGCAGTAGTAGGCCGAGCCGTGAATGTCCGAAGCGATGAGAAATTTCATGATACCTCCATAAGCTCTCTGATTTTTTTCAGCACCCCCTTGTCGTTGTTCGAGGGAACGACGCTCGGGATATACGTCTTTAAGGGGGGATAGGCGTTCTCCGTCACATAGGGGAAGCCGCAGGCGAGGAGCATTTCATAGTCGTTCATGTGGTCGCCGAAGGCGGCGCACTCCTCCCGTTTGAAGCCGAAGTAGTCGCGGATAAAGTCAATGGCTCTCCCCTTGTCCGCGGTGGGGGCGGAGACGTCCACCCAATCGAAGCCCGAGATCGCCGTGCGCAGGGCGGGCAGGCGGGCGGGCAGGAGCTTTAAGCAGTGCTCGGCGGCGGGGAGCTCGTCATACACCGCGATCTTGCAGATTTTTTCTCTTCCGATGACCTGTTCGAGCCTTTCCACCCGCTCGCAGTTGGTGTAGGCAAAGCGGGCGTAGGAGCAGAAGGGCTCGTCGTCGCTCTCTATGTAGGCGCAATTCTCTCCGCAGAGCATGGGATAGACGCGGGGGATGGCGCGGACCTCTTTGAGCGCGTCCGCAATGCAGCCGTCGGGCACGGGGTCGAGGTGGAGAGTCTTTCCGCGGTACTTTACGAGGGCGCCGTTCTCGCAGATGAAGAGCAGCTTGTCCCACACGGGGGCAAAGAGGGCCTTGAGGTTGGCGTATTGCCGCCCGCTCGCGGGAGCGAACAGAATGCCTTTTTCGTGCAGTTTTCCGATGAGACCGAAGATCTCCTCGGGCATCCGCTTTTCGTCGTCGAGCAGGGTGCCGTCGAGGTCGGTCGCGATGAGTTTTATCATGTCTATACCCACGGCGCAAACGGCAGAAGCAGAATGCGCAACAGCTTTTCGAATGGCTTTTCCTCCCGCACGGGAGAGCCCGCCTTCCACATTTCGTCAAAGTCCCGCACCGCGTCGGAGGCGAAGGGGACGCTCCTTAAAATCACCCCGCACTCCGCCTGCGTAAAGAGACTTCTGCGGTCGAGGTTATAAGAGCCGATGAGGGCGTATTTGCCGTCGGCGGTCACGCTCTTGGCGTGCAGAAACCCCGCCGTGTACTCCTTCACCTCCACGCCCGCTGCCTGCAATTTTCGCGCATAGTGGCGGGTGAGGAGAAAGACGCTCTTCTTGTCGGGGATGTGGGGGAGCATGAGCCGCACTTTGACGCCCGCCCGCGCCGCCGTAGAGAGCGCATACAGCACGCGCTCGCTCGGCACGAGATAGGGGGTGCAGACTTCGAGCGAGCTCCTCGCCGAAGAAAAGAGCGTTAAAAGAATCGCCTCGCCCGTGCGTCCGTCCGCGCCGCCCGCGCTGTCGGAAAAGGGCACGCAGGGGAGCGAATTGTCAATACGTATTGCGTTTTGCGCGATTTTTTCGCCGAAGAGGCGGGCAAATTCGGCGCACCCTTCCCCCGTGAGCCGCACCGCCGTGTCCTTCCAATGGCCGAAGCGGATCTTCTCGCCGATGTACTCGTCGGCAAGGTTCACGCCGCCCGTGTAGGCGATCTTTCGGTCGATGACGGCGAGCTTTCTGTGGTCGCGGAGGTTGAAGCGGAAGGGCGAAAAGGGGCGGAGAGGGGAGGAAACGGAGGCAAAAATGCCCCGCGATCTCAGCGTCTTTGCAAAATTTTTGGGCAGTCCCGTGCAGCCGAAGTCGTCGTACACGAGCTGTATTTTCACCCCGTTTTTCGCTTTTTCCTCGAGAATTTGCAATACGGTATCAAAAAACCGCCCGCGGGCGAGGATATAGTAGCAGAGCAAAATTTCTTCTTTCGCGCCCTTCAGATCGTCAACGAGCCGGCTGAACATCTCGCCGCCCGTGGAGAGATATTCCGCGCCCGAAAAGGGGGCGGGAAAGAGCCCTCCCGCAGCCGCAAGGGAGGCGCATGCGTCCATCACTCCGTCCCCAAACGGCGCGCAAGGGTGGGGCGCAGGCGGGGGAGAGGAGGGCAGAAAAAAGCACAAAACCGCGCCCAGCCACGGAAGGAGAAGAAGCAAAAGACGATACGTTTTGCTTTCCGCGGGGGCGCGGGCAATTACAAAGAGCGCCGCGCAAAAAGAAAGCAACCGCTCTCCCGCCGCGATCGGGGCGAGCGCAACGGGCAATTTCACGGCGAGAAAGACCCCCGCCGCAAGGAGCAAGAGGAGCACGAGTCCCGAGGGGAGCAGTCTCCAAAAAATACGCCTGCGCAACATATGTAGGGCGCAGACGGGAAGTTACAGCATGTTGATGGTGCAGATTTCGTCCACGGGGCGGTCGGGGTGCTCGGCAAGCTCGGCAAGAAGCTCAGCCGTCTTGTCGTTGCGGAAGGTGAGGAAGTTGAACGCCGAGAGGTCGATGCTCTTATTGGCGATGAGGTTGATCGCCATTTCGAGGTTCTGGGTGCCGTCCGAAACGCCGTGCACTGTGAGCCGCTTTTTGAGGACTCCCGAAAGATCGAGGGGAAAGGCGTCCTCCCCCGAGCCGCAGAACACGAGGTGCTTTTCCTGCGCGCAGACGGAGACGGCAAGGGAGACGTCCGTCTCGCCCGAGTCGGCAACAAACACCACGCCGTCCGCGAGCCGCCCGCCCGTCACGGTGCCGACAAGCCCCATGAGCGTCGAATCGGTGGGGGAGGTGTAGTAAACCCCCCTCGCCCGCGCAAAGTCCAGCCTGTCTCTGCGGGAGTCGATGAGAATGGGCGCCGCCTGACGGTAGATGAGCAGCCGTGAGACGAACAGCCCCAAGATATCCCCGCCGATGACGGCGATGTGCTCCCCGCGCTTCACGTCGAGGGCGTCCACCGTCGCCTGCGCGAGGGCGAGATGATATAAAAGAAGGGCCTTGTCGTCGTTTACGGCGTCGGGGAGGGGAGTCATGTCCTCCTCGTTTGCATAGACGAAATCGCGCAGAAATCCGTCGTCCGTTCTGCCCAAAATGCGGAAGTCGTCCTCGGTGAAGGAGCGTTTTTCCGTCCCCGTGTCGAGGGCGGGGAGATAGGAATGCAGAAGCACGCGGGTCCCCTTGGGGAAGCGCGCGCTCCCCTCGTCGCTGATGACGCCTGTTGCAAACCGCCCGAGCACGAGGGGATATCTGATCTTACGCTTGCCGCGGCTTATCACGGCGTCCTCATGGTTGACGAACACCTTCGTCACGCGGACGCGCCGTTTTCCCTCCTCAAAAGCGAGTTCCTCCTGCATTTTTACGAGATTGCCCGCTGCGGTCAATTTCCAAACGTTCATGGTTGGCTCCTTTTCTTGGTTTCCGCCATATTCCATCATATTATACCGCAACTTCCGCCGTTTTGCAAGCGATTTTCGAAAATAGCCGATCTTTGCGCGGAAGAATGAAAAATTTCCCCTCGCCGCCAAGTTTTTGTGATTGGAAATCAAAAACAGTTGACGGACGGAAAAAAAACGGCTATAATATAGTTCGCGTACATGTTTGGAAAGCATGCGCCTGAGATTTTTTGAGTGAGGTATTACATTATGAAAGAGGGAATCCATCCCAAGTATCATGAAGTGACGGTCGTCTGCGCTTGCGGCGAGACCTTCAAGACGGGCACCACCAAGGACGTAGAGATCCTCAAGGTGGATATTTGCAGCAAGTGCCATCCGTTCTTTACGGGCAGACAGAAGCTCGTGGATACCGGCGGACGCGTTGACAAGTTCAAGAAAAGATACGGTATCTGATGATGCATGCCAGCCTCACGAATGCGGGGCTGTTTTGCTATTTTCCGATTGGGAAGCGGAAGGAAATGAAGAAAAAGAAACAAAACTTTACTTACATCGGCGGGCAAGCGGTGATACAGGGCGTCATGATGCGCGGAAAGAGCGGCATGGCGACCGTTGTGCGCGACGACAACGGCGAGCTTCAGATGGAAGCCAAGCGCATCACTCCTCCCGAGAAGAGGAAAAAATGGATGCGCGTCGTCTTTCTGCGCGGCATCGTCAATTTCATTCTGTCCCTCGTGGGCGGGATGCAGGCGCTGCTCCGCAGTTCCGAGGTGGCCATCGTCGAGGATGAAGCGTCCCCCAAGCTCAACAAGTGGGTGGCGGAGAAGTGGAAGGTGAGCGTGTCCGACATCGTGACGACGGTCGCCACCTTTCTCGGCGTCGTCATCGCCCTCGTGCTCTTTTTGTTCCTTCCCCAACTCTTCACGAACATGATCTCCGAGGCGGCGCCAAATTATATCCCCCTGCACGGGATATGGTATTATCTGCTCGAGGGCGGGTTCCGTCTCTGCATATTCGTCTGTTACATCCTGTTCACCCTTCTCTTCAAGTCCTTGAGAGAAACATACTGCTACCACGGCGCAGAGCATAAGACGATCAACTGCTACGAATACGGGCTCCCGCTCACGGTGGAGAACGTAAAGGGCTGCTCCCGCCTGCACGACAGGTGCGGCACCACCTTCCTCTTCATCGTCATGTTCATCTCCATCATTCTGTTCTCGCTCGTCGGCTGGCTGGTGGGAAGCAGGATCCAGACGGGGATCGAAGCGCTCGATTTCGCCCTCGTCTTTCTCATCAAATTGCTGTTCTTGCCCATCGTCGCGTCCGTCTCCTATGAGGTGCTCCGTCTGCTTGCCAAGATACAGAACCCCATCGTGCTACCCCTGAAGGCGCCCGGGTATCTTCTGCAGAAGCTCACCACCAAGGAGCCCACCGACGAGATGATCGAATGCGCCATCATGGCGTTTCAGAAGGTGCTCGATATGGATGCGGACCCCGAATCTCCCGAAAAGACCTTTGTCACCGAGACGAAGCTCTCCAAATTGCAGGCGATGATGAAGCGGCACTTCGCCGAGAAGAACATCGACGAGTCGGACGCGGAGTGGATACTTTCTCTCACCCTCAACGTGCCCCGCAGCGAACTCAAGACGGAGCGGGTCATCACCCAAAAGGAGTGCGGGCAAATTCTTGCGCTCTACGAGGAGCGGCTCACGGGCAAGCCCCTTTGGTACATCTTCGGCAACACCGAATTCTACGGCTACCGCATCGAGGTGGACGAGCGGGTGCTCATTCCCCGCCCCGAAACGGAAATTTTGGTCCAGCAGGCGATCGCCGCCCTCTCCGAGGGGGATAAGATGCTCGACCTGTGCACGGGGAGCGGCGCGATTGCGGTCGCCGTCGCGTGCGAGTGCGCAAAGGACAGGAACGTTTCGGTCACCGCGGTGGATATTTCGGACGACGCTCTGGAAGTGGCGCGCAAGAACGTGCGCATGAACAAGGCGAACGTCAACATCTTCAAGAGCGATCTTTTCGAGAACGTGCGCGGAAAGTTCAACCTCATCACGGCCAACCCGCCCTATATCAAGACGTCGGAAATTCCCACCCTCCAACGGGAAGTGCGCGACTTCGAACCTCATCTCGCCCTCGACGGCGGGGAGGACGGGCTCGAGTTTTACCGCCGCATCGCAAGCAAGGTCGGCAGATATATCGTGCGCGGCGGCATGCTCATTTTGGAGTGCGGCGAGAACCAGTCGCGGGAAATTCTGAAAATTTTCTCCAAGTGCGACTACGCCATGGTGGTAAAGGACCTCAGCGGCAAGGAAAGAGTGGTGAAGATCGTATTTTGAGGTTCACGAAAAATCTTTTGCTTGCGCAAAAGCTTTTTCCGTGAGGAAATGGGCGCGTATGCCTTAATATAGCTGGTCCTCTCGTTCGTTTCATCGGACAATAAGTCGTAAGCATACGGCAAATTGAGTGCGCTTATGGAAAAGCGTGGTTTTCCAACGCGCAGTGATTTTGGGAATGCTTTCTCGGCGCCCCTGTAGGGGAGCTGTCACGAACGTAGCGAGTGACTGAGGGGTTTTCCGAGAACCCTTTCGGCTCACTTCGTTCGCCACTTTCCCTAAAAGGGACAGCGAGGGGGCTAGCGGAATCCCCCCCCCACGGAGGGGGGTAGGGGAGATGTACCCAACGGAACCCCCTCCACCGGAGGGGGATAAAGGGGGTGGGTGACATTCCAAAATGTCATTTCGACCAAGCGCAGCGCGTGGAGAAATCTCTACCTTGTTTTAATAAGGTGAGATTTCTCGACTCCACTTCGTTCCGTTCGAAATGACAAAATAGCCTCCTTGTTGTCTGCCGCATTCTCTGAAACATTTCAATATGGATAAAGTAAAAGACATCTACGACAAATACAATCTGCTCACGGAGAAGTTGGCCGACCCGAATGTCCTTGCGGACATGGAGGAGTGGACCAAAGTCTCCAAGGAGCGGGCGGAGATCGCCGAGATCGCCGAAAAATACGCCGCCTGTCTTGCCGCCGAGCGGGAGATGAACGACGCGTTTTCCGAGGCCGAAAAGGAGACGGGGGAGATGAAGGAGCTCCTCACCGAGGAGGGCTATTCCTGCAAGGAGCGGCTCTCTTCCCTCCAAGAGGAACTCCGCCTTCTGCTCCTTCCCAAGGATAAGCGGGACGAGCGCGGCTGTATCCTCGAACTTCGCGCGGGCGCGGGGGGCGAGGAGGCGGCGCTTTTTGTTTACGACCTCTACCGTATGTACCAAGGCTACTGCGAGAACCACCGCTTCAAGTGGGAAATTGTAGACGTCAACGAGACCGAGCTCGGCGGCATGAAGGAGGCCATCGTCAACATCGGCGGCAAAGGCGCATACGGGCGTCTCAAATACGAGAGCGGCGTGCACCGCGTGCAGCGGGTGCCCGAAACGGAGTCGCAGGGGCGCATCCACACCTCCACGGCGACCGTCGCCGTGCTTCCCGAGGCGGAGGACCTCGAAGTTGAAATCGACGAAAAAGACGTGCGCGTGGACCTCTTCCGTTCCTCGGGCGCGGGCGGGCAGAAGGTCAACAAGACGGAGACCGCCATCCGCCTCACCCACTTTCCCACG
>CANQPO010000027.1 GCA_947625695.1 uncultured Clostridia bacterium | reverse complement strand
TGCTCCTTAGCTCAGTCGGTAGAGCACGCGGCTGTTAACCGCGGTGTCGTCAGTTCGAGTCTGACAGGAGCAGCCAGAACAGGGCGAATCAGGTCGATTTGCCCTGTTTTTGCTTATTTTCGTGATTTTTAGGCATTTTTTTGCTTTTGCAGATTAAACATCAATATTTTTAGGTTTATAGAAAAATTCAACAATATGAATGAAACATAAAAATATGTATGTTTTGTATGAAATGCTTTCATTTGAACGGGAATTGTGGTAGTATTCAAAAGAGGAGGTGTATATGGATTTGAAAATGTATCATGACGCAATCGAAGAGTTCTTGGACGCGCAAGACGCGCGGGCTAAATTTTTAGAGAAGACATGTGGTTTTCTGTATGCCGATGACTTAAGAGAGTATAACCAGAAAGAAATATGTAAGTTATTGGAAACCAATGAGCCATATGCGCGGGTACATATGGATTTGGAACATCTTTGGTATAAAGATGAAAACTTGTATTCGCTGACGGAGATTGCAAGGAGGAAAAATAGCAAGAATCCAAGCTATGTGATTCAGGCTTGGCTGCGAGATGTGAAAACGTTGGAATTGCTTTGCTTATGGGAAAAGGAGCATAATCGTCTGTTTGAGGAGGAAGAAGCGAATAAATTGATCGCCAAGACAAAAGAGCCGTCTTTCACGATAACGGCAAAGGTATGGATCGAAAAAACATCTGCACAGGGAATCGTTTCAAAACGAGGGAAAGGAGGAGGGACATTTGCCCATCATGAGATCGCGATTGATTTCATCACTTGGCTGTTCCCGGAGAAGAGATACCAACTCTCCAAGATGATCATAAATCGGATCTTGGATTTGAAATAGCGCAATCTTTTTCTGCGCTAAAAGGTTTTTCGGCAAAGCGAAAGAGCTTGCGATTAGGCTTACAACATTCTCGAAGCAAAGTCGCATAAAAATTCCGCCATATTTTGCCCCTTCTACTATCTCTTTTGTTGAACAACCTTTGAGACGATGGCTAAAAATATCGGCGCACGGTGGGTGCGCCGAACGTGATTACAGGAACATCGCCATATAGAGAGGAAGAAAGACGACCCCGTCCTCCACTTTCAAATCGGAGGAATGAAGTACATAGGGGATATCGAGTTGCTCTCCGAATTTGGCGATGAATTTTTTCATTGAAGAGAGGGTGTAGTTCTTGCCTGATTTTACCTCGATCGGCGAGATGTTGTGGCGCGAGGTTGTTTTGCTCTTTGCAATGAGAAAATCGATCTCCATTCTCGATGCGGGGTCGGTATCCGTCGGGCAGGAATAGAAGTACAGTTTATGCCCGCCGGCTACAAGCATCTGCGCGACGATATTCTCCACGAGCATCCCTTCGTTGACCTCTAATTTGTCGAAGAGAAGTTTTTTGTAAAGTTCCTCGGAGACGATGGAATTTTCGTCGAAAGCGTGGCTGATGAGAAGACCCGTGTCTGCCATATAACACTTCAAGGTCATGCGGTCCATGTTGAGTTTGAGACCGATGTTGGGCGCGGTCGTATTGTAGCAGGGGTTTACAATCATGGCGTCTGTCAGCCAAAAGAAAGCGTCCTCGTACTCACGGAAACGCGCCGCCTTCTTCAAAGAGGAAAGTTTGAATTTCTTTTCGTGCTTTTGAAGCTGCGCGGGGATCTCGTCGAAGATGCTTTCCACCTTCATCTCATAGCCGGCGGCGTGTTTGACAATATCGGCGCGGTAAAGCTCCAAAATATCCCGCTTTACGGCATCGACCCGTGCGAAGTCTTTCGTAGCGACATATTCCGAAACGGCTTGTGGCATTCCGCCGACGATGAGATATTGACGGAAGCAGTCCATGACCTTGCGGTGGAGCGCCTGTCCGAGCGGCAAACGCTTCTCAAAGCAGGTGCGTAAAAATTCTGCCGCAATATCACTTCCGATTGCCCATAGAAATTCCTCAAAGTCCATCGGAACCATGCGCACATGCCGCTCTTCGGAGGGGATGAGAATCTCCTTTGCGTTCTTTTTGATAGACATGAGCGAACCCGTCTCAATGTAATCGTATCTCCCGTCGGCAACAAGATATTTGAGCGCCGCCCGCGCACGGGGGAAGAGCTGCACTTCGTCGAAGATGATGAGGGATTTCCGTTCGACGAGCTTCACGCCGTAATACTGCGACAGGAAGAGAAAGAAAGTGTCGAGATCGTCGAGATAGGCGTCGAAGAGGTCGAGGACAGACTTTGCAGCGCGGTTGAAGTCCAACAGGATATAGGACTCGTACTCGTTCTTTGCAAATTCCTCGGCAATGTAGCTCTTTCCGACCCGCCGTGCGCCGTCGATGAGAAGAACGGTCTTGCCCGCAGAGGACTTTTTCCACTCGGAAAGCGTATCGTAAATTTTACGTTTCAACATAGAAAAACCACCAAATCGAGAATTTTATATTCCGATTATAGCACATAATCGAGATTTTTGCAAGTAAAATCTTCCGCAAAATCAAATATTTCATAAATCGAGACTGCTTTATTGCTGGATAAAATTGTAGCGTTTCTTTAGACGATTTCAAAGAAATGATTGAAAGAAAGATAAGACATATTTCGATAGATGACAATTACTGGTTACCCGGAGGTTTTTTCTCTGGATTTTCGTCTGAATCTGGCTATAGCATTGTTGCGAATGAGCTTCTCAATTCCATTAAATAAGAAGTTTCGTCGCTAAAGACGAAAGGGATTCTAAAAGCAATAAATTTTGCCTGTAAACCTGTACGCTTGGGAGAGCACGCGGCTGTTAACCGCGGTGTCGTCAGTTCGAGTCTGACAGGAGCAGCCAAGTAGGAATGAGTCGAATTGTTAAGTTCGGCTCATTTTTCATTCATTTTACGTCCAACTCGTTCAGCCATCTTTCATTCACCAAATGACTGTCGGTGAATAAAAAGAAGCGAGATTATTCAAATCTCGCTTCTTTTTATGCAATTAAGCGCATAAAACATACTGTTTATGCAATACAGTCAAAAAGCCCCAACAAAAGTGTTTCATTTTATGACTGTCTTTTTGTCATTTTTGCTTTCCTGTTAAACTTGAACTGACAATATCAATTTTTGAAATCTTTTCAGTCATTTTTATTTTTTCATGGAATTTTCGGAGTCGGCGGCTATAAGACTTTCCGTTTCGTTTTTCAAGATCTCCGAGATCACGGCGTCCTTGCTTTGCGGCGAGAGCGAAGAGCTCAACATAATCGTGGAATACAGTTGCTCTTCGCGTTCCGCTTCGTCGCTGAGCTTGGAGACCTGTTTGAGCGTCGCGCGGTGGACGGATAATATGATCCCGCTGAACATTTCCACGATCGCCGCGCTGATTGCGGGGATCAAAGCCACCAACAGCTTTTCCTGAAACGCCAGCGTAATGCACACCGTGATTGCAAACAGTAACAGTCCAAAGACCGCGCTCATAAGCGCTAACGCAAAGGTCAATTTGAGCTGCTTTGTGATGATCAAAAAATATTCGTAATTCTCCCGATGTTTCGAAAGCCATATCTGCGCCAGCGAGGGCGTGACGGTATCCGCGGGGATTTGTCCCATCGCATCCTGCAAAGCCGCTATCCGCGCATCCGCGCTCGCTCTCGTCGTCTTGCTCTCGTATTTTACATAGACGATAAACCCCACGACCAGCGAAAACAACACCCCGAGCGCGACCAGTGCGACCGTTATGATGAAGATGATCGTTGCCGAATCCGTATTCATATTTCCCTCCGAAACCGCGATGTTCGCATCTTTTTCTTTATATTTTAATGGGTTTTTCGTTTTTGTCAAGACTTCCCCATAAAAATTGCCCTTTTTTCTATCAAAAAATGGAAAAAATCGTCGCTTCGGCGCGAAAAATATCCCTTTGCCCCTTGACTTGTCCGTTCATTATCCTCTCCTTGGTATCGGTCGTAACCGTCGTTAATCCCTTCGGACTGCTTGCGGTCGCGGGGTTTATCAATGGCTCCCGTTGTTTGTTGCGCTTGTTGGACTGAAAAACAGAATAATCAACGGAAAACTCACGGCAATCGCCTTTGGCTTTTTGTATAAAAAGCCTCTCCCGAAAGGGGAAAGGTTCACTTGGCTTGCAGTTTTTCGAGAAATTCTTTCGGAGAAAGCACGGGGACGGGCGATTTTGCAAAATCTTCCGTGTTCCGCGTCACAATGCAATCGACTTCCGAGCGGAGCGCCGTCTCGATCATCACGGCGTCCTCAAAGTCGGAGACGGGCGAGGGAACGGCTTTGCGGCAGTCAATGCCCGATGTATCCAACACGTCGAAGAGGGTGAAGAGCTTATTCAATGTCTCACGGGAAGTTTTGTCGCTGTGCGTGTAGCGGTGCATGAGATAATAAATATCCGTCGCCGCCTTCGCAGTGAGATAGCCGAGAAAGGCGTTGTTTGCCGCCGCGAGGAAGAGATTTTGCGCGTCCTGTGCAAATTCTTCGCGCGATTGAAGCGCGTCGATGACGACGCAAGTGTCGATAAGCGCTCTCATATTTTCTTTAACCTCTCGGCGCGAGCCTCTTCCAAAGAAATATCGGCGGGCAAAACGCCAAACAGCGACTTGGCAACGTCAACGCGCTCTTGGAAGGGGTTGGTGAGCTTGGAGATGACTTTCCCATTGCGCGTGATGAAGATGTCCTCGGTCGCAGAGAGGAGGAGATACTTGCTCAAATTCAACTTCAACTCGGTAGCGGTAATGGACATGGCGACGCCTCCCATACTTCGTACTATTATTATAACCGAAATGTACGATTTTGTCAACACAATCGGACGAAAAAAATTTAAGGAGATTTATTGTGGTATCACTATTAGAATTTATCTTGTAAACAAGTGCGCTTCTCACTTGATATTTTCCCGAAGAAATGCTATAATACCATTGCGACGTCAAAAAAATATCTTTCCCCCTGAAGAGGGGGGACTTTATAATATTGTTAGTAATCAGCAAAAATACGGTAGTAATACCGTTCCAGCTGATTTCTACCGTAAAGTATAGAAAAAGGTATATTTGGCGTCGCAACCAAGGAACGGTGTGCTACGGAGCGTCGTTCCATCTCGGAGCGGCGCTTCTTTTTTTTGAGGGAAAGGTGGATATTTTCAGAGTCGGTTTTATCGGGCACAAAGAGGTTGAGGGGTTTCGGCAGATCGAGGAACAGCTTCGGGAGGTCATCAAAAAACTTCTTGACGAGAAAGAGTTTGTCGAGTTCTACGTTGGGCGCAACGGCGAGTTTGACATCATGGCCGCCTCGGTCGTTAAGAGCATTCAACGCGACGTCGGAACGTACAACAACTGTCTGATTCTTGTGCTCCCATACCCCGTCGCCGACTATGAAAGCTACGAGGAGTACTACAATGAGGTGCTTATCCCTCATGAACTCATCAACGTCCACTTCAAGTCGGCAATAGAGAAGCGGAACGAGTGGATCATCAACAATTCGGACCTGCTTGTGATGCACGTTGTTCGGGAAGAGGGCAACTGTGCAAAGTGTAAGAGGAAAGCGGAAAAGATCGGTCGGAAGATAATCAATTTGACCTGTCCTGACGAAAAGGGTTAAACGTTTGACAAAAGTCGGACGTTTTTCATTTGTCCCGATTTTGTGTCGATCGTCTTTTTCATCTTGTCAAATCAGATGCGGTGTGGTATGATACTTGTATGCACAGGGGTGGTAAAATGAAATTGGAAGAGTACGACGGCGTGCATTTAAACCGCGAAGTGGAAGAACTTGCGGCGTGCGGTATTCACAAGGGCTGCAGGGGCGTCATCATAAAGTTGGGCGAAAAGAGAAGCCTCGTCCTTTTTTATAACCCCGAAGATCTCGGAGATTATGCCTATGCGTGGGCGAATAACGACGATCTGGAGTATTACAGAAAGCTGCTCGATCACATCAAAAAAGAGATGATGCAAAAAATGGCGACCGAAGATTTCACGAAAAAACTTCGTTTTGAGGAAACGCATTTGCGGGAATACGATTTGGTGAGAGTGCTTGTCGAGAAGGAGCAGTATATAAAGTGCGGGGTACATAAAGGCATGGAGGGGACGATCCTTGAGCCGGAGAAAATCGACGGCGGCTGGGTGGTCTATTTCTCGGATGAAACGGGAGCGGATACGATTGTTTGCAGAATAAAAGAAAAGGACTTGGAACTCGTTCATCGATAGGAAGATCAACATGGAAACAGATCGAAAATCGGAGAAGATATCATTGTTATTTGGGAGGAGCGAGGGAAAGGTATTTGCGGCTTTTCCCAAAAAAATCGTAAAGCGGAGGGGGTTTTCGGTTGACTTTTCGGGAAAAATTTCATATAATATCTGTACAATGCGTGGCTTAGAAGGGCGTAAATCCAATTGGGTTTGCGCTCTTTTTTTATGCAAAAAGAGGTGCAATATGCAAACCAAACAAAACAAAATGTCGGTCATGCCCGCCGGCAGGCTCATTCTTTCGATGGGGCTTCCCATGATCGTCTCCATGATTTTGCAAGCCGTCTACAACATCGTAGACACGGCGTTCGTCATCAACATGGGGGAAGAGGGGACGCTCGGCAATCTTGCGCTCACCTATGCCTTCCCCATCCAGCTCCTCATCATCGCCGTCGGCGTAGGAACGGGGGTGGGGCTGAACGCGCTGCTCTCCAAGTCGCTCGGCGAGGGCGACCGCGCTAAAGCGGACCGCACGGTGGGCAACGGCGTCTTTTTGGGACTCGTCATCTATCTCGTCTTTCTCCTCTTCGGGCTGTTTGGCGCAAAGCCCTTCATCGCCATGCAGGCGCAGGGGAACGAACGGGTCGCCGAAATGGGGGCGGAATACCTCGCCATCTGCTGCTGTTTTTCCTTCGGCGCGATCGGCTTCACCGTCTATGAACGCTTTTTGCAGAGCACGGGTAAGACAATGTACTCCACCATCTCCCAAATTTCGGGCGCGGCCGCCAATATTTTGCTCGACTACGTGTTCATCTACCCCTTGCAAATGGGCATTGCGGGCGCGGCGTGGGCGACGGTCATCGGGCAGATACTGTCCCTCCTTGTCGCCATGCTCTTCCACTACTCTGCGAACAAGGAGCTCGGCAATCACCTCAAAGACCTTCTGCCGAGCGGGAAAATTATAAAAGAAATTTACCACATCGGGCTGTCGGCGGCGCTCATGCAGGGCATGCTGTCGGTGATGATGCTGGGCGTCAACCTCATTCTCGGCACGGCAAAAGAGGCCGCCCTTCTGCAGGGGAGCTTCGGCGTCTACTACAAGATCATGCAGTTCGCGCTGTTTGCCTGTTTCGGGCTCTCCAACACCATCATCTCCGTGCTCTCCTATAACTACGGTATGGGGGACGGGGAGCGTTCCCGCGCGTGCGTAAGGTGGGGGATCGTCATCACCCTCATCGTCTCGGGAATGATCGCCGCACTGTTCGAGGGGCTCGCTGCTCCGCTTGCGGGGCTGTTTGGCATGGCGAGCGGGGAGAGCGGCGAGGGGCTCATCGAGGCGGTCGCGCTCGCCGTGCGCATCGCAAGCCTTGGTTATCTCTTCATGGGCTTCAGCATCGCCGTGCAAGGGGTGCTGCAGGCGCTCGGCTCGGCGCTTTGGCCCCTTCTCATCTCCTGCCTGCGGCTTGCCGTATTCGTCTTTCCCGCCGTGTGGCTGTTCTCCCTTTCGGGCAGTGCGGTTTCCCTCGTCTGGTGGGCGTTCCCCATTGCGGAGGCGCTCACGGCGGCGGTCTCGGCGGGGATCCTCGTCGCCGTTCTGCACAAGAAACTCCCCGTCTGTAAGCCCCTCCCGCAGGCGGCGTAATGAGGCATAATGAGGCGTAAAATTTGCGGCGCCCCGCACGGCATAGCCGTGCGGGGCGCCGCATTGTCAAGAAACATGCACAGGTTTCACAACAAAAACACGGCAAAAAACTTGACATCCTTTTTAAAGAAGACTATCATAATTTTGTAAAAAATGCGCTTTATTTCGCGCTGCCCTGAAAACCTTATCAAGAGACGGGGCGGCGCAGGAGAAGAACATGAAAGCAGTCAAAAAAATTTTATGCGCCGCGCTTGCGCTTCTGATTTGCCTTGTGTGCTTTGCGGCATGCTCGGGGAGCGAGACGGAAGGCGGCACGGGCGGCGACGAGCTTACCCGCTTCGAGGACGCCAAGTTGGGGGTCGTCACGGGGTCGCTCTTCGGCGGCTATTCCAAGGAGCAGTTCCCGAACGCTTCAATCAGCGAATTCAACAATTTCGCCGACGTATTGATGGCGCTCAAGCAGGGGAAGGTGGAGGGCACCATGCTCGACCGCCCCAATTTCAACTCGGTCAAGCGCACGGAGAGCGGGCTTTCCTGCCTCACCGTGCCCGCCTACTCGGTGGAGATCGGGTTCGGCTTCCAGAAGAACGACGGCGGCAACACGCTGCGCGAGCAAATGAACGGCTTCCTTCAAGAGCTCGGCGAAAGCGGGAAACTTCAGGAGCTCCTCGACAAGTGGTACGGCGAAACGGAGCCGCAGGTTTCGGTTCCCTTAAACGAGCTTAATGACAATGCAAAATCGCTCAAGGTCTCCATCGACACAACGAGAAAGCCCTTTGTCTACCGCTACAACAACGAGCCCGTCGGCTTCGAAATTGAAGTACTGTACCTCTTCTGCGAGAAGTACGACTATAAGATCACGGTGGAGGACGTCTCCTTTGCGTCGGGCCTTGCGGGGCTTGCGGGGGAGAAGTACGACCTCGTGTGCGGCGGCCTCTACATGACTCCCGAGCGCAAGGAGAGCGTCAATTTCAGCGACCCCTATATGAAAGCGGACGTTGTGATGGCGTTCTTCGACGAAGGGGGCGGCGGCTTCTGGAGTTCGGTCGGCGAGAGCTTCGAAAAGACGTTCGTCCGCGAGGGGCGCTGGAAGGCGATCCTTCAAGGGATCGGCACCACCTTACTTATCAGCGTGAGCGCCGTGCTCGGCGGCACCGTGCTCGGGTTCCTGCTCTACCTCGCGTCGCGGTCCAAATATAAGGGGCTCTCCGCATTTGCGCGCGGCTTTGCGAGGGTGTATTCCAAGATCATCACGGGCATGCCCACCCTCGTCGTTTTAATGCTCCTCTTCTATGTCGTATTCGGCAAGACAGACTTGAGCGGGGTCGTTGTGGCAATCATCGGCTTTATTCTCACCTTCGGCTCCTTTGTCTATTCCCAGCTCAAGCTCACGGTGGAGGGGGTGGACGTCGGACAGACGGAGGCGGCGTATGCGCTCGGCTACAGCCGCAACCGCACCTTCTTCCGTATTGTACTGCCGCAGGCGATGAAGATGTTTGCTCCCGCCTATTCCGCGGAAATCGTCAGCCTCGTCAAGGCGACCTCGGTCGTGGGATACATCGCGGTGGAGGACCTCACCAAGGTGGGGGACATCATCCGCAGCAACACCTACGAGGCGTTCTTCCCGCTCATTGCGGTGGCGCTCATTTACTTCCTGCTCACATGGGGGATCTCCGCGCTGCTCGATCTCGTGCGGCGCAAGACCGACCCGAGAAAGAGAAAACGCAGCTTTGTGGAGGCATGAGATGATCCGTATCGAACATTTAAAGAAGGAATATCCCAACGTTACTCCCCTCAAAGACGTCACCGTCACGATCAATCGGGGTGACGTGATCTCCGTCATCGGTCCCTCGGGCACGGGCAAGTCCACCTTTATCCGCTGTATCAACCGTTTGGAGACGCCCACCTCGGGCGAGATCTGGGTGGACGACGAGTGCATCACGGACAAGAAGTGCGACATCTGTAAGGTGCGGCGGAAGATGGGCATGGTGTTCCAATCGTTCAATCTCTTCCCCCACATGACCGTGATCGAAAACATCATGGCGGCGCCCATGGACCTCAACAAGGTCTCCAAAAAGGAAGCGTATGAGGAGGGCATGCGGCTGCTCCGCACCGTGGGGCTTGCCGACAAGGCAAATAACTTCCCCGACGAGCTCTCGGGCGGGCAGAAACAGCGGGTGGCGATCGCGAGAACGCTTGCGATGAAGCCCGACATCATTCTCTTCGACGAGCCGACGTCCGCGCTCGATCCCACCATGGTGGGAGAGGTGCAGGCGGTCATCCGCGACTTGGCGCGGCAGGGCCTCACCATGGTGATCGTCACCCACGAAATGCACTTTGCGCGGGAGATCGCCAACCGTGTGTTCTATATGGACGAGGGGGGTATCTACGAGGAGGGCACCCCCGAGGAGATCTTTGACCACCCCAAGCGGGAAAAGACCATCCGCTTTATCAAGCACATCAAGGTGTTCGAGCGGCTGATCGAATCCAAAGATTTCGACTTCATCGGCTTCAACACCGCGCTCGAAGAATTTTGCAGAAAGAGCCAAACGCCGCAAAAGACCATCTACCGCGCGCAGTCGGTATTCGAAGAGCTCTGCGTGCAGATCCTGCTTCCCGTGCTCGGCGAAAAGTTCAATTTGAGCGTCACCTTCGAATATTCGCAGGACGGGGAGATCGCCACCATGCAGTTCGTTTACGGCGGCGCGCCCTTCGACCCGAACACCTCGGAGAACATTCTCTCCCTCAAACTCATTCAGAACGCGGCGGAGAGCGTCGAGTACGAGTATTCGGAAGAGGAGGGCAACCTCGTCACCGTAAAAATAAAGTAAAGGGTGAAATAAAGAATGATATAAAAAGGGCGGCCTTTTGAGGCCGCCCTTAGTATAATGCGGATGAGATTTCTCGACTTCGCTCGAAATGACATTTTTGGAATAGCGTTCCGAATCACGTCACCCTGAGCTCCGTCGAAGGGTGTCCGCATTATAATAAGGACATTCCTCGACTGCGCTCGGAATGACCTATTTTGGGAATGGTGTTCTGCATAGCCCTTTGCTACCCCTTGAGGGGGAGCTGTCACGAAGTGACTGAGGGGGTGTTTTGTTTTACGACACCCCTTCCGTCACGCGCAGAGCGCGTGCCACCCACCCCTCAAGGGTGGGCAAGAATAAACCCCCTCCGTGGGAGGGGGCGTGTTCTCTTTTTTGTCATTTCGACCGAAGCGAGCTTGCGAGCGAAGTGGAGAAATCTCACCTTATGATAATGCGGTAGAGATGTCTCGACACGCCTCGTTACTCGGCGGCTCGACATGACATTTTTATAATGTCCTGTTGCTTACCCTTGAATTTACAACGTCAATCGGCGGCGGAAGTCGTAAGCGTTACGGTGTAGCCGGGCTTTGTCACCGCCTTGCCGTCCGCGTCTTGGAAGGTCACGTCGTCGCCTTTTTCCACCTTTACGGTGTAGAGCATTTCCGTTCCCTCCCACGTCGCATAGAAAGTAAACGTGCCGTCCCCATTGTCTTTGTAGTCGTGCGGGTCGCATACGCACACATAGCCGTTGCTGCTGCCGAGGTCGTAGTAGGCGAGCACGCCCGCAAGAATGAGATTCCCCTCCTCGTCAAAGAAGAGGTTGAACACATTCTCGGTGTAATTGACGACCTGTACAAAGTCATAACGCTCCACCGTCGCCGAGAGAGCGCCGTTTTCTGCAGTGAAGTTTACAAGGTATCCCGTGCCCCATGTGCAGGTACCCGTCGAGCCGTTTGCAACCACGCTCGCTCGCTCCACCAGCCAAATACTGCGGCCGTAGCCCTGAGGCGTCACGCCCATGTCGTACACGACAAGGGGGGTCTCGCCGTCGAGGAGGGTGACTTCGGTGATCTTCCCGAGCGCCTTTTGCGAGCCGTCCTGCGCATCGAGATAGGCGGGCGTTCTGGACATCTTTGTGTAGAGCAAGGTCTTGGCGCGCACGGTGTAGCCGCCCGCCTCCACGTCCTCATAGGAGAACAGCCCGTAGCACCAGAAGTAGACGCCGCCCTGATAGTATTCGTAGTAGTTGAGAAGATATTGTTTGCCGTCGTTTTCCGCCGTAAAGGCGAGCTCGAGGCGGTTGCCGTACCCGGGCAGATAGCCGACGACTTGCACGCTCTCCTCGGGTACATTCTCAAAGTGAAGAGGTTTTCCGTAGGTGGGGTCTCCTTCCTCGAAGAGGTAGAGAAGATCGCCCGAGAGGGTGGGTTTTTCAAACATGATCGCGCCGAAGCCGAAGCTGTTTTTATACAGCCTCCCGCCGCGGGTGATCGTAATGTCGTGTCCGTTCGCGTCCTTGCCGGGTTCGTGGTCGAAATACCTCGCGTTGTGGTCGAGATATTCCACGCTCGTATCCCCCGCATGGACGGTGAAGGAATAGGTCCCGCCTTGATAGCTGAATTCGATGGAGTAGCGGCTGTTGCCGTAGGCGACGGTGGGGGAGAACTCGCCCACGCTGCCGCCCATGAGGGAATCGCCCGCCGCGTAGAGGCTCAACGTGTAACCGTCGTACTTTTTGGGCCTGCCGTCCTCGAGATATTCTTCGCCCTCAAAGGTGAACACGGCGGCAAGGTTTCTGTTCGTCGTGCCGTTGGGGGTAAAAGTGAGCGTCGCCTCAAGGTCGGGGTGGGCCTGTACGGGGTTTTCGTCCTTGTCCCGCATGAGTACCTTCCCTTCGAGCGAGAACGCCGCGCCGTCCCAGCGGCGGTAGGTCTTGTTATTGTAGGAATAGGTATCGCCGCTCGGCGCGTTCACCTCGGTGGGGGAGTCTGTAAGATACACGTATGCCTTGCCGCCGAGGACGAAGTAGGGCCCGCTCTCGTTGCCGAGGTAGGCGATACCGTCCGCGCCGAACGCAACGCTCTCGAAGTTTTCGGCAAAGAACACGCCCGCGTACTTTTCGTAGTCGGTCGCTTGCAGCACGCCGCCTTGAAGGAGGAAATAGAATTCCGTCCCGCCCGCGGCGCCTGCGTCCTCGTCTATCGTAAAGGAGATGAAGTTTCTTGTAAAGTCGATGACCTCATAGGAGCCCCTTCCCGTAAAGGCGGAGGTGGAATATTGCCCCCTTCCGTAGCCGTCGAGCACGAGGACGTTCCAGCTGTCGTCGGTGAATACGCCGTCCGCGTCCGCGTTGAACACGAGGCAGGCCCCCACGCCTTCGCTGTTCACGGCAAAGGTCACGCGGTAGACGTCCTCGGGATATCCCGTCCCGAAAGTAACATTTCTAAGGAGATACTCTTCATGCCCCCACGTGTCGTTCACGCTGTCGAGCACGACGTAGACGCCCTCGGAAACAACGTTTCCGACCGAACTGAAAATGGTGACCGTCTTTTCGGTGAAGTTGTCCTCAAAGACCGCGTAATATTGATTGATGGGCTCGAAATTGCTGTCGAGAAGCTGCCATTCGCGCCCCACCGCCCAATCGGTCTGCACAAAGGACTTCGCCGTAAGATCGAGCTCGAGCACATACTCCGTGCCGTCCTTTGCGGTGAATACGACCGTCTGGCAGAGTTCATCGCGGATGTACTCTCCCTCCATTTGGCGGCCGTCGCCTGCGTCGTAGCGGGCGGTGTGATAGCCGTCGATTACAAGGCTTCCCACGCCGCGGAAGGTGAGGCCGCTCAAATTCTCGCCCGCCTCCCGTTCAAAGGACGCGTCGTATTTTACGGCGAGCGTCATACCCTCATAGTCGGGCAGGGTGTAGATGACAAAGCGGAAACGCTCGGTATTTCCCACCGTAAAGGAATACACCGTCTCGCCGAAACAGGTCGTGCCGTCGGGGAAATAGCTGCCCTCGAGGTAGCGCTCGCCGCTGTCCTCGGTGTACTTCATGCTGGAAACGCCGTCGAGGAAGATCATCTGCGTGCCGACCCCGCCCGCAAGAATGCCCGTCGGCTGAATGACGTAGACCATCTGTTCGGTCCCGTTTCTCGGGGTCGCAACGTTCTCCCCCTCGTCGTTTTTGGAGATGTCGTAATAGAGGGAGGCAAGTTCGCCCTCGTTCGTCACATAGTCGAAGGAGCCTACAGAACCGTCGAAATGCTCGCTCGCGCCGACGGAGAACTGCCCCTGAAGCACCGTCCCGTCCCCCCCGATGAGGAGGGAGCCGAGCCCGCCCGCCGTCACGGAATTACATCTCCAGATCTCGCCGCCGTCGGGAAGCAGGTATTTGTTCCAATAGGAGATCTTCGTGCCGCTCAACGTCTGCTCGAGCAGGCAGTAGATGTTATAGGTCAAATTCTCCGTGGTGCTGGTGGCGACGGAGTTAAAGAACACGAGTTTTTCCGCTACGACGTCCGCATAGCCCGCGGCGACGCTCTTCCGCGTAAAGGTGTAGAGGGAAAAGACGGAATTGCCGATGGGCTCTGCGGTGAATTTGCCTTCCGCCGCCTTCACGAGGGCGCTTCCGTCCTCGGAGGGCATATACACGTTCGCCTTGCCCGCCGTGCCGTCCTTGTTTTCGTCATAGAGCACGAGGAAGGGGGGACGCAGGGTGTTCCCGTCCATAAAGCGGTATTCGGTGTAGTCGCCCTCCACGAGGCTTTGGGGCGCGGAGAAGGTGTTTCCCTGCGTATCCACGCGGAAGGAGAACTCGTCCCCGTCCTCCGTCTCGCAGTTGACGACCGAGCCCGACATGAGGTCTGTGGAGACGCTGTAACGTCCCTTATACGTCTTTCCGCCGGCAGTGTAGGTAAAGCTGTCCGCAAAGGGACCGAAGCCGTCGAGGGAGAGCGTTTCGCCGCTTTCGCCCTCATATTCCCCGCGGAAGCCGTTCGCCTGCACATAGCCGTCGTATCCCGTGCCGTCGTCGAGGGGAAGAGTATAGACGAAGTTGGTCGCTACCGCGCCCTCCACGCCTGTCAGAAGTCCGTCGGGGTCGCTGAAGAAGCAGACGAGCTTATAAACGTCCGCCGTGCCGATCGTATAAATGCCCTCCACATAGTATCTGCCGTCGTAGGCCATGCCCGTGGACATATCCCCGAGCATCGCAATGCCGTACCCGTCGATGATGAGCATCATGGTGTTGTTCTTGTACCCCATGCCCGCGTCGGCGTCCGCCATCACGAAATCGACATAGGAGCCGACTTCCTCTCCGCCCACGAGGAAGGTATGGTCGTACTCGTAAGCGTCGCTGATCACCGACAAAAAGCGGAAGCTCTCGTCCGCGCTCGTAAACACGTAGTCGCCCGTCTCGTCCGAATAGACGACCTCCCCTTGGCAGGTGTGTGTTCCCCTTTTGTACTCGGCGTTGAGATAGTTGTCTATTTTCAGCGTCCTGTTTGCATCGTAGCGGGGGGTGAACTGCTCCTCGTCCACGAATTCCATAAAGGTGTATGTGCCCGCAAGGTCGTCCCGCTCGTAGCAGAACATCGAGCCGTACACCCTGCCCTTTAAGTCGCCTGCGGCGGGCGTAAAGAGGAAATCGTCGCCGTCGCGCGTTCCCTCGAACTCGTTGTTCCCGCGCCTTAAAACGGCTTTTTCGGGCTCGAGACGGGGGAAGAACACGAGGTCGTTCCCGCCGTAGCGGTCGGTAAAGCCCTTATCCCACACGGCGTAGAGAATGGTATCTCCCATCATGGGGAAGGGTTCAGAGGGGCTGAATTCCACCTCACCGCCGCTGAAGGCGCTCCACCCCGCAAAGCGGTACCCCTCATAGGCGAAATTGTTCTCGGGAAGGCTCACGGTCTCCCCGTAGAGCGCCTGTATGCGGTTTACCTCTCCCGTCGCGCCGCTTGCGTCGGGGCTGAACACGAGTTCGAAGCGGAGCCTGTCATAGTAAAATTTGAGCACGTTTTTGCTCGCGTCCGCGTCGAGGCGCACGCTCTCGACGGGGGACTGCCCCGCGGGGGTCGCCGTCCGCGCAAAGCCCGTCACTTCGGGTGCGTCGGGAGAGACGGTCGCGCCCACGTAATCGGAGGCGTACTTTATCTCTCCGCTCCGCACATAGGAGTTGCCCGCGAGGTTCAAAAGATAGCTCTCCATGGCGTACTCCACCTTGTATTTTGCGGTGAGGGTGACGTTTTCCGCGGGCATTTTCGTGTTTGGAAGAACTTCCGTCTCGCCAATAAACCACGCGCCGAAGTCGAGCCCGCTCTTGGTGGGCCGAATGTCCTTTACCGCGTCGTAGAGGCTTGCGCCCGCCGCAAGGGAGAGGGAGGGCGCGCCCTCGGCATACACGCCTCCGTCGGCGTCGAAGGTCACTTCATACCCCTCCGCCCACACGGCGGTATAGTTTGTGTCCTGTTCGGGGGCGGCGATCGTGCCCGAATAGGTCTCTTCCCCCGCGCTCCAGCCCGCAAGCACATAGCCCTTGCGAAGGGAGGTGGGAAGTTCCACGGTTTCGCCCGCTTCCGCGGTGATGTTCTCTACGGGAGAGCCCTCCCCCGCGTCGAAGGAGAGGGTCACCTTTCCGCCGCAGCCTGCAACGATCAGCCCGCAGGCGAAGGTCAGCGCAACGATCGGCGCAAGAATGAGATATTTGAGATATTTTTTCATTTTGCTCTCCTTAAATTTCCGCGAAGGTGCGTTTGGGGGGAAGAACGTCCAAACTGTTTGCCGAAATCTTCGCCGTCTCCGGTTCCGTCAGGTAGGGGGAGAGGAGGGCGGCGAATTGGTCTGCGGAGCTTAAAACCCCGCTGTGGAACTCGCACACCACGCCCTCCGAGTCGATGACGACGGTCGCGGGAATGTCGGTCACGCCGAACATGCTCTGCAGCCTGTTCATCGTGTCGTATGCCATGGGGAAGGTGTAGCCGTTTGAGGTTGCAAACCCCTTTACTTTATCCATGTCGTCGCTCGCGTCCTGATCAATGGCGAGGATCTCGATTTTATCGGAGAGGGAGCGGTAAGATTGCTCGAGGTAGGGGAATTCGGTGTTGCAGGGTCCGCACCACGTCGCCCAGAAGTTGAGCGCCACCGCTTGTTTTTCTTTGAGCAAGTCGGAGAGGGTGTAGCTTCTCCCCGTCGTCGTAATGGCCGAGGAGAGGGTGAAGTCGTACATCACCGAGCCCTTCTGAAAGCGGTTGCCCGCGGGCACGGGCTCGCGGATGGGCGCGGCGGTGAGGTAAATGTTGCAATAGGGATCGCCCGCCTCCACGGTCGCCGTCTTTGCCGAATATCCCTTGGGAAGGGAGGTCGTCTGCACCGTATAGCTCCTGTCTTTCAAAGGCTTGAGCGAGTATCTGAACACGCCGTTTACGAGAGTAGAGGGGGAGCTCTGCGCGACTTGGGTCTCGCCGTCGTACACGGTGATGACGGCGGAGGAGTCGGAAATCAGGTTTCCGTTATTCCGCATCAGGCGGAAGGAATATTCCACGGGCACGTTCTCGTCGAGCTTGGGGATCGCCGTCTTGTTCACCTGTTCTCCGCAGCGAAGGCAGTGCAGCGACTTGGAGCCCTCCGTCTCGAAGGTGGGCTTTACGTCGATCGTATAATCTGCGGGCAGCTCGTGCTGAAGGGCGGGGACGGTCTTTTTCTCGGACTTGCCGCAACGCTCGCACACGCGGTCGAGATACCCGTCCGTCGTGCAGGTGGGCTCCACGTCGTTTTCGCCGAGTTTCCAGCGGTGCTGAAGGGCGGGGATCGGAACCGTTTCAAGGGTCTCCCCGCACGTTCTGCAGCGGTAGGAGATGGCCCCGTCCGTCGTGCAGGTCGCAGCCACGCGCCCCGTCTCCTCGGGGTCGTGCGCGCCCAAGCCGAGCGAGACGACTTCCTGTAAGGAACATTCCTTGCAGGTGCGGCGCAGACTTCCCTCCTGCTTACAGGTCGGCTGCACGAGAATTATCCCCGCGTCCCAATTGTGGGCGATGGTGGGGACTTGGGTATTCTGCGTAAAACCGCAGCGGCGGCAGGTCTGGGTGCGCTTTCCCACCTGCGTGCAGGAAGCGGCCTCCGTCTCCCGCCCGCCGTTAAAGTCGTGCCCGAGGGCGGGGATCTCCTCCTCTTCCGTCTCCTTGCAGACGGCGCAGGTGTGAACGCGTTCGCCGTTTTCGGTACAGGTGGCGGCGGAAATCACCGTCCACCCGCCGTAAATGTGCTCATGGGGCCCTGCGGTAGAGTCGCACGCCGTAAGCGCAAAACAGTTTACGCCGAGGGCGAACGCCGCCGCAAGGAGCAAAGTTTTGCCCAAAAGTTTTTTCATAAAACCTCCGTTTCCCCAAGCGGGGAAAAATATGCGAAAATATAAAGTCGATTACTTCATCATTATAAAGGAAAAAACACATTCTGTCAATGAAAGACGGGGGAGGGAAGCAATTTCACAAAGATTTCAATTTTTGCCAAAAGGGTAAAAGGGGGCCGCCCGCCCGCGCAGAATGCGCGGGCGGGCGGCCCCGAAAGTTTTTTTCGCCGTTTATCAAACGGACTTCTTCCCGTCCGCGGGGGACAGCGCGTACACAGCCGCGGCCGCCGTTTCGCCGCTTGCGGCCGTCCCGCTCCCGACCTGTTCGATCTTGATGTGCGCGGTCACTTTTTTGTTCTCGTAATTATAGAGGTGCAAGATCACCTTTCCCGCGGAGAGGGTGAATTCCTTTTGTTCGCCGTCTTTTGTGGGCATCCAGCGCGTACTTCCGATGAATTCGATGTAATAGCGAGAGGCGATCGCGGTCACCTTTACTTTCGTCTGCGCGGTAAGGGTGAACTCAAAGTAGGAGCCCGCGCCGTCCACCTCATACGTGTGCTCGCCGAACAGAGTTTCGAGCGGGTAAGGATTTGCCTGCGTGCCGTCGGGCTCTCCCGCGACAAACTTCTCAATGGTAAAGTTGAGGGTCGCCTCCGCTCCCGACGCCTCGCCCTGCGCGTTGGAGGAGACGGCAAAGTAGTAATCTTTGTCCGCTTCGAGTTCGAACTTGCCCAAGTCGCTTATCGAGAGCTTGAAGTCATAGATCTTCTTGCCCTTGGGAATGTCGTAGTTGTTGGGGTCGGGGTCGAGCTCCGTTCTCACCGAAAAGACGATGCCCTGCGAATAGGCGGTGGAAACGGCGTACACGCCCGCCTCGGCGGAACGGTAGTGACAATAGTAGGTGTTTGCCGTCGTCACAACATGGGTGCCGAGCAGATCGGCGAGGGTTTCGGGGTCGTATACGCTGCCCTTCTTCGCGGCGGGTTCGGTATAGGTCTCCACCTTGAAGGAGCAGGAGAAGGAGGCGGGGTTTTCGGCTTCGTCGTTTCCCGTAATCTGGATCGTGAAAGCCGTTCCCTTTGTGAGTTTGATGTCTGCGGAGAGGAAGCCCCCCTCAGCCCCGCTCAAAACGGGGTTCACCTGTCCCACAACGGGTCTTGCGCCGACGAACGTCATGAGCGCGTTTTCGGGCTTGGTCAGCGTCACGGTATAACTGCCGTCGGCTTCGGGCATATATTTGAAATACACCATGTTGTAAGTTGCGCCGTCAAATTCGACCGTTATGTCCTTGTATTCGCCCACGAGCGTTCCGATGATATAGGGCTGCGCCGCAGTGCCGCTCCCGCTCCAAGGGCCGGAGGGCGTGTCGGGGTCGGGTTTATCGGGATCGGGGTTGTCGGGGTCGGGCGTCGTCCCGCCCTCCTGCGTATCCCCCTTTGTCACGGTGACGGCATAGCCGAACTCGCCGCTGTCTGCAAGCGCGCCCGTCGAGGTGCAGGCAAAGGTGTAAACGGTCCCCGCGGTGAGTTCTACGGCAATGTGGTCGTCCGTATAGTTCAAATCGCCTTCGATCGCATCGCACGTCACGTTCACGTTGTAGTTGTCGGCGTCGAAGGAGTAGAGCCCCTTTTCGCTTACGGTGAGGGTATAGTACACACTGTCATCGCCAAGCGATTCGAGCGCCTCCCGCGTAAAGGGGACTTCGTTCTTCCCCACCGTCCACACAAAGGGCGCATATTTGGAGCCGAGCTTTTCGTTTAAGGTCACGGCAGCCGCGCCGCCCTCTATGGCGACGCCCGAGAACTCCTTCCCGTTGACGTTGACAAGATACCTCCCCGCCGTAAGGTTTTCGAAGTGCGCCGCGCCGCTCTCGTCCGTCACCGCCGAGGCGACGGGCTCCTTGTCCGTCACGGCGCGGTAGATCTTCACCTGCGCATTTTTGAGGAGGGTCTCGCCTTGGCTCTTGCCGAAGATGTCCGTGCCCGCCGCAACCTTTACGGTGACGTCCGCAGAGGAGGAGACTTTCGTAAGCGCAATGGTCACGTTGTAGTTTGGACCAACGAGCGTCTTGGGCTCGTAGGTGTAGCCCGCGGGGACCCCCGTGAGGGTGGCGGTATAATTCGCGGGCGCAAGTTTAAAGCTCGCCTTGCCGTCCGAAAGGGGCTGTTCCTCCGCGACGGTCGTCCCCAACATGAGCCGCACCTTCACCCCCGAGAGGGCGGTTTCGTCCTCGCAGGTCACGGTCACGGTGTAAAAGACGAGCCCGTCCGGCGGATCGGTCTTTTTCGTGAGGGTCACGGAGGCATTCGGGGCGTTCTCCGTCACCGTTTTTGTCTCATAGGAATACTCGTCGGGCACGCCCGTGAGAACGACGGTGTAGGTCCCCGCCTCGAGCTCAAAGCTCGCCTTGCCGCCCGAAAGAGCCTTCTCCTCGCTCTTTTTGCCCTCCTTTTCAAGGCGCGCCTTTACCCCGCTGAGCGCGCTTTCGTCCTCGCAGGTCACGGTCACCGTATAGGTCACGGGCTTTTCTTCCTCGCCGCAGGAGGCAATTCCGAGCGAGAGCGCGACCGTCATCGCCGCGACCAGAACAAACAGAAATAATTTTTTGATGCGCGTCATAATATTTTCTCCGAAAAATACATGATATATTTATAAATTATCATAATGAGCGAAAAAAGGCAAGCAAATCGGCGGGGTTTTCAAAAAGGGAAAAAGTAACAAAAAGAGGGACGCTTGACAAAGAGGGAAGGGCGTGCTATAATCGGGGGCGAAAAGTGCGGCGAACATTAAAACGCCGGGCAGAGCCCGACGTTTTAATGAGAAAAAATATGGGATGTGTAAGCAAATTTGTTGCGGCATATGCGCCGCGGCGAAAAGCGTTCGGCCGATCCCGTTCACTTTACGTTCCCATTATAAGTAATGCAAAGAAGCGTGTCAAGCGATTTTCGATGTTTCACGCGAAAAATTCCTGCTCAAAATATCAAAAAACTCGATACAGGTATCAAAATATCCAACAAAATGAGGAAAAACGCGAAAATGTTTCATGTCGTTCTCGTCGAACCCGAAATTCCGCAGAATGCGGGCAACATCGCGCGCACCTGCGCCGCCACGGGCTGCATGCTCCATCTCGTAAAACCGCTCGGCTTTGAAATTTCCGACCGCTACTTAAAGCGCGCGGGGCTCGACTATTGGGACCTCGTTGAGGTGAAGGTGCATGAAACGTTCGAGGACGCCCTAAATGCGCTCGGTGGTGCAAAGCTGCACCTCTTTACCACCAAGGCGCGCACGGTGTACAGCGAGGCGCGCTACGACGAGGGGGACGCGCTCGTGTTTGGCAAGGAGACGAAGGGGCTCCCCGAGGAACTGCTCATAAGCCGCCCCTCCGACTGCGTGCGCATTCCCATGCTGGCGAAGCGGCGTTCGCTCAATCTTTCAAACGCCGTTGCGATCGCCGTGTACGAAGGGCTTCGGCAGAACAACTTTTTCGGCATGCAGCGGGAGGGGGAATTGCACCGTCTCAAATGGTAAAACGCAATACGTCTTGCAAAAAGCGCCTGTTTTCGGCGCTCATCTTTCTTGTTTTGTTTGTTCTTTGCGCCTGCTGCCTTGTTCCATTTCCCCGTGCAGCTGCGGCGCGGGAGGAGACCTTCGAGGCGGTTTGGGAGAACGGCGCCGTCACGCAGGAGAGCTATGCCTCCGCCTATTCCGCGCTCTCGGGCGGGGGAAGCGGAAGCCTACTCCTCGAACGGGAGGGTATCCGCGGCGAGATCTCGGCCTCCGAGCGCTATCGTGCGGTGCGCGCCGTGTTCCAAGAGGGGAGCCTTCTCGACCTTCTCACCCTTCAGACGGAGGGACTTTCTTCCCTCGAACGGGCGGCAATCTACAGAGATTTCAGCGACACGGGGTTTTATTCCGCCGACCTTTTCGCATACGACGGCGACCGCGTGTTCCGCACTTTGCGGGCCTCTTTTTCCACGCTCGTCCTCCTCGACGGCAGCGTTTCGTCTGGCTTCCTTTGTGAGATCGGCGCACAAAAGCTCGTTTTAAGGAGCGGGGCGGAGTTTTCGGCGTCCTCGCTCGCCGGTACAAAAATCGCCGAGATCGAGGCGGCGGCTCCCTACGTCGTGAAAGAGGGCGGGGTGTATCTTTCCACGGCCGGCGGCACGCGGCTTGTTGCGGCGCTTCCGAATATGGAGGAATTCAAGGCGGAGGGGTACGACTTTTGCGACGACGGCGCGCTTTCGCCCTGCAAAGACCTCGTCTCCCTCGAGCTGCCCTTTGCGGGGAGCGCGCGTTCCATTCTCGGGAGCGACTACGACGGGCGCATTCTGTGGGCGCTTGGCGGTTCTGCTCCCCAAACCCTCAAACGGGTGAAACTTACGGGCGGCACGGTGGGGCAACTCGCCTTTTTGGGGCTAAATGGCGTGGAGGAGATCGACCTCTGCGGCATTCCCGAAGAAAATATTTCCCCTCTGGCGTTTGAGAGCTTAAAAGGGCTCCTTCGCCTGCATACAACGAAAAATCTACAGTTGGAGGGCTTTTCCCGCACCCTTCTTCCCTGCGGGTGCACCCTCTACGAACGGAGCTACATCGGATGAAACGCTACTTAAAGATCTTTTTCAGTCGATTTTTCCTCGTCGCCATGACGATCATTCTGACGTTCGCGGTCAACGCGCTCGTCATTTTGGGTGCGGCGTATTTAGCGGAACAGGCGCTCGCGGACTATTTTCCCGCCGCCTCGCCCTATGTGCACTTTATTTTCGGCGCGGTGCAGTGGATCATCGTCCTTGTCACGGTGTTCAGCGTCGTCAACCGCGACATGCTCCCCGAGACAAAAATTCCGTGGATCCTGTGCGTCGTGGTATTCAACGTGTTCGGCGTATTCATCTATGTGGTGTTCTCCTACAACCGTCCCTCCAAAAAACAGCGCAAACGGTACGGACTTTTAAACGAGAGCTCCCGTCCCTTTGCAAAGCGCGCCCTCTCCGAGGAGGAGCTTGCAGAGCAGATGGGGGAGCGCGCGGCGGACAGCGAAGCGCTCTTCCGCGAAAATTCCAACGCCGTCGCCTACACGAATACCAAAACCGAATATTTTCCCACGGGCGAGGAATTTTTCAAGCGGCTCCTCGAAGATATTCAGAACGCGAAGGAGTACATCTTCCTCGAATATTTCATTCTCGCGCGGGGGACCATGTGGTACAGCGTACTCGACCTCCTCAAGGAAAAAGTGAAGGAGGGGGTGGAGGTGCGCGTCATCTACGACGACATCGGCTGTATGGGAAAGATCCGCGCGGGCTATTATAAAGAACTGCAAAAGGCGGGCATTTCCTGCGTCAAATTCAACCCGTTCGTGCCCATCGTCGCCAACATCCACAACAACCGCGACCACCGCAAGATCACCGTCATCGACGGCAAGATCGGCTACACGGGCGGTATCAACCTTGCCGACGAGTACATCAATGAGACTCACCCGTTCGGAAATTGGAAGGACACCGCCGTGCGGCTCGAGGGCGAAGGGGTAAAGGGGCTCATCCTCATGTTCCTGCGCCTGTACGATCTGCAGACCAAGACGACGGAGGACTTTTCGCCCTATATTCCTCAAACGTATGAGAAATTCGAGGGAGAGGGGATCGTGCAGCCCTACGGCGACGGCCCCCGTCCCCTCTACGGAAGGCACCTTGCGGAGGACGTGTACATCGGCGTATTGTCCCGCGCAAAAAAATATGTGTGGATCACCACGCCCTACCTCATCATCGACTACCGCATGCGCGCCGCCATGCTCTCGGCGTGCGCGAGGGGGGTGGATGTGCGCATCGTCACCCCGCACATTCCCGATAAAAAAATTCCGTTCGCCCTCACCCGCTCCAACTATATGGCGCTCATCAAGGGCGGGGTGAAAATTTACGAATACACCCCCGGGTTCATTCACGCCAAGAGCTTTCTCTCGGACGACGAGGTGGGCATCGTGGGCACCATTAACCTCGATTACCGCTCTCTCCTGCACCACTTCGAGGATGCGGTATTCATGTACAAGACCCGCGCAAACGAGGCGCTCAAGGAAGATTTTCTTCATACGTTTGAAGTTTCCGCCCTCCAAACGGAGGAGGACGCCAAGCGGAGCGTCGTGTGGCGGGGCATCTGCGAACTTGCCAAAATTTTCGCACCGATGTTTTAGGACCAAGTTTATCTTGTCGCCCCTTGCAGGGGAGATGTCACGAGCTTGCGAGTGACAGAGGGGTTTTCCGAGAGCTTGTAAAAACCCTTTCGGCATTCGCTCCGCTCATGCCACTTCCCCTATCAGGGGCAGCGAGGGTGTGTTGTCATGTCGAGCGTAGTCGCCCCGCCCGCACGTTCTATGTTGCCTAAGGGCGGCACGAGGAGCGTTAGCGACGAAGTAGAAATCTCATCCGCATTATAATAATGTGAGATTTCTCCACTCCGCTCATTGCATTCGCTACGGTCGAAATGACAAATAAGAAGCGCGGGGCGAAATGACAATATGATATCATACTTTTCATAAGGAGTAAAAGTGATCCATTCGTTGAGCGGCGGCGTCATCCGCGACAATTTCAAACACACTTTCGTGAAGGTGGAAATAGAGGGCGCGCCCTATTGGTACCTCTCGCCCACTTCGAAAATCGCGGCAGGGGACAGGGTAAGCGTGCCCTTCGGCAAGGGGGACCTCCCGCGCGTGGGGGTCGTGCTCAAAGTGGAGGAGGCGGATAGCCTCTGCGCCCCCGTTCCCATGAACCGTATCCGCGAAATTTATTCTATCTTGTAACGTTTTCGCCTTCGCCCGCCCCTCCCCCGCCCAGCGGGGGAGGGGCGGGCTTATGGGTGGGCTTATAAGGGGCGGGCGAAAAATACTTGACATTCGCAAAGAGAAGTGCTATCTTTTGTTTGTCGGAGGGGAGTAGTCCCTGCGCCGCGGCAACATACCCCGGGGGAATTCCCGTGTCGCGGCGGTTCGCAAGAATGACAAGACTTTCGGCAAACCGCAATACATATTGGAGAATAGGGTATGTTGGCTCTGCAAATTTTCTTGCTTGTACTTGGGTTTGCCCTCCTCGTAAAGGGCGCCGATTGGTTTGTGGACGGAAGCGCGGGGATCGCCGCAAAGTGCAAGATCCCCACCCTCGTCATCGGGCTCACCATTGTGGCGTTCGGCACGAGCGCGCCCGAGCTCTGCGTCTCCGTCACCTCGGCCATTCAGCATTCAACGGACATCTCCATCGGCAACGTGGTGGGGAGCAACATCTGCAACATTCTTTTAATTTTGGGAGTCGCGGCCCTCTTTCACCCCCTCCCCGTGCAGAAAAATTCCCTCGTGCTCGACCTGCCCGTTCTGCTCATTGCAAGCGCTCTTTTGATCGGCCTCGGCATTTGGGGAGGAGCTCTTCAATGGTGGGATGGTCTCATCTTTATCGCTGTTTTTTCGGTGTACATGGTCGTCCTCGTGAGGGGGGCGCTCAAGGAGCAGAAAAAGGCAAAGGAGCTTGAAAAGAGCGTCCCGCAGGGGGAAATAACGCAAGAAGAAGAGAAAAAGCCCAAGGGGAAGATCGGACAATGGTTCGATAAGATGGAGCAAAAGACGTGGTTTTTGATTTTGCTCTCTCTCGTGGGGCTTGCAATGGTCGTGGGCGGCGGCACCCTTCTCGTGGACGCCGCAAAGTATCTCGCAAGACATTTCGGAGTGTCCGAGCGCATCATCGGGCTCACGGTGGTCGCCATCGGCACGTCGCTGCCCGAACTCGTCACCTCCGTCGTAGCGGCATTCAAGGGGGAGACGGACATCGCCGTCGGCAACGTCATCGGCTCCAACATCTTCAATATTCTGTTGGTGGCGGGCGCGTCCTCCCTCTTCTATCCCCTTACTTTCACCACGGCGGGCACGGCGAGCAATCTCATCGACGCCTGTGTCGCGCTCGGGGCGGCCGTCCTTCTCTACATTCTCGCCCTCTTCAAGGGGCATAAGCTCGGAAGAGTGGCGGGCGGTATTATGCTCGCCTCATTCATCGGCTATTACGTCTACCTTTTCGTCATCTGAGGGAACTTTTGAAATATCTCATTCGCTGTCTCAAAGTCTATCGCAAGGAGGCGATCCTCGCCCCTCTTTTCAAATTGCTCGAAGCGTGCATGGAGCTCACCGTCCCCCTCGTGGTGGCGGCGATCATCAACACGGGCGTTGCGGGCGCGGACAAGGGCTACATCGTAAACGCCTGTCTCGTGCTCGTTGCGTTCGGCGCGCTCGGGCTTTTCTTTGCGCTCACGGCGCAATATTTTGCGGCGAAGGCGGCGGTCGGGACGGCGGCCGAACTGCGCGCCCGTCTCTTCGATAAATTGCAGACCTTTTCTTATGCTCAAATCGACAAGCTCGGCACAGCCCGCATGATCACCCGCATGACGAGCGACGTCAATCAGGTGCAGACGGGGGTGAATATGACCCTCCGCCTTCTGTTGCGCTCGCCCATCGTGGTATTCGGCGCAACGGCAATGGCGTTCGTGGTGGACCCGCAGGCGGGGCTCGTATTCGTGGGACTCGTGCCTCTTCTTGCCGCCGCCGTCTATCTCGTCATGGGGATCTGCCTTCCCCTCTACAAAAAGGTGCAGGAACGGCTGGAAAAAGTGTACCTCTCCACCCGCGAAAATTTGGCGGGGGTGCGGGTCATTCGCGCGTTCTCCCTCGAGGAGAGCGAAAAAAAAGAGTTCGAAGCGCGGGAGACCGCCCTCAAAAAGTCCCAAAAAAGAGCGGGCGCGCTTGCCGCGCTCTCGAGCCCGCTCACCTATGTGCTCGTCAACGTCGCCCTCATCGTGCTGCTGTACGTGGGGGCGGTCCGCGTAGAGGGCGGCGCGCTCGAGCAGGGGGACGTGGTCGCCCTCTACGGCTACCTCGCGCAAATTTTGGTGGAGCTCATCAAGCTCGCCAACCTCATCATCACGGTCACAAAGGCGGTCTCCTGCCAAAAGCGGGTGGGCGCCGTGCTCGATATGGAGGGGGAGCCCTCCTTGACCCAGCCCAATCAATCGGAACGCGCCCAAGAAAACGCTCCCGCCATTGCGTTTAAGAACGTCTCCTTCGCCTATGCGGGCGGCGGAAAAACGCTGGACGGGGTGAGTTTTACGGTGCAAAAGGGGAGACGGTCGGCATTTTGGGGGGAACGGGCGCGG
>CANQPO010000026.1 GCA_947625695.1 uncultured Clostridia bacterium | reverse complement strand
CACGTCACCCTCACCGTCGAGCTCATCAAGCCCGTCGCGATCGAGGAAGGCCTCCGTTTCGCTATCCGTGAGGGCGGCAGAACGGTCGGTTCCGGCGCAGTCTCCAAGATCCTGAAGTAAGACATCAAATCAACGTTCAAAGAGCACGGCTCGTCCGTGCTTTTTGGCGTTAGAGGAAAAAATAAATATGTGCAGAGCACATATCGAAAAAGCAGGGGAGATCCTGCTTTTTTTTGCACATACTTATCGTATATGAGTTGGCTGAAAAAGGCATGGCGGTGGGGGAGGAGGGCGTTTGCCGCCCTTTCGGAGCGGAAATATACGACGGTCGCGGGGACTCTTACTTTCTTTCTCATCATGTCCGTCGTGCCGCTCACCTTTTGGCTCGTCCTCCTCTTCGGCAATTCCGCCTTCGACGTGGAGCAGATCATGGGGCTCTCCCTCTTCGGGTGGGCGCAGGAGCTCCTCGTCTACCTCAAAAATAACGCGGTAGGGGCAACGGCGGGGGTGAGCGTCCTCTTCCTTGCCACCACCCTCTGGTCGGGCACGAGCTTTTTCTATCATCTCCGCAGGAGCGGGGAAATTTTGTACGATTACCGCCGCAAAAAGCACGGCTGGAAGGTGCGCCTCTCGGCCGCGTTCCTCACCTTCGGCGTGCTCGCCTTCTTTGCAGCCGCGGGCTCCCTTCTTCTCGGTGTCAACTACTTTGCCCGCTTTCTTCCCGTGTGGCTCTACTATTGCATCGTCTATTCCCTCGTCCTGCTCCTCGGCTTCTTTGCTGCTTGGATGCTCAACGCCTACATCTGCCCTTACCGCTTAAGGCCCAAGGACACCGCGCTCGGCAGTTTTCTCACTGCGCTTGCATGGCTCGCGGCCTCGGGCGCGTTCACGATCTATCTCAACTTCACCAATCAGGAGCGGCTGTACGGCGCGCTCTCCCTCGTCATTATCTTCTTTCTATGGCTGTATTGGATGATGATCTGCTTCACGGCAGGCGTCGTATTCGACCGATATCGCACAAATTTGCGTAATTTGGAGCATAAAACGCTTTAATTAGATAGTTATCAAAATAAAAATCACATGTAATTAGATAATCATCGAAATAAACAGTGCAAAAAATTTCCCGCCTGTTTTGGAAAAGCGGGAAAAAGATATTGCCTTTTCCGCAAATTTGTTGTACAATAGGGATGGTAATATTTGGAAAACAAACTTCTCCGGAGCAGCGCGCTCGATATTTAAGGCGGACTTCGGAGAGAAAGGAGAAGTATTTGGACAAGAAAAAAACAAGACAGGAGGGGAAGAGCGCCATAGAGCTTGCGATTTTAAACGGGCTCGAGGCTTACAATCGCGAACAGGCGAAAAAGAACCCCCCCGCGCCCGCCGCACCTGCGCACACGGGCGAGACTCGCACCAAAGAGGCGATGGAGGAGGCCGGCTTAAAGCCCCGCCGCAGATCCCGCGCCAAGGGCAAGGGGACGCCCGTGCAGATCCCCGAAAACGGCGGCAAGCAGGCGTCCGCCGACAAGAAACGGAGCCGCACACAGACAAAGGAGACGAAGCAGACAAAGCAGGCTCCCGCGCCCGTTCCCGCAAAAACCGCAAAATCACCCGCAAAACCGTCCGCACAGCCGCCCGTAAAAGCGGCCCCCAAAAAGCGCAAAAAACAGCCCGTCAAGGTGCTCTTTTTCGGCGGCGTGGGGGAGATCGGCAAGAACATGACGGCGATTGAGTACGGGAGCGACATCATCGTCATCGACGCGGGCATCATCTTTCCCACGGAGGAAATGCCCGGCATCGACCTCGTATTCCCCGACATCACCTACCTCGTGCAGAACAAGCACAAGATCCGCGGCGTCTTTTTAACGCACGGACATGAGGACCACATCGGCGGCGTGCCCTATCTCATGAAAGAGATCTCGGCGCCCGTCTACGGCACAAAACTCACCTTGGCGCTCGTGGACGGCAAGCTCCGCGAACACCGCTTAAACAATGTGAAGATGCTCACCGTCTCCCCGAATGAGAAAGTGAAGGCGGGCGTCTTTACGGTGAATTTCGTCAACGTCAACCACTCCATTGCGGGTGCGCTCGCTTTGGCGGTGGAAACGCCGTATGGAGTCATCTTCCACAGCGGGGATTTCAAAATCGACTTAACGCCCGTTGCGGGCAAGCCCATCGACCTTTCGGAGATCGCCGAATACGGCAAGAAGGGGGTCCTTCTCTACCTCGGCGAGTCCACCAACATCGAGCGTCCGGGCTACACCATGAGCGAGACGGTCGTGGGTACCACCCTCGAACATCTCTTCTCGGAGAATGCGGACAGGCGGCTCATTATCGCCACCTTCGCCTCCAACGTACACCGTCTCCAGCAGATCATCGACATCGCGGTCAAATTCCGCAGGAAGGTCGCCCTCTCGGGGCGGAGCATGTTCAACGTGGTGGACGCCGCCTTGAAAATAGGGGAACTCACCATTCCCGAGGGGGTGCTCGTGGACGTGGAGAAGGTGAAAAACTTCTACGACCGCGAAATCGTCATCGTCTCCACGGGCTCGCAGGGGGAGCCGATGAGCGCGCTCACCCGCATGGCGTCGGGGGAATTCAACAAGATCACGATCGGCAAAAACGACACCATCATCATCTCGGCGAGCCCCATCCCGGGCAACGAGCGCATGATCTACCGCGTCATCAACAACCTCTTCAAGTTAGGCGCGAACGTCGTGTATGAGAGCCTCGAAAAGATCCACGTCTCGGGACACGCCTGTCAGGAGGAGCACAAGATCATGCATTCCCTCCTCCGTCCCAAGTTTTTCGTTCCCGTGCACGGGGAGTACCGCCACTTGAAGCGGCACGCCCTGCTTGCCGAGGAGACGGGCATGCGCCCCGAGTGCATCCTCATTCCCGACATCGGCTCCTGCATCGAGGTGACGGAGGATAGCCTCACCCTCGGAGAGAGCTTCCCCGCAGGTTCTCGCCTCATCGACGGGGAGGGGTACGAAGATTCCAAGGGCGAAGTGTTGAAGGACCGCATCCGCATGTCGAGCGAGGGGGTATTCATCGTCACGCTCGCCGTTTCGGGGGGCGCGGCGCTCTCCGACGTCAACATCGAGAGCCGCGGGTTCGTCTTTTCGGACGAGCACGACTATATGCGCGATCTCAAGGAAGTGGCGGAAAAGACGGTCGAGAGCACGGGCGTTAAGAACCGCGAGGAACTCTGCGCCGCCCTAAAGCGCGCGATGAAGAATTATCTCTTCAAAAAGACCAAGCAGTCTCCCATGATCATTCCCATTCTCGTGGAAGTGTAAAAAGGGCATGAATTGCACTATTCGCAGCGTCAAAGGAGAACAAATATGAAACGCAATTTGATTGTCTACATCGGCTTGCCGATCCTTTCTGCAATCTTTCTTGCATTCGGGATCGTCGTCCTCGTCTTGGACAGCGAGCCCGCCGAAATCGCCGGCGGCGCCGTTCTTCTCGCCGCCGCCGTGTTTACATTGCTTCTCTTTGTGAAAGTCGTCATGCAGGATAATCTCAATATCAGGTGCGGAAAACTGTGCGCCGAAAAGAGGTACGACGAAGAGCGCGCCCTCATCGAGAAAAAGATGAAGAGCCCCTTCTTCTTCCTCGTGCGCATTGTGGCGATCATGCGGTACATCCGCGCGAGCATGGCGCTCGACGACCTGCCCGCCGCCAAGCGGTACATCGACCTGCTCCGCCACAACGGCGGCAAGGGGTGGAAGTACATGACGGCGTACTTTTTCATTCTCATCAAGCTCGACGAGGGGGACATTTTGACCGCCCGCACCGAGTATGAGGAATTCCGCACCCAGTGCGCGCACGCCGAGCTCTACAAGGGGCAGATCGAGGTCTTGACTGCGATCTTCCACCGCGTGTTCGGCACGAGCAACAACGAACCTCTGCCGCAGGAGGCGGTGAATTCTCCCTTCCCCGTCATCGGACGCATTTTGGGGAAGGTGTACGAGAAGCGCGTCGCCGCAAGCGAGGCCGAATGGAACTGAAAGAACTTCCTCCCTCGCTTCTCCGCATGCGCGAAGAGGCGAAAAAGGGGCGCGACCCCACCTGCGCCGACGAGACGTTGCAGTACATTTTGACGCTCGTAAAAGGCCTTCAAAACGGGCGCATTCTCGAGATCGGGGCGGCGGAGGGGCTGACGGCCTGCGCCATGCTATCCGTTTCCGACGCTCGTTACACGGGGATCGAACTCGACCCCGCCCGCGCAGAAAAAGCCCGCGAAAATTTAATACGGTTTGGCTTTTCGAGCCGTGCGACCCTCCACGAGGGGGACGCGGGCGAGATTTTGCCCCTGCTCGGCGGGGAGTACGACCTCATCTTTTCGGACGGTCCAAAAGTGCAGTATTTGCGTTACTTGCCCGACTGCAAGCGGCTCTTAAAGAGGGGAGGAGTTCTTCTTTCGGACGATGTGCTCCTCTTTGGCTGGGTGCGCGGCGAACCGCCCAAAAAACGGCGAATGCTCGTCGAGCACATCCGCGAATATCTGGAGACGCTCGAAACAGACCCCGACCTTTCCACCGAAATTTTGGAGCTCGGCGAAGGGCTCGCGGTGAGCAGAAAGATAAGATAAAATGACGAACAAGGACGCCCCCGCCCGCCTTAAGCGGGCGGGGGCGAAACAACGAAATGTGCGAATTACTTGCCCCCGCGGGGAACATGCAAAAACTCAAGATCGCCCTCTACTACGGGGCGGACGCCGTCTACCTCGGCGGCAAGGCGTTCTCTCTGCGCTCTTTTTCGGATAATTTCACCGACGAAGAGATCAAAGAGGCGCTTTCCTACGCCCATGACTTAAATAAAAAAGTCTACGTCTGCGCCAACATCTTTGCAAAGAACGGCGATTTTTCTGCGCTCGAGAAGCACTTCCGCTTTCTCGGACAGTGCGGCGCGGACGGCGTGCTCGTCTCCGACCTCGGCGCGCTGCGGCTCTCGAGACGGGTCGCCCCCGACCTTCCCGTACATATCTCCACGCAGGCGAACACTCTCAACCGCGAGGCGGCGGCCATGTACCGCGACCTCGGGGCCGTGCGCGTGGTGCTCGCCCGCGAACTCTCCCTCGATGAGATCGCCGAGATCCACGCCTATGTGCCCGAGCTTGAGCTCGAGGCGTTCGTCCACGGCGCAATGTGCATTTCGTACAGCGGCAGGTGCCTGCTTTCCGACTATCTCGACGGACGGCAGAGCAACCGCGGCGAGTGCGTGCAGGCGTGCCGCTGGCGTTACCGCGTGCAGAGCGCGGAGAGCGGTAGCAAGGAGTGGTACGACCTCGAGGAGGACGGGCGGGGGACCTACATTCTCAACAGCCGCGACCTCAATTTGAGCCGCTATCTCCCCGAGCTTGAGAAGGCGGGGGTGTGTTCCTTCAAGATCGAGGGCAGAATGAAGAGCGAATACTATCTCGCCACCGTCGTGGGAGCCTACCGCCGCATCATGGACGGGGGATACACCAAGGCTCTGGGCGCGGAGCTCGACTGCTGCGCCCGCCGCCCCTATACGACCGCCTATCTCTTGGGGGAAAACCGCAGGACGGAGGATTATTCCAACCAACCCGTCGAGGGCAAGTGCGTGTACATCGCCAACGTGTTAAAAGCGGAAGAGGGGCGGGTATTTGTCGAAATGCGCAACCGCTTCCGCGAGGGGGAGACCCTCGAAGTTCTCTCCCCGCACGGCGCGCTCGGGCAGGAGGTCGCCATCAAGGACTTAAAAGAGGGGGACGCGCCCTGCTCGGACGCCAAGCTCGTGCAAGGGGTGTATTCCTTCGCCTGTTCCCTTCCCCTCAGGGCGGGCGATATGTTGCGAAGAAGGGTGAAGTAAAAATATCGGTCGGTTTTCGGGAGCCGCGCGGCGTGATAAACGCCGCGCGGCTCTGCATAAAATGGACTATGGATACTTATCGAAAGAATATCCGCAGGAGCGCGGCCACCTTTTTTGCAGCCGTTGCGGTGTTTTTATTGACGGTCGGGCTGTTCGTGGGGGTGTTTTGTTGGTACGGGAAAGAGGAGACGCGCGTCGCGTTCGAGCGGGAATACTATTTCCTCGTGCGGGACTGCGAGGAGACGACCGCCGCGGCGGTGGCGGGGCAGGTGTACCGTGCGGGCGGCGCGGGCGTTCCTCTCGAGACGGCGGGCGAGAGCTGCGTGGTGCTCGCCTGTTACTTCCGCATCACGGACGCAGAGCGGGTAAAAAACGCCATGGAGGAGAAGGGGACCGCGACCCGCATTCTCACCCTGAACACCTCCGATTTCGCCTTAGAGGGGGAAAATGCGGCGTTTAAGAAGCGCGTCGAGGGCAATCTCGAGACGGCGGAGACCTGCGCGCGCATTCTCTACGACGCCGCCAACGGCTTGGAGCGCGCTTCCCTCTCGCAGGAGGAGGCAAGGGCGGCGGTGCGGGGAATCGTCAAGGCGCTCAAGGGGCTCCGTCTCAACAACGGGGAGAGCCTCTTCGCTCGTTGGAACGAGGGGCTTATTTCCGCGGAGCGGAGGGGGACGGAGATCGCGGACGGCATTCTCTATGCAAAGGACCTCCGCGCGTTGCAGGCGGCGCTGTGCCTTGCCATCGTCGGCGCCGATACATATTTTGCTTGACGAACGGGGGATTTTTGTTTATAATGGTGCCGAATAAGGAGAAGCACCATGAATTACAGAGAGGAATCGCTCAAAAAGCACGCCGAGTGGCGGGGGAAGATAGAAGTCGTGCCCCGCGTCGAAGTGGATAGCCGCGAAAAGCTCTCCCTCGCCTATACCCCGGGTGTGGCGGAGCCCTGCCTCGCCATCCAAAAGGACCCCGAAAAGAGCTTCGAGCTCACCCGTCGCTGGAACACCGTCCCCGTCATCACGGACGGCACCGCCGTTTTGGGGCTCGGGGACATCGGTCCCGAGGCGGGTATGCCCGTCATGGAGGGCAAGTGCGCCCTCTTCAAGGCGTTCGGCGGCGTGGACGCAATTCCTCTGTGTATCCGCTCCAAGGACCCCGACGAGATCGTCCGCACCGTGGAGCTTTTAGCGGGCTCCTTCGGCGGCATTAACCTCGAGGACATCGCCGCGCCCCGTTGCTTCGAGATCGAGCGGCGGCTCATTGAGGACCTCGATATCCCCGTCTTTCACGACGACCAGCACGGCACGGCAGTCGTGATGGCGGCGGCGCTTCTGAACGCTGCAAAACTCGTCGGAAAGTCCCTTTCCGATCTCTGCCTCGTCATCAACGGCGCGGGGGCGGCGGGCATCGCCATCGCAAAATATCTCCTCAAAATGGGGGTGAAAGACATCGTGATGTGCGATAGAAGCGGCATTTTGTGCGAGGGGGACGAGATGAACGGCGCACAGCGGGAAATCGCTGCTCTCACCAACCGCAGTCACATTCGCGGCACGCTCAAGACCGCCATGGCGGGCGCGGACGCCTTCATCGGCGTTTCTGGTCCCAACTGCGTCACAAAGGAGATGGTGCGCTCCATGAACGAGGGCGCCATCGTGTTTGCGTGCGCCAACCCCGTGCCCGAAATTTCCCGCGAGGACGCCTTGGAGGCGGGCGCGGCGGTCGTCGGGACGGGCTCTTCCGAAAAGCCCAACCAGATCAACAACGTGCTCGTGTTCCCCGGGCTCTTCCGCGGCGCGCTCGACGTGCGGGCGAGGAAGATCAACTTCGAGATGATGGAGGCCGCCTCCCGTGCGATCGCCTCCTGCGTGGGGGACAAGCTGAAAAGCGACTACATTCTGCCCTACGCCTACGACAAGAACGCCCACGAAAAGGTGGCTTTAGCGGTCGCGGAGGCCGCGCGCAGGACGGGCGTCGCGCGAAAATAGGATAAACGCGGCAAAATCGCCGCTTTTAAGGAGAAAACTATATGAATGTTTGGGAAGAACTTCTAAACGAAGTCGGAAACGGCAACGCGATGCTAGGGCTTTCGATCCTTGCGGTCGGGGCGCTCATCGTGCTCATCGCCCTCTTCTCGGGGATCGTGAGCATCGTGCTCGGCGTCAAGTACTTTAAATTCAACCGCCGCGAAAACAGCGCGGGACTCACGGGCGCGGAGGCGGCGCGAAAGGTGTTGGACGCGAACGGGCTCGAACACATCAAGGTAAAGACGGTGGGCTCCCTCATGTTCGGCAACAGCTACAGCCACTACTTCAAAAAAGTGCGCCTGCGCAGACTTACGAGGCACAAAAAGAGCATTACCTCGCTCGCGATGGGGGTACAGAAAGCAGCGCTCGCCATTCTTGATAAAGAGGGCGACCCCGATATGAAAAAGCGCATCCGGTTGGTCCCGCTCATCAGCTTCGGCCCGCTCGCCTTTATCCCCATCCTCCTTGTCGGTGCGCTCCTCGATTACTTCATCTTTCAAACCAACGGTTGGGTGACGATCGCGGTCGCGGCTTTGGGACTTCTGTTCTATATTCTGACGTTCGTGCTCTCGCTCATGACGCTGAAGACGGAAAAGAAGGCGCAGGAGAGGGCCTATCAACTCCTCCGCGAAAACGAAATGGCGACTGAGGAGGAGATCGAGGACATCAGAAAGATCTTCCGCCTCTACAACATCCAGTACGTCAACGACATGATCCTGTCCGCGCTCGAGATCCTCTACTACGTACTGCAGATCGTCGCGGCGGCGTCCGACAGCAGCAATAGCTCGAGAAATTAAAGAATAATTACTAAAAAGGGGCTTCGCGCCTCTTTTTTTTGGAAATTTTTTTGAAAGCCGTTTAGAACGAAAAAAATGCGGTATAAATAAAATGAACATCCCGTAGGGGAAAAGGAGAAAAAATCATGAAAAATTATTTACAGACAAGACCGCAGACAGACATATTCGACGCATTCGAGGACCTCTTCCGTCCCATGTTCTACGATGAAAAGCTCGACAGCATGCGCACGGACATCCGCGAAACCGAACAGAGCTACGAGCTCGACATCGAGCTTCCCGGCTTTGAAAAGAGCGAGATCAAAGTCTCCCTCGAAAACGGTTACCTCACCGTAGGAGCCGAAAAAGAGGAGAAGGAGGAGCACAAGAATGCAAGGTATCTCCGCAAGGAATGCCGCGTCTCCTGCCGCCGCAGTTACTACGTAGGGGAGGACGTGGAGCAGGAAAACGTCAAAGCGAAGTACGAAAACGGCGTACTTTCGCTCACCGTTCCCAAGATGCAGCCCAAAAAGGTAGAGGCAAAGACCATCACCATCGACTAAAACAAGATATAGAATACTATGTGTGACATAGTACTATATATTGTGTTTATGTCACGCATAGTACTTGAGTTACGTCAGGCATAGCACTTCATTTATGCCAGACATAGTATTCTGAAAATTAAAAAACCAAGGGAAAGCCCTTGGTTTTTTCTTGTATGAGGTCAAATGAGCGTTTCGTATTCGGCGTAGAGCGCGTCAGATTCGGCGTGTAATAAATCGAGATTTTCTGTGATTTCCCGCACCTTCTTGTAGTCGGCGGCATTCTCGGCAAGGGACAAGTTCAGCGCATCCTCTTCCCGCTCAAGCGCTTCGAGGCGGGTCTCTATCTCCTTTATGCGCAGTTTCGTCTTTGTCTCCTTGGCGCGCTCCTCACGGCTTCTGTAGGAGCCGCTCTTTTCTTCCTTCTTTTCGGAAACTTTTTCTGTTTTTTCGGGCGGCTTTTCGCTCTTTCTCTGTTCGAGGAAGGCGGTATAGCTCCCCGCAAACACATGCAAAGCGCCGTTTTCGATGAGCACGATCTTGTCGGCGATCTCTTCAATGAACCGCCTGTCGTGCGAGACGAAGAGGAGGGTGCCGTCAAATGCCTTCAATGCGTCCTCGAGCGATTCGCGCGCGGGCAGGTCGAGGTGGTTGGTGGGCTCGTCCAAAAAGAGGGTATTGTCCCGCCTTCCCTCGAGCACCGCAAGAGAAAGTTTTGCCTTAAGTCCCCCCGAGAGCTCCTTCACCTTCTTTTCCATGTCCTCGGCAAAGAGCCCCGCCTGCGCCAGCATGCCCCGCGCCTCCGTCTGCGAAAGGCGGGAATATTTTCCCCAAAAGGCGTCGAGCACCCGCTCCTCGGGGTCGAGGTCGGCGTTCTCCTGGTCGTAGTAGCCGATCTTCACAAACTTCCCGTGCTGAACGAGCCCGCTCTCTTTCTTCAAGAATTTGAGCAAAGTGGATTTCCCCGTGCCGTTGTCCCCGATGAGCGCGCACTTTTCGCCCCGCATGAGGGTGAACGAGGCGTCCTTCAGCAATAATTTGTCCTCGGCGTAGAGGTCGAAGCGGGGAGCAAGCACCGCCGTTTCATACGGTTTTTCGTCGTAGACAAAGCGGAAGCGCGGGGGAGCGGGGGGAGGGGTCGGCTTTTCGAGGGTCTCCATGCGCTCCAATCTGTTCACACGGGAGAGGGCGCTCTTTGCGGTCGTCGCGCGGACGAGATTTCTGTCCACATAGTCTTGGAGCTTGGAAATTTCCTCCTGCTGCTTTTCGTAGGCGCGTAGCTCCTCCTTGTACCGCTCTTCCTTCAATATCTTGTATTTAGAGTAGTTCCCCTTGTAAGAAGTCACCTTTTTCCCCTCGAGTTCGAGGGTGCGCGAGGTGAGCCGGTCGAGAAAGTATCTGTCGTGCGAGACGACGAGAAGGGCGCCCTTCAGGGTGAGGAGATAATCCTCGAGCCAAAACAGCGTCTTTACGTCGAGGTGGTTGGTCGGCTCGTCGAGGATGAGGAGCTCGGGGTCCTCTAAAAGGAGGCGGCAGAGCTGTAGCCTCGTCTTTTCCCCGCCCGACATCGTGGAGATCACTTGGTTTTGCATCTCCTCGAACCCCATGCCGCCGAGCACGGTGCGGATGCGCACGTCCACGTGATAGCTGTCCCGCGCCGCGATGCGCTTTGTCAAACTTTCGAGTCGCGCGGAGAGGGCGGGACGCTCGCTTTCGGGGGCGATGGAAAAGGCCTTTTGCGTCTCTTCGAGGCGGGAGAGGAGTTGTTCGTCCTCGGCAAAGACTTCCTTCATCGCCCCGTATACGGTGGAGTTCGATTCGAACCCACCGCTCTGGGCAAGGTAGCCGATGCGGAGCCCGTTTTTCACGCTCACCTTTCCGCTGTCTGGCATGAGCTCTCCCAAAATCAGCTTCAAAAGGGTGGTCTTTCCCTCTCCGTTGCCGCCCAAGAGCCCCACGCGCTCCTTTTCGTGCAGCGAAAAAGAGACGTTTTCCACCGTGGGAACGCCGAGATAGCCAAACGTCACGTTTTCGAGGGAGAGGAGCATACTTTTTCCTTGCCTTTGGGAAACTGAGAGTATGAAAAAAAAGTGCAGACAGCTCGTTGCCGTGCGCGCGCTCGAGGAACGGCTCAAAGGGGCCTCGCCCGACGAGTGCGGCAAGCTCACCAAGGAACTCGTAAAACTCAAGGACGATTGGCTCAACGGCTGACCGCTCTCTATTGTAGCCCATGCGCGAGGAAAAGTCAACCGAAAAACATGCGGGGACGCGCGGGGACATATGGGAAGCAGGCGCGGCAAAGCGCAAAATGCTACGCGCCGCCGCGCAAAAACTTTGCGCGGCGGCGCGGGGTTTCTGTCAAACGCTTTGTTTGAGTTGCGGTTTCTTTCTTTTTCTGCTATAATGGCGGCGACGGAAAAAGGAGAAAGTATGAACGTTTTGGTTACGGGCGGCGCGGGCTTCATCGGCTCCCACACCGCGGTGGAACTTTTGGAAAAGGGCTTTGGCGTTGTCGTCATCGACAATCTCTCCAACGCAAGCAGAGAGGCGATAAGCCGCGTGGAAAAAATCACGGGCAAGCAGGTCATCTTTTATGAGAACGACGTGCGCGACCGCGCGGCTTTGGAGCTCATCTTCACGGCGCACGACATTGATTGGGTCATTCACTTTGCGGGGCTCAAGGCGGTGGGGGAGAGCGTGCAAAAGCCCATTGAGTATTACGACAACAACCTCGTCTCCACGCTGACCCTTATCGAGACGATGCAGAAATTCGGGGTGAAGAAGATCGTGTTTTCCTCGTCGGCGACGGTGTACGGCGACCCCGCCGAACTGCCCTTGAAGGAGACGACCCCGCTTCATCCCACCACCAACCCTTACGGCGCAACGAAGGTGATGCAGGAGAACATTCTGCGCGACCTTTATACGGCGGACAGTAGCTGGACGGTCGTCCTTCTCCGCTACTTCAACCCCGTGGGCGCGCATGCAAGCGGGCTCATCGGCGAGGACCCCAAGGGGATCCCCAACAACCTCATGCCCTATGTGGCGCAGGTGGCGAGCGGAAAACTCGCCGAGATCGGCGTGTTCGGGAACGACTATCCCACCCCCGACGGCACGGGCGTGAGGGACTATATCCACGTCGTCGATCTCGCGCGCGGGCACGTTGCCGCCATCGAAAAATTGCAAAAAGCGGGCGTTTACACCTACAACCTCGGCACGGGCGTGGGATACAGCGTACTCGACATGATCAAGGCGTTCTCCGCGGCGTGCGGAAAGGAGCTTCCCTACAAGATCAAGCCGCGGCGTGCGGGCGACATTGCGGCCTACTACGCCTCGGCGGAAAAGGCGGCAAGGGAGCTCGGCTGGCGGGCGGAGTACGACCTTGAAACAATGTGCCGCGACCAGTGGAATTGGCAGAAAAACAACCCGAACGGCTATGAAAAGTAACGGATAAATATCTTAAAAAGGCGCGGCGGCGGGCAAATATTGCCCACCGCCGCGTCCAAGCGCGGTTACTTTTTTGAAAGTGCCTACAAAAGTTTCAGCGACAAACAAAAAGAAAGAGCCTCCCCAGAAAACAAATGCCGAAAACCCCCGCCATTATCTTATAGCTCCATTGCGCTGCTATGGAGGCGGGAATCACGCTCCACCAAATTCCCGAGGCGATCCATAGACACAGAGTTATATTGACAAGAAAGGTAAATATGACAACAGAAGGTTTTATCACTCCGTTCAACCCGACAAGAAATAATTTTTTGATCCAACATTCGGAGAAAAAAGGATACTCTTCTCTATGCTTTGGCGGCACTTGTCTGTAAATATATAGAAAAAAGATACCAACAAACATAAGCCATACAGCGAAAATAACCAAGTTGACCAACAAAATATCCAACCAATCCATTTTTCACTCCTTGATCGAGGGAAATCTTCTGCAAAACTCCTCTTGGTCAAAAGTCCCACTTGGGGATAAATTTCTCCTCCGCGCTCTCCTTTTCCTGCGCGAAAAGGGGAGAAAAGCCGAGTGCGAGGGCATGATCGACCACGCGGCGGTATTCGCGGGAAGTGATCTTGCGGTTGAGTTCGGGAAAGCCTTCGATGTCGCCCATCGGCGTATATTGCCGCATGAGGGAGAGTGGCGCAGACGGCGGCAGAATTTCTTTCAAGGTGTCGAGCACGCGCAGGGAATCGGAGGAGCACATGGGCAAAACGAGGTGCCGCGCCAAGATCCCCGAGAGCAGTTTGCCGTCCCCGCTCCAAATGATCGGCTTTTTCGCCATAAAGGAGAGGGCGGCGCGGGCGACCTCGGGGTAGTCGCGTCTCCCCGTGTACCGCTCCGCAAGGTCGGGCGAGAAAAATTTGAAGTCGGGCAGGTACACGTCGATGTAGGGATCGACTTCTTCGAGTGCAGAGGGGAGGCAGTACCCGCTCGAATTGTACACAACGGGGACATGCGGCTTGTAAAGGGAGAGCGCCTCGGCAATGAGCGGGGAGAGGTGATCGGGCGTGACAAGGTCGATATTTTCCGCGCCCGTCTCCTCCAATTCCCGAAAAATTAGGGCGAGCTCTTTGGGGGAAACGCTTTTGCCGCGCGCCGCTCTGCTCACCTCGTAATTTTGGCAGAACACGCAGCGCAGATTGCACCCGCCGAAAAACACCGTGCCGCTCTTGCCGTTTGGCGAGAGGCAAGGCTCCTCAAAGGGGTGCAGATAGTATTTGGCGACGGTGAGCCCCAAAACGCCGCACCGCCCCGCACGCAAATTTCTGTCTGCCCCGCAGCTTATGGGGCAAAGATGACATTCCATAGGCAAATTTTAACAGATTTTCAAGGAAAAGTCAATATAAAGTTGCGGTATAAAGTTGCGGCGGCGGGCAATTCTTGCCCGCCGCCGCGCCGCTTTCAGTTCCTCAAATCGGGAACGGCATTCACGATATTTGAAACAGATTCTTTGAGTTGCGGAGGAAGTTTGCGATAATTTTTTATGAGGGTGCGTTCGCTTGGGGAGAGGGACATCGGCGTTTCGTCATCTGCAAAGAATTGCGAAAGGCTCACCCCCAACGTGTTGCATAAGAGTTCGAGGTTTTTTATAGAGGGCACCGTCCCGCGGGAGAAAGTGTTTGCAAGTGTAGATTGGTTGATGCCCGAAAGCTCGGCAAGACGATACACGCTCATGTTCCTTTCCAAACGCAGTTCGTTCAACTTTTTTATAATATCCATACTGCTATCATTCCTCCTTTGAAAATATTTTACTACAATATTCAACTATAAATTTCTAAATTTGAGTTGACATTATAGTTTAATCAAACTATAATATAAAGCGTAAAATTGTAACAAACGGAGGAAAACTTATGAAGCGCAAATTTTTGGTAGTGCTCTTGGCGATCGTGGCAACTTTCTGCATGGCGTTCGGCCTCGCCGCGTGCGGCGAAAAGAGCGACGAAACAGGCAACGAAACGGGTAGCAACCCGTCCATCACCGACCCGAGCGACGGCGAACAAGGTGGCACACAGAAACCCGATGAGGGCGGACAGGGCGGCACCCAAAAGCCCGATGAAAGCGAACAAGGCGGCACGCAAAAGCCCGATGACGGCGAACAGGAGCCCGAAACTTACACCGAAGGGCTGTGTTTTACCGAGATGTACGGCGAGGACGGCACCACGGTGATCGGCTATTCTGTCGGCGCAGGTGAAGCGGCAGACGAGGAGGAGATTATCATTCCATCCGAGTACAACAATTTGCCCGTGCTCTCGATCAGCCGAAGCCAGGATGACGAAGAGTTTTGGAAAAAGTTATATGAAGTGAGTGGAGGATTAACAGAAGCAGAGCAGTTTGTCTTATCTCAAAAATATACCTTTTCCTATTGTGTAAACTTGAAGAAGATCACAATTCCCGATAGCGTGACTGTAATCGGAAATGCCGCATTCGGAGCTTGCAGTGCGTTGACAGAGATCAACATCCCAGACGGCGTGACCTCGATCGGAGATAGCGCGTTTTATGATTGTATCGGGTTAACTTCAATCACAATTCCGCACAGTATGACCTTAATTAGAAATCGTGCATTTGAGGGCTGTTATAAACTTGTAGAAGTGTGGAATTATTCGGACCTGCAAATAGAGGAGGACTCTGGATATAACGGAGGTGTTGGCGAATATGCATTAAATATTTATACGACGAACGAAAAAAGTAAGCAGACGAAAACCGATGACGGGTATCTTTTTTATGAGGACGGCGAGGAAAGCTATTTGCTTGGATATATCGGTACATCAACCGAACTTACTTTGCCCGCTAAATCTCCCACAGGAAAAAATTATGAAATTTATCAATATGCCTTCTATTACTGTAACAAATTGACTTCGGTCACAATTCCCGACAGTGTGACTTTGATTGGAGATGAGGCGTTCTATTGGTGTAGCGGGCTGACTTCGATCACCATTGGAAGAGGTGTCAAAGAGATTGGAGGTGGCGCATTCGCCGGTTGCTTCAAACTCATGGAAGTATGGAATTATTCAGAATTACAGATTGAAGTAGGTTCCTATTTTGCAAACGGTTCTATTGGCGAATATGCATTTATTATTTATACGACAAACGAGAAAAGTAAGCAGACGAAAACCAACGACGGGTATCTTTTTTATGAGGACGGCACGGAAAGCTATTTGCTCGGATATTATGGCGCGTCAACCGAGCTTACTTTACCCGCTAAATCTCCCCAAGGAAATAATTATGAAATTTATCAATCGGCGTTCTATTACTGTAATACATTGACTTCGGTCACCATTCCCGACAGTGTGACCTCGATTGGAAGTTATGCGTTCCGTGATTGTAGCGGGTTGACGTCGGTCACGATAGGGAAAGGCGTGATCGAGATTGAATATGCGGCGTTCGGCAGTTGTACTGCGCTTAAAGAAGTGCATTTTGAAAACCCGAACGGGTGGAAAGTATTATCAATATACTATGGCAATGGCACAACATACTATGGCACAACAACAGTTTCGGGGCTGGAAGATCCCGCAACGGCGGCACAATATTTGACGGATACTTACTGTTATTATGATTGTTGGAAACGGGAGGGGTGAGCCCGCGCCTTTCTTGCCTCCCCCCCTTGCCCACCCCTTGAGGGGTGGGTGGCGAACGCAGTGAGACGGAAGGGGTGTTACATAATTAGGAATGACACCCCCTCAGTTTCGCTTCGCTCAACAGCTCCCCCTCAAGGGGCAGCCAAGGCATAAGATCCCCCCTTTCGTCACTGCGTGCCACTTTCCCCCCGCTTACGCGGGGGACAGCAACAAAACCCCCTCCATCGGAGGGGGACGAAGGGGGTGGGCAACATTCCCTAATCACGTCATTCCGAGCTTGTCGAGGAATATCCTTGTTATAATGCGGACACCCTTTGACTACGCTCAGGGTGACGTAATTTAGAATGCGGGGGCAGGGTGACGTAATTTAGAACCCTCGGCGCCCCTGTAGGGGAGCTGGCGAGGCGTCAGCCGAGACTGAGGGGTTTTCCGAGAGCATGTAAAAAACCCTTTCCCCCTCGCATTGCTCGGGTACTTTCCCTAAAAGGGACAGCAAGGGGAAACGGAACGCCATTCTAAAATACGTCATTCCGAGCGTAGTCGAGGAATGTCCTTATTATACTATGGACACCCTTCGACGGAGCTCAGGGTGACGTTTTTAGAATAGTGCGCGCGGGGCAGCATGACGCTTTGGAGGAGCTTTGTCGCCGCCCCACCCCCTTACCCCCCACGGAGGGGCGGGCATGTAATCATCGCATTCCCAAATCACGTCATTTCGAGCTTGTCGAGAAATCTCTACCTTAGCGTTCATAAAGTGAGATTTCTCCACGCGCTACGCTTGGTCGAAATGACACATTGAGAACTGCGGGCGGGGCGAAATGACAATAGAACACGCCCCACACCCCTACCCCTTTCCCACGGAGGGGGTTTATGCTTGCCCGCCCCCGCGCGGAACGCGCGGGGGCGGGCAAGTAATCATTGCATTCTAAAATCACGTCATTCCGCCCCGCGCGCTGTTCTGTTTCTCTAAGCGCGGCACGAGCCGCAAGGCGAAGTAGCTTTGTCGAGGAATGTCCTTATTATAATGCGGTAGAGATGTTTCGACTACGGCTAACGCCTTCGCTCAACATGACATTATGAACTACGCATGGGGGAGGGCAAGAATACCCCCCGTTTTCGGTTGACTTTTCCGCGCGCGCTTTTTATAATAATGGGGTACAGCAGTGAGGAATTCCAATGAGAAGATTTTTTACGAGCGAGAGCGTCACGGAAGGGCACCCCGACAAGGTGTGCGACCGCATTTCGGACAGCATTTTAGACGAACTTTTAAAGCAGGACCCCACCTCCCGCGCGGCGGTAGAGTGTTGCGCCGCCTACAACACCCTCTTCATCACGGGGGAAGTCACCTCCCGCGCGCACGTCGATTACGAGGCGGTCGCGCGTAAGGTCATTCAACAAATCGGTTATTATGCGGGGGACTTTGCCTACGACAAGTGCACCGTTATCGCGCTTGTGCATGCGCAGTCGCCCGACATTGCGCTCGGCGTGGATAGCTCGCTCGAGAACAAGGCGGGCGGCGACGAGTGCGACCTCATCGGCGCGGGAGATCAGGGCATGATGTTCGGCTATGCCTGCCGCGAGACGGAGGAGCTCATGCCCCTTCCCATCGTCCTCGCCCACAAACTCGCCTTCCGCTTGGCGCAGCTTCGCAAGGAGAGAATTGTCGATTATCTCCGCCCCGACGGCAAGACGCAGGTCACCGTGGAATACGAGGGCAAGACCCCCGTGCGCGTGGACACGGTCGTCATTTCCGCCCAGCACAACACCCATGTGACGCACGAGCAGATCGAGCGCGACATGATAGAGCTTGTGGCGAAGGCGGTCATTCCCGCAGAGTTTTTGGACGAAAACACAAAGTATTTCATCAACCCTACGGGGCGGTTTGAGATCGGCGGACCCGAGGGCGATTCGGGGCTGACGGGAAGAAAGATCGTCGTGGATACTTACGGCGGAAGGTGCCCGCACGGCGGCGGGGCGTTCTCGGGCAAGGACCCCACCAAGGTGGACAGGAGTGCGGCGTATATGGCGCGGTACATCTGCAAAAACATGGTAGCGGCGGGGCTTGCGGACGAAATGGAGTTGCAGGTCGCCTATGCGATCGGCGTTGCGCGGCCCGTTTCGGTGTTTGTGGACACCTTCGGCACGGGGAAGCTCTCCGACGACAAGATCGCGGAGGTCGTGAAGAGGGAATTCGACCTTCGTCCCGCGGCGATCATCAAAAAGCTCGGTTTGCGTGCGCCGATCTATGCGCAGACCTCCTCTTACGGGCATTTCGGGCGGGACGCCTACCCGTGGGAGCTTGTGGACCGCATTTCCGACTTGAAAAAATATTTGTGAAGATAAAGCTCAGGAGGAAATTTGTATGTTTACGAACGATCACGAACATATGGTGGAGGATATTTGCTTTAAGATTACTCACATAGAACAAGTTATGAATACGATCGAGACAAATTTCCCGAAATTTTTCGATCAGTTTTTAAGAAGCCGAGAAAGCGACATTCCCAAAGAACATATTGATATTTTACGCGACAGGTTTATGGTTGATGATAGTGGAAAACGATTGGTTTTTGATGAAAAAAGCGCTTTTTCGGAGTTGATGCAAATTGCAATCAATGATTTTAATTCAGATCGTTCGGCCTACCAAGGATTGTTTGATGAAGATGCATTGGAAGAGTATGAGGACGATCCGCAGTTATTTAAGTCCAAAGCGTTGGCAAACGAAACCCCCATCATTCGAAAAACGTTACAGAACCGTCTGGCGAAAGAGTTGGACAGCTTCAGGGGGGCTTTTAATAAAGCAAGTGCGCATGATTTATTGCTGGTTGTAACACGCGTGGCGCACTTTGCAAAAAATTACGTTGAAAATATATACGATAGAGCTAACTTCGACAAGATAATATTTTATAAAGATTTTCAATTTACCGAATTAGACGGCGAGGATTATACAGCGCACGGAGTGATTGGCGGTGGAATCAGAAGTACGTTTCTATATAAAAATTATCCCGAAGTGTTTCCCTGCAGAAGCCGCATGAGTGTGTGGGCATTATGGTACTTGGTAGATAAAAAGACGTTTGGGTGCAAAATGGATTCGGAATTTTTGATGATAGATCCCGATGAAAATGTCACACAACAGAATTATTTTTATCCGTATGAACTTTTTTCGTTTTATGCACTGCAAATTTTTATATTGATGAAAAAAGAAGCGTTGCGCTTGGGCGTGGAACTTGATTATCAATACCGATTTGTTTACGTTGATGCTTTTCTGAATTTTATTGCCAATCAGAATATTGCCGCGATCAATTATTTGTCTTCTAAAGATCAGGGAGATAGTTATGCATTATAACATTCGGGAAAGTTTCCGTGAGTTTTTTCCTTCATATGCGAGCCAATTTAACCTGAAACCTTTTCAAGAGAAGGTGATTGAAAACGTACTTGAAAAAGGAAATACGCTCTGCATCATGCCGACGGGGAGCGGTAAGTCTTTGATTTACTATATGGCGGGGATGATGCTGGACGGCATCACGATCGTGGTTTCGCCCCTGATCGCTTTGATTTGCGAGCAAGAGCAAAAGTTGAAAGACTCAGGCATAGAAGTGTTGGCATTGCACAGCGGCATCTCCCCCGAAAAACAACTGATCTTATTAAAGCAGTTTGCTGCAAAGGAAATCAACCCGAGATTTATATTTGTAAGTCCGGAAAAGCTCGCAACAGATGGCTTTTTCGAGTATTGTATAAAACTCAGAAAAGACGAAATAAAATTGGTTACGATTGATGAAGTGCACTGCGTCAGTCAATGGGGACTTCATTTTCGGCCTTTTTATAAAGAGATTCCACAATTTTTGAACTCTGCTTTCGGTGCGCAAATTCCTAAAATCATCGCTTTAACCGCAACGTTGAACCCCAAGGAGCTTTCTGATGTTGCCAATGATTTTCAAATATCTACGGAGAACATCTTAAAAGATGATGTTTTAATGCGTTCTGAAATTACACTGAATATCGTTAAATGCATCAATGAAAACGAGAAAGAGAAAAGGCTGTGGGAACTTCTTAAAATTCACAAAGACGAAAAAGTGCTGGTCTATGTCTATCGTGTAAAAGGGGGGAGGAGCGTCGAAGAGCTCTCTCAAACTGCGAACAGCGAATATTCTATTCGCTCTACGTATTTTCATGGGGAGATGTCGGCAAAGGAACGGCAAGAGGTCATTGAAAAATTCAAGAAGAAAGAAATCAACGTGATTTTTGCGACGAGCGCTTTCGGTATGGGGATAGATATCAATGACATTCGCGTGGTGATCCACTTCTGGATTCCGGAGTCGATCGAACAATACTATCAGGAGATCGGCAGGGCCGCAAGAGATAAAAACGAAGCCAATTCCTATTTATTGTTCTCCGAAAAAAATATAAAGGTGAGAAGAGAATACTTTATAGACAAGTCCTTTCCTTCAAGCGAGATGTTGACCGAAGTCTACAAGAGATTATTCAATTCTAAAACCGGAATCATGACGCTCCCTTATTTTAATGATGAAGATACGGCAAAATGTTTGCACTATTTTACTGCGATCGGCGCCGTAACCATAATCGCAAAGGGAATCAGTAACCTCAAAAACATAACCGCTATAAAGGATAAAAAGATCCAAAAAATATATGATTCTACGATTACAAAGTCCATCGTGACTTCTTCAAAGAAGACAGGGATCCCAATTGAAACAATTTTGCATTTGGTTTATTCTGCTGTCGCACAGAACCGTATCCGTGCGGATAAGTTTGACAAATGTCTCATTGTTGAAGTCAATAAAAGCGAGCTAAGCGAAGAGGATTTAAAGGATATCGAAAGGGTCATAGAGGAGAAAAAAGATTATCGCAACGGGCTTCTGGACTTTTTGATTTACACAATTTCTCATACAGAATCTTCTGTGGAACTGCATCAGGAAATTTGCAGATATTTAGGTGCGGATAAAGAAAGCCTGAACAGGATTTATCCTACGACAAAGGGCGATGTGGTCAGAAGCAAGTCGGAAGTTATTATTGCGAATTTGCTGTTTTATGAAGGCTTAGAATATGAATACGAAGCAAAGTTGCAACATAAACATGGAACCATGAAACCCGATTTTACGATCAAAACTCCAAGCGGTAAGCGTATATATTGGGAACATTTGGGAATGCTTGGCGTGGAAGAATATGATAAAGTATGGCTGTATAAAAAAGACGTCTACGATAGTCAGTTCCCCGGTCAACTCAGAACGACCTATGAAGGTGTCACAATCAACGATAGCGCCATGAAATTGATCAAAGAGTTAAAAAAGCTATAAAAATTTTTGCTTGATATATTTCAACTGCACAAAAACAGTAAGCACCATGAGGGCAGCGTCCCCATGGTGCATTTTTATTCGATTGGTCTTTTATGAAAATGAACCTCTCAAAGGAATCAAGCGGCAAGGGCGTTGGCGTTGATGGAGTCGATGACCGCTTTAATTCCAAACCATACGGATGTATCACGGAACAAATCAATGATACTGCCCTTGTCCGTAAAGGGAGCGCTCTGCAAGATGGAAAGGTCTTTCATGACCCCGTTGTGAACAATGTATTCAACAATTTGGTTGACGAAATAAATTTGTCGGCTGTCGCAACGGGTCTCGTTCAGATATTCGGCAAATGCTTTCTTTGCCGTCGCCATGTCGAGCCCTACGATTTCCCGAACAAATTCGCCCAACGGTTTTTCTCCGTAGATCGCTTCATATTCCGCTTTACTGCCCAAATCGCTCCATAGGATCTTTTCGAGCGATTGAATATCAGATTGGTTAAGCGGCACATTGGTTTTTAGCTTAGCGATCACCGGATCATCTTCGTGGCGGCGGACATATTGCTCGGCTTTTATTTTATAATTTCTCAGCGAGTCGTCGTTGAATTCGGGTTCTTTCCAATCGAGAGAAAGAATTTCGTCCTTAAAATCGGTCGTATAGAGCAGCTTGGATTTGGGCAAATATTTCATGAGAACGCGCAGATTTTCGCGGATGTTCTCAAATTCGTTGATGCCCGCCATTTCAAGATAGTTTTCCTGTCGGATCGCTTGAAGCAGCCTCGCCTGCATCATGATCTCGGGGATATTTGCCATGCCGGAGAGAATGTTGACCCTTTTCATCAAGTCGTTCCGCGCGCGGGAATAGGATCTCCCGATGAGATAGGCAAGCTCGATACCGTACATCAAGGCATCGAAGCGGGTCGCGTCGATCTCGTCCTTGTCGGGCAGGATGAGAGGGGAGATGTGTTCGGCAATGAGGAGTGTGTCCTCGTATTGAAGAGTGTAATTTTCTTCAAGACAGTATTTCTCCACATACCTAAGGTGCAACTTTACGTCGAAGCGGTTTTTATCGAGCTCTTGCACGTTTTTCAGCATCTCCGCAACCAACTGCTTCCGGAAGGCGATGAGTTCATCCGTTTGATATTCCAAATCCTGCAGCTTAAAGATGATCTGCGCTTTCAGATTGAAGATCGCGCTTTGCAGGGCAACGGTCTCGTGACCTTCTTTTCCCTTCCCCATGCCGAAGAACTCGCACACGCCGCAGAAGTCAAAGACATAGAAGCAGGTTTTGTCCTTTCCGTCAAGGAGTTCGGGGCAGAGCCGCGTGCCGCGCCCGATCATCTGCCAGAACTTCGCCTTGCTGAGCACCGGCTTGAAGATAACGAGGTTCAGAATTTCGGGAATGTCGATGCCCGTGTCGAGCATATCCACGGAAATTGCGATCTGCGGCAGTTTGTCCGCCGTGGAAAAGACGTCGATCGCATTTTGGACATAGTTGATATAATTGTCGATGACCGCGGCATAGCCAACGTATTCGGGATATTCCGAATTAAAGATTTTGAGTATCATTTCGGCGTGTTGGTGGTTCTTGGCGAAGATGATCGTCTTGCCGATCTTCTGTCCGTAATCAATTTTCTGCCCGTAAGTCATGAGGGTGCGCAGCGCTTGGCGGATGGTGTCCTCGTTGAAAATGTATTCATTGAGCGCGCTCGGCACGATCTTTGCGGGAAGTTCGCCGTTTTCATCGGTGAAGGTGCTCTCGTATGCCTCTTTCTCCTCTTCGGAAAGTTCGTCATAGACGATCCCTTCCTGCATGAATTTGAGCTTGGTGTCGATGATCTGATAGTTGACAAGATAGCCGTCCGTCACTGCCTGCGGCAGGTCGTAGCCATAGGTGGGCATATTCTCCTCGAGTTCAAAGAGGGAATAGGTGTCCCTGCCAACCTCGTTTTTGGGGGTGGCGGTGAGCCCAACGAGGGGCGCGTCGAAATACTCAAAGATCGCGCGGTATTTGTTATAGACGGAGCGGTGCGCCTCGTCGAGCACGATCAGGTCAAAATGTCCGCAGGAAAAGATGCGACCGTCGTCATTTTTCGCCTCGTCGATGGAATTCATCATCGTCTGATAGGTGGAGAAAATGCCGTTCGCATTGTAATCGGGGGTCGTTTCGCAGAGACTTGACACATAGAAGTCATCGAGCAGGTTTACAAACGCGCGCTTCGCCTGCGTCACGAGCGCCGTTCTGTCCGCGAGGAAGAGCACATTTTTGATCCAGCCGTGCTCCAATAAAACTTTGACGAGCCCAACGACCGTGCGCGTCTTGCCCGAACCCGTCGCCATGACGAGGAGCGCTTTTCGGCGGTTGCGCTCAAAGGCTTCGCAGACAGATTTGATCGCCGCTTCCTGATAGTACCGCCCCGCAATGCGCTTATCAACGGTGATGTATTTGAGGCTCGTCTTTGCGCGGCGCAGGTTGAACAGCTTCTCAAGGTCTCGCTTGGAGTAGATGCCACTGACAGACCGCTCGGGGTAATATTTATCGTCCCAAATTCTCGTCTCAAAGCCGTTGGTGAGGAAGATGATGGGGCGCCGCCCGAACTTCTTTTCCAAAAGGTCGGCATAGAGCTGCGCCTGCCGCCGCCCGACCGAGAGGTCCACACACGTCCTTTTCGCTTCCACCACGGCGAGCGGAACGCCGTCGTCGCCGAGGAGCACATAGTCCGCAAAGCCGATCTCGGAGGCGTTCGGCATACCGGGGAGGGGATATTCGTCGATCCAATTCTTGCCGCGTTCCCAACCCGCATCCATGAGCATGACGTCGATGTATTTGGTGCGCGTTTCGTACTCCGAGGGCTCCTTGGGGGGCGGAGAGTAGGTCTTTCCCCGCTCTTCGCGCTTTGCGGAGAGCTCTTCTCTGAGCGCGGCGTTTTCTTTAAGGAGCGCCTCTACGTCGATCTCGGGCTCGGAAGTAGGAACGGGCTCGCTCTGCATATCAGGCAGAGTGCGGTCATACTCCTTTTCCTCGTACTCATCGGCATAGAGATAGGCAACGCAATCGAGGAAGTAGAAGAGATTTTCAAGGCACAGCCGAACCTGGTCGGGGCTGACCGATCTGCCCTTGTGCGCCACGTTGTTGCCCAATCGGCGGATATAGTCGAGGCGGCGGATATTGTCCTGCTTTACGATCCCGCGGAAGGCTTCGCCGCTCGTGAGCACGGCAAAGGAATTGTCGTAAGGGGGCATTTCAAGCTCCAAGTCTGCGGAATACATCCATTTTACGGCGAACTCCGCCGCGCGGCGGCAGTTGAGCGCACACGCCTCCGCGTCGATATGGAAGATCTTCTCTGCATTGATCGCCACATCCGCAAACGACGCAAATTTTTCTTCATTTTTCAGAAAGTCAAAGTTTGTCATTGATTTACCTCGATGGGCGGTAATACTTGCAATCTAATACTAACTTTACAATCGTAAGATCGATATTTATGCCAGGTTTTATTGGAAACAACAGTGCAGTGCAAAAAGGAATATTCACCGACATCGCTGTGTCTAAAAATTATTTTTACTTCAGATATATTATCAAACTCTTCCAAATCATGATTATTATATTTCCAACTAATTTGGTAGTCGTCAACATTAAAAGATGGATCTGCCTCAATTTCAACGCTATATTCTTCTCCACACCGAAAGGCATGCGAACAGGAAAAAATTGATGCGTTTCCATGCTGATCCGTTGGATTTTCAAATTTATTTCCGACGGAATCTCTTATGCTAACAATTCTCGGTACATTCCACACTTTTTCTTCACCTTTATCCTTGTAGTATTGTTTTAAGCCTTCAATAAAATCATGTGTATAGCAAACCGCCTGTTCTGCTTGACGCGTGGAAATTGGGTTGGCGTGAGAAAGCGCATTGCGGATAGGGACAAGCCGTTTCAAAAACTCACGCGCTTCCTCGCGCCCTTGCGGATAGATATAATCCAATGCTTCTTTGAATAGTTCATTATAAAACGCTTGATGACATAGGATATATTCAATATCTTCAGCGAAAAAAGCGTCCACGAGGCGGGGAAACCGTTCGGGTTCGTTGGCCCGCATGCTTGTAATGCGTTCTCGAAACCCTTTTTTTAAGATAAATTCGTCGTGTGTGTCTTTTGCTTCTACAAAGTTTTCTCCATACTTTTCGGTCATTTTAGCATCTATGAGCTTTCTGGCCCATATTTCGAAAGCTTCAATATTTGAGCGGCACAAATCACGAATTTCATCGAAGGTCAAGTCAGCAAACAAATTCATCTTACCTCTCCTTTATCCGAAGTATTTTTGCAGAAGGGACTGCTTTAAGAGTTCGAGTTTTTCAAGGCTCTGTTTGATTTTCGATTTTATTTTTTCGGCCTGCTCTACAAAGTGGGCAAATTCGTTTTGCAGTTCTATAGGGGGCAGAGGAATGATCGCTTTTTTAAAATCCGGCACCGTCAGCTGTCCTTGACTTGTTCCTGTTTGAGATAATTCCAACTGCATAAAGCAATGCTTTAAGTAAACAATATTGGTATTATCATTCGGAATGAATGTGATAAGGCGAACAACGGGGGTAAAAAACGGGTCTCGGATGGTAATAAAGCCGATTGTTCCACGCGCGGAAATTGTTATCGCTTTTTCTCCGACACGGTAGGTGCGAGAGAAACAGAGTAATCCATTATCGCGCTCTCCATTGGAAAACACAGGGTAAGGATATTCTGCAGTTTGTATTGCGGAAAAATCCGAGGGTTTATCTCCGCCTGCAAACAATTCTTTTGCGACCGTTTCGATTGGGACGAGTTTACCTTTCACGTTTCCGTTTTTCGCGCATCCAAACATCTCATAAAACTTTGCTTTGGCGAGCAGGTCCAACTTCTCGAGTTGATTTTTTCGTTTTTGGATTAAATTTAGTAAATGATTAAATTTGTCTACGGTGTTTTTTTGTTGGGATAAGCTTGGTAACTCAATTTCAAAGTCGCGAAGCATCTTCAAATTTATATTATTCTGCGCAACCCCACGCCCCATCTCATTTACTTTTTTCTTTTTCGATATTAAATAGTAATACAAGAAATCTGCATTTAAATTATTATCCTTAATTATTAGTCCTGCAATCGCTTGATTTGTTGCCGCATCAATATTTAATATAGCCACCTCACCCAATGTCGCAAATATTGAATATAAAATTGTACCTTTAGGAAACAATTTTGCGGAAGAATTTTGCAGTCCATCATCGGTTATACTTTCCTGTGTATGCGATACGTATTTCTCTTTTAAATCACCTATTTTAACCCACGGGATTTCTCCGCCTGTCCAGTATTCAGTAATATTACGGCTGGGTGTTCCGCCGGCCTGTATTTCGCAAATATCACTTAATTTTACTTTTATCACAGCAATTCCTCCAATTCGGCAAGACCCGCCGTGATGTCAAGCTCCAACTCGTTGAGGTCGGTCAGAATTTCCTGCGTGGAAGGGTACTCCTCCCGCACATATTCCGTCTGTTTATATTTGTTGACCGAGAGGTCGTAATCGTTTGCAATGATCTCCTCTTTGGGCACCCAAAAGGACTGCTCGGTGCGCGCGCGGCTCTCTTCTGCCGCAAGGTTATGGAACCGCGCCACAATGTCGGGAATGTCGTTCTCGGAGACGGGGGTGCGTTTATCGTCGAG
>CANQPO010000025.1 GCA_947625695.1 uncultured Clostridia bacterium | reverse complement strand
TCTCCAAGACGTATGCCATGACGGGCTGGCGCATCGGCTACCTCGCCGCTCCCCCCGACGTCGCCAAGGCGATCGACTCCTTCCAGAGCCACGCCACGAGCAACCCCAACACCATCGCGCAGTATGCGACCCTCAAGGCGCTCAACTCGCCCGAGGCGTCGGTGGAGGAGATGGTCGCCCGCTTCTCGCGGCGGCGCCTAAAAATGATCGAGCGCATTTCGGACATGCAGAACGTGTACGTCATCATTCCCGAGGGGGCGTTCTATGCCATGCTCGTCGTGGGCGGGGTGTACGGCAAAAGCTTCGGCAGCAAGCAGATCAACAGTTCGGTGGACTTTGCCGACTGTCTCTTGGACGCCGCAAAGGTCGCCGTGGTCCCCGGGAAGGCGTTCGGCGCGGACGACTGCGTGCGGATCAGCTATTCCCTTTCCATGCGGGATATGCTCGAGGGGCTCGACCGCATCGACGCCTTTTTGATGAGTCTTTCTTGAGCAAAATTAAAATCGTTATCATAAATTGAGGGAAAATTTTTCAAAAACCCCTTGAAAAGTTGCCCGAAACTTGTTACAATAGAAATATCAAAGGCGCTATTTAGGCGCATCAGGAGGTAATCATGATCAAAATCATTTGCGGACCCAAAGGAAGCGGAAAAACGAAGAGAATCATCACGGCGGCAAACGACGCGGTGGCCGTTGCCAAGGGGCATTTGGTTTTCATCACCGACACCAAGCGTTATATGTACGATCTGAAGCGCGAGGTACGTTTTATCGATGTTACCGATTATTCGATCGCGGGCGAGGACGCGCTCTGCGGCTTTATCAAGGGCGTCATCGCGGGCAGCTACGACAACGAGTACGTATTCGTAGACGGCGTGGCGCGCATTGCGGGCAAGGCCATCAAGGACATGGCGCAGATCTTCTACATGCTCGAAAAAGTTGCCGATATGCGCGATCTGCAGCTCTACATCACCTGCAGCTGCGCCGAAGAGGAACTCCCCGACTTCGCGAAGAAATATATCTGAGAAGTTCACGAAAAATCTTGCTGCGCAATCTTTTTCCGTGAGGAAATTTGCGCGCGCGGCTTAACTTAGTTATCTTCGCGGTCGCGTTGTCTTGCAAGAAGTTGCAAGAGTGCAACAAATGTTGTCACGCAGCGCAAAAGCGTGGTTTTGCTCGCGCAAGTGATTTTAGGTTCGCGCAATTCTTTGCTCCTCGCCGATGGGAACCTCAAGCGGAGGAGCGCAGCCGTCCCAACAGAACCCCCTCCATTGGAGGGGGATTAAGGGGGTGGGCTCGTCGAAAATAATTGTGCGAGGAAACCTTCTTTCTGCATCAACAAAGTTGCCCTCTCATTCGCTCGGCTTGTGCACTAAGCCGTAAGAGTGCGGCAAATTGGGTGCGCTTATGGAAAATGGCGATTTTCCAACGCGCAGTGATTTAGTACAGCATTCATGCCCGCCCTCGCGTCAGCGGGGGAGAGGGGGCATCTTATTCTCTTATTTGGGAGCCGTCCCCCCTTTTCCCCTCGCTTTGCTCGGGTACTTTCCCCCGCGTTGCGGGGGACAACAAGGCCCACCCACAGGGGCGCATAAATATCGTTCGAAAAAAAATTTTCATAGTAAGCCGTCCCGCATGTCGGGACGGTTTAGGCGTAGAAAAAATATGGAGGAATTATGAAATTCATCGGCACAAGAGGCGGTACGCCCGTTTCGGGCGCGGAGGCGATCGTTCGCGGCATGGCGGACGGGGGCGGATTGTTCGTCCCCGAAGTCATTCCGTCCGTCTCCGCAGAAGAATTGAATGCCATGCTTGAGATGAGCTATCCCGAGCGCGCCGCATTCATTATCGCAAAATTTTTCGACGAGTTCCCGCCCGACGAGCTCCTGCACGCGCTGGAGGCCGCCTATTCCCAATTCGAAAGCGACGACCCCGCGCCGCTCGTTAAAATCGAGGAGGGGCTCTTCATTCTCGAGCTCTTCCACGGGCCCACCTGCGCCTTCAAGGACATGGCGCTCACCGTTCTGCCCTATCTTCTGCGCAAGAGCTGCGACCTTTTGGGCATCAAAGAGGACGTCCTCATTCTCGCGGCGACGAGCGGGGACACGGGCAAGGCCGCCCTCGAGGGCTTCCGCGACGCAAAGGGTATCAAGGTCGCCGTGTTCTATCCCGAGGAAGGGGTCTCCAAAATGCAGAAAATGCAGATGGTCACGCAGGATGGGGAGAATGTTGACGTGGTGGGCGTGAAGGGCAACTTCGACGACTGCCAGTCTGCGGTGAAAAAGATCTTCCGCTCCAAGGAGTGCACGGACAAGCTCAAGGAGAGGGGGGTCCTGCTCTCCTCGGCAAACAGCATCAACATCGGGCGGCTCGTACCGCAGATCGCCTACTACTTCTCGGCGTATTGCGACCTTGTCACCTCGGGGCAAATTCAAATGGGCGACAGGGTGGACTTTGCCGTGCCCACGGGCAATTTCGGCAACATTCTGGCGGGCTACTATGCAAAATGCATGGGGCTTCCCGTCGGCACCCTCGTGTGCGCCTCCAACCGCAACAACGTGCTCACCGACTTCTTCAACAAGGGCACGTATGATAAAAAGAGAGCCTTCTTCCGCACGATGTCGCCTTCGATGGACATTCTGGTGTCCTCCAATTTAGAGCGGCTTCTCTTTGAAATCTCGGGCAGGGACAGCGCGCTCACCGTCGAGCGCATGAAGTCGCTTGCAAGCCCCGGGCGGTACTCCATCCGCGCCGAGGAACTGAAGGCGCTCGCAAGTACCTTCTTCGCGGGGTATGCGGGCGAAGAGGACACCGTGGAGTGCGTGTATGAATTTTTCGAGGAGTTCAACTATCCGCTCGATACGCACACGGGGGTCGCCATGCACGTGGCGCGGAATTATTGCCGCAAGCGCGCGGAGGACGTGGGCGCCGAACAGCGGCCCATGGTGGTCGTCAGCACGGCGAGCCCCTATAAGTTCCCGCAGGCGGTGTATTATGCGCTCACGGGCAACGATGTAAAGGACAGCTTCAAGGGGATCAAGCGCATACATCTCATCACGGCGATGAAGGTGCCCGAGAGTCTGAAAGCGCTCCGCTACAAGCCGCCGCGCTTCAAAACGGTGGTCACCCCCGACAAAATTTTTGAAGAAGTGCTGAACTTTGTGGGTGAATGAGGGAAGAGAAATAATTTGCGGCGCCGAGGGCATTCTGCCCTCGGCGCCGCCGTTTTGATTGCACACAGTTTCCTCTTGCTGTCCCTTTTAGGGAAAGTGGCGAACGCAGTGAGCCGAAAGGGTTCTCAAAAACCCTTCAGTCACTCCGTGACAGCTCCCCTATGAGGGGCGCCAAGTGGGCTTCCCAAATTGCTGCGCGTTGGAAAACTACGCTTTTCCATCGCACCCAATTTGTTGCATACCTGCGGCTTGTTGTCCGACAACGCGAACAAGAGAGCAACTTAAGTTAAACCGCACCCGCCAATTTCCTCACGGAAAAAGATTTTGCCCAAGCAAAAGCTTTTTCGTGAATATAATCACTGCGCGGAGCAGGGTTCCCCTGCGGCAGCGCACCCAATTTGCCGCATACCTGCGGCTTGTTGTTTGAGCATAGCGAGTGAGAGAGCAACTCGGTTGATGCAGGAGGAAGGTTTCCTCGCACAATTATTTCCGAAGTGACACCCCCTCAGTCACCTGCGGTGACAGCTCCCCCTCCAAGGGGGAGCCAAGGGGTGGCACGAGCAAAGAATTGTGCGAAACTATTTGATCAGGTTTTTCCAAATCTCTTCAAAGCGTTCTTCCATTTGCAGAACGTCCTCGGCGAGCTTGCGGATGTCCTCGTCCTCTTTTTCGTCGCTCATGTCCGCAAGGCTCGACTTGATCGCCGTGATCCCCATCACGGTGCCCTGCGCCATCATCTCCGCAATGTGCGCGCGGGAGTTGTCTGTCATCGTGCTCATCTTGATGCTGCTCCACATCATCGCCTTTTTGATGGGCCCCGGGTCCTTGAGTTCGATGTTCTTGTCCTTTGCAAGAATCGCCGCCTTCCCGCAAAAATGCTCGTATTCGTCATGCTGGCGCAAAAGTTCCTCTCTCACGTCGCTGTCCTCCGCCTCGGGCAGGATGTCCGAAATGGACTGCAGCGCAAGCTGGCAGTTGCGGTGGATTTCCGAAAGAATTTCTTCGCTCTTTTTCAAAGCCATAGTTTTCTCCTTTTGAGGATAGTTTGAGAAAATTTGCGTTTCCTATGCAAAACCGCTTGACATTTCTCTTGTCCTGTGATAAATTGGACAATGAGCCGCTAAGGACGGGCACAAAGCGCTTTGAAAAAGCAAGCCGCCTAAGACGCCTTGCGAGACCTATAAGGAGGTACAGAAAATGTACGCGATCATCGAAAACGGCGGAAAGCAGTATAAGGTTTCCGAGGGCGACGTGGTGAGAGTGGAAAAGCTCAAGGCAAATGTGGGCGACGAAGTCACTTTCAACGTGCTCATGGTGGGCGGAGACGACGGCGTGAAGGTCGGCAAGGAAGCCGAGGGCGCAAAAGTCACCGCAAAAGTCGAAGCGCAGGATAAGTTCAAAAAGATCATCGTCTTTAAGTACAAGTCCAAGAAGAACGAGCGCAAAAAGCAAGGTCACCGTCAACCGTTCACGCAGGTCAAGATCGAGAGCATCACGCTCTGATCGGCTGCAAAGGGGCATTTGCCCGAGAATTTTTCAAAAAAGGAGAAAGAAAAATGTTTTTTATCGCATTATTCGCTCATAAAAAGGGTACCGGCTCTTCGCACAACGGCAGAGACAGTAACGCAAAGCGCCTCGGCGTAAAGCGGCAGGACGGCCAGCTCGTGCATGCGGGCACCATCATTGTCCGCCAGCGCGGCACGAAGATCCATCCCGGCGAGAACGTCGGCATCGGCGGCGACGATACCCTGTTTGCTTTGAAGGACGGCGTTGTCCGTTTCAAGCGTTTGGGCAGAGACAAAAAGCAGGCAGTCATCGAAGAAGTTCAAGAAGCGTAAATCAAAACCTCCCGTTTTCGGGAGGTTTTTTCGTGGGGTTTTACCCTCTCCGTGGGAGAGGGGTAGGGGTGTGGGGCGTGTTCTAAATTACGTCACCCTGAGCGTAGTCGAAGGGCGTCCGCATTATAATAAGGACATGTTTCGACTTCGGCTTACGCCTCCGCTCAACATGACGTGATTGGGGGAGTATAAAGAGCCCCCTTCCCCACTCTCCCCCCAACGAGTTGGGGGGAGACAAAGAAAAGAACTCCAATCGGTTCTCAATCTGTCATTTCGACCAAGCCGCTTTGCGGCGCGTGGAGAAATCCCACATTATAAAAACTATGGTAGAGATTCCTCGACTGCGCTCGGAATGACGTGTTTGGAATGGGGTTGCGCTCTCCCTCGCTGTCCCTGAAAGGGAAAGTACCCGAACGTAGTGAGGGGGAAAGGGTTCTCAGAAAACCCCTCAGTCTCGCTGCGCTCGACAGCTCCCCTACAAGGGGAGCCAAGGGGGGGGTGGTGAAACTCACACCTCAACCATCTTCAAAACACAGTCGCCGGTGGTGGTGTGGCCGAAGATGCAGAGCGTGTCGCCGATCAGGCAGGCGCGAGCGTCGTCGGAATACGTGCCGACGTTCTCCACCGTCATGAGCTCCACGAGGTTGTAGCCGTCGAACCGCAGCACAAGATATCCGCTCTTGTGCCTGCCGTCCGCGTCGATCTGCAGGCCGATGAGTCCGTTCTCCGCGTCGATGAAGTACGCCTTGAACTCGGTGGAAAACGCCGCCGCCAGTTTGAATTCGCAAAGAGGGGTCACTTTGTCCTCGTCCGAGGCGTAAACTTCTATCTTGAGTTCGCCGAACCCGTCTCCATAGCCGATGCCGAGCAGGGTATCGTCGAAAAACTTGATAAGGCTCAAAGAGTACCCCGGGATGGTGCCCGTGTCCTTGTAGGTGATGTGGCTGTAGTCGCTCAGATCGAACTCGAACACGGGGTCGGTCACCTCATAGTATGTCACCTTCGCCGTGCAGACGTAGGCGGTATCTCCGTCGAAGCGCACCGACTTCACGCTCTCGCCCTCGGGCGCAAAGTTCTCCACGGCGGCAATTTGTTCGAAGGTCGAAATGTCGAAACAGTAGAGGTTGCAGGTCGGCCAACTGAGATCCATTTCCGTCGTGACGACGCGGAGCACCCCCTCGTGCTCGTCGAGGGAATATTGATCGACGATGGCGCCGAACGCCGTCATCTCGCCGCAGTAGGTAAGACTCGTGCCGTCGTATGCGGTGCGGGCGATCTCCGTCATGTTGCGGTAGTATTTGTCCGGACCGTTGAGTACCTCATACTCGAACGCAAATGCCTTGATATAGGACCGCGTGGTGTAGATGTTCTCCGCCGAGACGTACACCTCCTCCGAAAAGTCGAAGTAGGCTTCGCAGTCGTTTGAGGAAAGGGTATCCGCTACAAAGGAAGTGATCACGGTATAGCGCGCGCTTGTCGGGTTTTCGGGCAGAATAATGTCCTCCATGGGCAGAACTTCGCCGTCCACCGCGGGAAGATATTGCCTCTGCTGGGCAAAGTCGGGGTCTCTTCTCACCGTAAAGTTGCTGACGAGAAGAAGGGTATTCCCCACAAGGCGGGAGGAGACGTAATCGCCCGAGACGCTCGTCCGCGCAAATTCGCGGGGAGAGGAGGGGTCGGAAACGTCGATGCCGAGAATGCGGGTAAAGAGGGCTTTTACGTCCTTATCGAAGTAGGGCACGAGGATGAGAATTTTGGTGCAGTCCTCGGTCAAATACATCTCCCGCCGCAGGCCGTAGCTGTTGTAGGCATAGGGATCCTCGTCCGAAATCGCATACGTATTTACTTTTTCGCCCGAAACGGTGTAAATATTGAGGATGAGCTTGGAGGGGTCGGTGTAGTCGGGCAAGACCTGTTTGTCGCCGTTTTCGTCCAAAATGGGCTCGCCGTTTTCGTCCACGAGGACGTCGCCCTGATGATCGTGCGAGGAGGCATAGCTCAGATAGTAGAAGTATTTATCGCTCCGCTTCAAAAGGTCGCCCTCCACAACGCCCTCAACTTGGTTGTTCGTCACTTCCTCGTAGGACTGGTTGCCCGAGGTGGACGGGTCCTCTTCGACGATAGTTCCGCCCGAGGGGGAGTCGCCCGCCATATCGGGTGCGGCGTAGCCGCCGCCGAAGAGGGGGGCGAGCACGACTTCCGCGAGTTCTTGCAAATTGTTCGTTCTGCGGGGCTTGGAACAGTTGAGGGAGCCGATCTCGTCCATGAGGGCGTAATATTCGCTCCCCTCATAGGCGGAAATGTCGTACCCGCCGACGGTGTAAGGCACAAAGAGGGTCAAATTGAGGGCAAGAAGAAACGCCGCCGCGGCGGAGAGGGAGGAGATAAGCGCGATTTTGCGCTTCTTCCTCCGCTTCTTCTCCGCATCCGCCTTTTCGAGAATTTTATCTACCCGTCTGTCGTAATTGTCATAGGTCATCATAGCCGAATCCTTCCTTTATAAGAATTTCTTTGAGGGCGGCCTTTGCCCTCGCGAGGAGGTTATACACCTTTTTGCGGTTCCTGCCCGTCATCTCGCAGATCTCGGCGATCTTGTAGCCGTCGAAATAAGCGAAGTAGAGCACGTCGCGGTAGTCCTTGGGCAGCCTTTGAAGGCATTTGAACACCTGCCTGTCCCGCATGCGGTTGACTGCGGTGCGCTCCGTATCCTCGCGGACGAGGGCGTCCTCATAGCCCGAGAGGGGGAGCTCCGTGTGCTTTTTGGAGCGCAAATAATCGAGGCACTTATTTCTGGCGATCTTATAAAGATACGCCTTAAAGTGCAGGGTGTCGGGAAGCCGTTTGCGCTTTACAATGAGCGCGGCGAAGGACTCCTCCATGACGTCCTCGGCGGTAGCGTAGTCGCGCACATAGAGATAGGCGTATTGGGTGAGCCCGTCGCTGTATGTACGCACAAGTTCCTCGAGCGCATGGGGGTCGCCTTGCAGATAGCGGCGGTAGCTACTTTCACCGTTGTCTGTCATCGTGCACCTCCTACGCAAATAAGACGAGTGAATTCCGAAAATTACTCACCAAAAGTATAAACTTTTGGGAAATTTTTGTCAAGACGGCAAAAAGCTGCCCCCTTGAAGAGGGCACGCCCTTGGCTCCCCTTGTAGGGGAGCTGTCACCGCAGGTGACTGAAGGGTTTTAAGAGAGCTTGATAGAACCCTTTCCCCCTCGCTTCGCTCGGGTACTTTCCCTTTCAGGGACAGCAAGGGGGAGTGCGTTTTTGCCCGCCCTCGCGCAAGCGGGGGAGGGGTAGGGGAGGGGGGCACAACTTGGCGCCCCTCATAGGGGAGCTGTCGCGAGCTTGCGAGTGACTGAGGGGTTTTTCGAAACCCTTTCCCCCTCACTGCGTTCGGGTACTTTCCCTAAAAGGGACAGCAAGGGTTTCTATCGGCACCCCTTCCGAACGCTTGCCAAGTTGGGGCGTTTATGCTATAATGCCTTCGGTATGAAGGTGTTTGCGGTGAGCGATCTGCACCTCTCGGGGCTCATGAACAAGCCCATGGACGTATTCGGGCCGAGCTGGGAGGGGCATTTTCAAAAAATCAAAGACGATTGGGAGAAAAAAGTCTCCGACGAGGACATTGTGCTCATCGGGGGAGATACCTCGTGGGGAATGTACCTCGAGGAGGGGGTGTTCGACCTCAAATCTCTTGCGCCCTTGAAGGGGCAGAAGGTATTCATCCGCGGCAATCACGACTTTTGGTGGAACGCCATCTCCCACGTGCGCGCCTCCGCCCCCGACGACACCTTCCATTTCCTTCAGAACGACTGCATCAAACTCGGCAAATACGTCATCGCGGGCTCGCGCGGGTGGACATGCCCCGCAAGTCCCGACTTCACCGAGCACGACATGGCGCTCTATCTTCGCGAGGGAGAGCGGTTCAAGCTCGCCTTCAAAGAGGTGCAAAAAGTGAAAAAGGAGGGGGACACGCTCATCGCGCTCATCCACTATCCCCCCTTCGGGGCGAAGCTCGAGGACACCGTGTTCACCCGCCTCTTCGAGGAGAACGGCGTGAATACTGTCGTGTTCGGGCATCTGCACGGTGCGGGGTATTTCCCTCTCCGTTGCGAAAAGAACGGCATCACCTACTATCTCACCTCTTGCGACAAGCTGCACTTCACCTTGACGGAAATTCAATAAAACGGGGGACACCGTGAACAGAAAAGATCTATTGGGACTATACGACCTCTCGGCGGAGGAGATCGGGGAAATTCTCGATTTGGGGCTCGCCTTCAAAGCCGCTTTAAAGAAGGGAGAAAAACAATTCTCCGCGCTCGAAGGAAAGTCGGTCGTCATTCTCTTCTACGAGAACAGCACCCGCACCCGCACGAGCTTCGAGCTCGCGGCAAAGTATTTGGGAGCGGAGACCGTCAACATCTCTGTGGCGACTTCCTCCGTGCAGAAGGGGGAGACCCTCATCGACACGGGCAAGACCCTCGACGCGATGAAAAACGACGTCATCGTCATCCGTCACCCCATGGGCGGCGCGCCCAAGCTTCTCGCCGAGACGGTGAAGGCGCACGTTATAAACGGCGGCGACGGCATTCACGAGCACCCCACGCAGGCCCTTCTCGACATGCTCACCCTAAAGGAACACCTCGGAACGATCAAGGGTTTGAAGGTTGCGATACTCGGCGACATTCGCCACTCCCGCGTTGCAAAGAGCAATTTATACGGGCTCACGAAATTGGGCGCGGAGGTGAGACTGTTCGCCCCCAAGACCCTCATGCCAGAGGGGTTGGAGCGGGAGGGCGCCGTTCTCTGCTCTTCCCGCGAGGAGGCGGTGGAGGGGGCCGACGCCGTGATGGGGCTTCGCATTCAGCTCGAGCGGCAGAAGGCGGGCAATTTTCCCTCCCTCGGCGAGTATGCAAAATATTACGGCGTGGACGGGGAAGTGTTGTCGCTTGCGAAAAAGGGCGCGCTCGTCCTGCACCCGGGTCCCGTCAACAGGGGGGTGGAGCTCACGAGCGGCGTGATAGACGGGGCGCAGAGCCACATCGAAGATCAGGTCCTTTCGGGCCTTTCGGTGCGCATGGCGGTGTTGTCCCTTCTTGCGGGAGGTAGCGTATGATCTTCAAAAACGCCCAAGTGGTATTAAAAAACGGGGTCGTCCGCGCGGACGTCACTGTGGAAAACGGAAAAATTTCTGCCATCGGCAAAGCGGGAGAAGGGGACGAGATAGACTGCACGGGGTATACCATCTTCCCCGGGCTCATCGACATGCACGTCCACCTGCGCGAGCCGGGCTTTGAAAGGAAAGAGGACATTTTGAGCGGGAGCCGCGCCGCCGTCAAGGGCGGGTTTACGCAAATTTGTTGCATGCCCAATACAAACCCCGTCGTCGATAACAAGGTGGTCGTCGCCTACATCAAGGCGCGGGCAAGCGAAGTGGGGCTGTGCAAAGTGCACCCCATCGGCGCCATCACCAAGGGGCAGAAGGGGGAGGAGCTTGCCGCGATCGGCGGTATGAAGGCGGCGGGGATCGTCGCCCTCTCCGAGGACGGCAAGAGCGTTGCCGATACCAAGCTCATGGCAAACGCCATGCTGTATGCAAGCGACTTCGGGCTCAAATGCCTCTGCCACTGCGAGGACGCTTCCCTTGCAAGCGGCGGGGTGGTCAACGAGGGGTACAATGCGACGGTCGCGGGCCTCAAGGGGAGCCTTCGCGCCGCGGAGGACGTCGTCATCGCCCGCGAGCTGTGCCTTGCCGAGAGCCTCAATTTGCCCGTGCACATCTGCCATGTGTCCACTTTTAGCGGCGTGCAGCTCATCCGCGAAGCAAAGGCGCGGGGGGTGAAGGTCACCGCCGAGACCTGCCCGCACTACTTTACCCTCACCGACGACGTCATCCGAACGTTCGACACGAATACCAAGGTCAATCCCCCGCTCAGAGAGGAGAAGGACCGCCTTGCAATCATAGAGGGGCTCAAAGACGGCACGCTCGATTGCATCGTCACCGACCACGCCCCTCACCATGAGGACGACAAGCGGGTGGAATACGATCTCGCCGCCTTCGGCATCAGCGGCCTTGAGACGAGCTTCGCCCTCTCCTACACCCAACTTGTCAAGACGGGCGCGCTCACGCTTTCGGAGCTTGCCGAGAAGATGAGCGCAAATCCCGCGCATATCCTGAATTTGGAGGGCGGGGAGCTCAAGGTCGGCGCGCCCGCAGACCTCACGATCGTCGATCTCAACCAAAAGTGGAAAATCGACCCCGCAGAGTTTGTCAGCAAGGGCAAGAACACCCCCTTCGGCGGGAGAGAGGTGTTCGGAAAGGTCGTCTATACCGTCGTGGACGGCGACGTGAAATATTCGCTTGCAAGGGGGAACAAGGCATGATCGTAGATACCCTCATCGAAAAGATCGTAAAGACCCAAAACCCCGCCTGCGTGGGGCTGGATACCTCCTTCGACTATTTGCCCGAGGAAATGCAGCATGTCTCGGGCGCGGAGGGCATGGCGGAGGCGGTTTTCGAATTCAACAAAAAGATCATCGACGCGGTGTACGACATTGTCCCCGCCGTCAAGGTGCAGGTCGCCTACTACGAGGCGCTCGGCCATTTCGGCCTTTCCTGCTTTGAAAAGACCTGCCGCTACGCAAAGGAGCGGGGGCTTTTTGTCATCGCGGACGCAAAGAGGAACGACATCGGCGCGACGGCGGCGCAGTACGCAAAGGCGTTCTTGGGCGAGGAAGATTGCTGCGACCTTCTCACCGTCAACGGCTATCTCGGCACGGACGGCATTGCTCCCTTTCTCGAAGAATGCGAAAAGAACGATCGCGGTATTTTCGTCCTCGTCAAAACGAGCAACCCCTCCTCGGGCGAACTGCAAAATCTCCGCCTTGAGGACGGGCGCACCGTGTATGAGTGCATGGGGGACATGGTTGCAAAGTGGGGAGAGGGCAGTTGCGGCAAATACGGCTATTCGCGCGTGGGCGCGGTGGTCGGGGCGACCTATCCCGAGGAAGCGAAAATTCTGCGCGCCCGCCTTCCTCACACCTTCTTTTTGATTCCCGGGTACGGCGCGCAGGGCGGGAACGCCGAAATGCTCAAAAACTGCTTCTTAGAAGGGGGCATGGGCGGCATTGTCAACAACTCCCGCGGGATCCTGTGCGCCTACAAAAAGCGGGGCGGGAGCTACTTCGAAGCGGCGCGGGCGGCGGCGCTCGACATGCGGGCGGACCTAAAGTCCGTCTTGGGGGAAATATGCGCGAACTGACGGCCACCGTACTCGAAAATAAAAAAATCGCCGAGGAAATTTATGCTCTCACCTTCGGCGCGGAGGAGACGCCTCCCGTGCGGGCGGGGCAGTTTGTCATGGTCGGCGTGGAGGGCTTTCCCCTTCGCCGTCCCCTTGCCGTCTGTAAGGCGGAGGGGGAGCGCGTCACCGTCTGTTATCGTATCAAGGGAGAGGGGACGCGGCGGCTCGCTTCCGGCTATTCTCGCGGCGAGAAAATTTCCGTCCTCCTCCCCCTCGGCAACGGCTTTTTTGTCGCCGAAAAGGAGAAACGAGTCGCGATCGTCGGCGGCGGCGTGGGGATCTTCCCCCTCATCTCCGCCATTCGAGAATACGCCGAAACCAAGGAAATTTACGCCTATATGGGCTTCCGCAACAAAGGGGCGCTCTGTATGCAGTATGAAATGCAGCGGGCGAAGGAGCTCGTCGTCGCAACGGACGACGGGTCGGTCGGCTACCGCGGCACCGCCGTGCAGGCGTTTATGGAGAACATCGACAGAGTGAGGCCCGACGTCATTCTCTCCTGCGGTCCCACTCCCATGCTCCGCGCCCTCAAAAGCGCGGTGGCGGGGCGGAATATCCCCACCTTTGTCTCCCTCGAAGAGCGCATGGGCTGCGGCGTGGGGGCATGCCTCGTGTGCGTGTGCGAGCTTACGAACGGGGAACACGCCCGCGTCTGCAAGGACGGCCCCGTGTTCGAGATCGGCGAGGTGAATTTATGAGCGATCTTCGGGTAAATTTGTGCGGCGTGGAACTCAAAAACCCCGTCATTCCCGCCTCGGGCACCTTCGGCTTCGGACGGGAATTTGACGAACTGTATGATATTTCCGTTCTCGGCGGGGTGTGCACCAAGGGCCTCACCCTCGAGCCCCGCCTCGGCAACCCCGTGCCCCGCATCGCGGAGAGCCGCGGGGTCATTCTCAACGCCGTCGGGCTGCAAAACCCCGGGGTAGAACACTTCATTGAGCACGATTTAACTTGGCTGAAAGCTAAGACCCGCGTCATCGCAAACGTCGCGGGACGGGAGACGGAGGACTACGGAAAAATCTGCGCGCGGCTCGACGGGCTGGTCGATTTTATCGAACTCAACATCTCCTGCCCCAACGTCAAGTGCGGGGGAATGGCGCTCGGCGTCAGGCCCGAGAACGTGGAAAACGTCACACGTATTGCAAAAAGCGCCCTGAAGCGCACCCCTCTCCTTGTCAAACTCTCCCCCAACGTGGAGAGCATCGCCGAGAACGCGCGGGCGGCGGAGAGGGGCGGCGCGGACGGCATTTCCCTCGTCAACACCTTCACGGGCATGGTCATCGACGTCGAAAGGCGGCGCCCCCTTCTTGCAAACAACACGGGCGGCGTCTCGGGCGCGGGAATTAAACCCATCGCCGTGCGCATGGTGTACGAGGCCGCCCACGCGGTGAATATCCCCGTCGTCGGCATGGGCGGGATCGTTTGCGCCGAGGATGCGATCGAATTTTTGATGGCGGGCGCGACCACCGTCGAGGTGGGCACACAGAACTTCACCGACGCCTTCGCCTGCCCCAAAATCATAGACGGTTTGCAAAAATGGTGCGATTTCCACGGCGTGGAGCGCATTTCCGAGCTTATCGGCGCGGTAAAAATGAACGGCTGAGGAGGGCGTATGCTCAATTACAAACAACGGTTTATTCAATTCATGGTGGAAAGCGGGACGCTTCTTTTCGGGGACTTCACCTTGAAGAGCGGCAGAAAGGCGCCCTATTTCATCAACACGGGAAAGTACGGCACGGGGAGCGCCATCGCCCGGCTCGGGGAATATTACGCCGAGTGCTATCTTGCGCACGGGATAAAGGCGGATACCCTCGTGGGGCCCGCCTATAAGGGGATCCCGCTCGCCGTCTCCACCGCGGCGGCGCTTGCGCGCAACCACGGCGTGGACGTGGGCTTTTGCTTCGATCGGAAGGAGGCAAAGGACCACGGAGAGGGCGGTCTGTTTGTGGGGAGCCCCCTTAGAGACGGCGACAGCGTCTGCATTATCGAGGACGTCATGACTTCCGGCAAGGCGTTCCGCGAAATTCTGCCCAAGCTCGAACAGGAGGCCAAGGTCAACATCGCCGCCATGATCATCTCCGTCGATCGGCAGGAGAAGGGGACGGGGGAGAAGTCTGCCGTCGGGGAAGTGTATGAGACCTACGGCATTCCCGTCTATGCCATCGTCACGGCGGAGGACATCATAGAGGCCATGGAAGAGGGGATCATCGGGGGGAGAGAATACCTCCCCGCGATGAAGGAGTACCGCGCCCGCTACGGCGCATAAAGCGGCGGAAAAACCTCATTGGGTGAGGGTGTTTGCGGTGAGCTCGAGCAGCTTGTTGTTCTCCCGCGCCCGCTTCAAGGTGGCGGGCGTCACCGTCTCACCGCATACGGCAACCCCCTCAACGGGCTTTTTCACCTGCTTTCCGAGCACGCCGAACCCGTCTTGCTCGGGCGGCTCAACGTCCGCTTTTTTCTCCTTTTTGCCGACCTGTATTGCGTTTTGCGCAGTGCGGGTCGTTTTTTTCTCGCCTTGCGCGGGAAGCGTTGCGATCACTGCGTCCCCCAAAGAGAGGCGGGAAAGGGGGAGGACTTTCTCTCCCCCGTTCCACACCGAGAGCGCGCCCTCCGTATCGAAGCGGCTGCACCGCCCCAGATAGCGTCCCGCGCGGTCGAATACCGCCTTTCCCACGGGACAGGGGACCCCCGAAGGAGCCTTGAGACGGGCCTTTCCCGCGCACACCCCCTCCTCGGAGAAGACGAGCTCCTTTGCGGGCAGAATAAATTCCTCCTCCTCGCCGTCCACGCAGACAAGACAGCTAAGTTCGCTCAAATTTTTGCATACGTATGCGCATTTCACATACCCGAGCGCCTTTCCCTCGCGGGAGAGGACGGGTTTTCCGGGGAGCAAAGAAAGTTCCATAACATTACCTCCGCCGCTATGCTATGCGCCGCTTTTTTGCCGCTGCTCTCCGTTTTTTGTACATTTCGGCGATATTTTGTCGGATGCGGCGTTGCAAGTCATACAAAAAAAGAAAAATTTACCAAAAGAATCTTGACGGACAAAAAAAAGTGTGTTAGAATGTTAGCGTGAAAATAGGCGTCTCGGAAAGGGAAGCCATATCGGAGGATTTTTTATTATGGCAAATGTAAGAGTTGCAATCAACGGATTCGGCCGCATCGGCCGCCTCGCGTTCCGCCAGATGTTCGGCGCGGAAGGGTATGAGATCGTCGCCATCAACGACCTCACCAGCCCCACCATGCTCGCACACCTCTTGAAGTATGACTCCGCACAGGGCAGATATGAACATGCGGATACCGTCTCGGCGGACGACGAAGCGGGCACCATCACCGTATGCGGCAAGACCATCACCATCTACAAAGAAAAGGATGCAATCAACCTTCCTTGGAAGGAGATCGGCGTAGACGTCGTGCTCGAATGCACGGGCTTCTACTGCTCCAAGGCGAAGAGCCAGGCGCACATCGACGCAGGCGCGAAGAAGGTCATCATCTCCGCTCCCGCAGGCAGCGACCTGCCCACCATCGTCTACGGCGTCAACGAAAAGACTTTGAAGGCGACGGACACCATCATCTCCGCGGCTTCCTGCACCACCAACTGCCTCGCGCCCATGGCGTATGCGCTGAATAACGCTTATCCCATCGTCAGCGGCATCATGACCACCGTCCACGCCTTCACGGGCGACCAGATGGTGCTCGACGGACCTCACAGAAAGGGCGATTTGAGAAGAGCGCGCGCCGCTGCGATCAACATCGTTCCCAACTCCACGGGCGCAGCGAAGGCAATCGGTCTCGTCATTCCCGAGCTCAACGGCAAGCTCATCGGCTCCGCTCAGCGCGTTCCCGTTCCCACCGGCTCCACCACCATTTTGGTCGCAGTCGTCAAGGGCAAGGACGTTTCCAAGGACAGCATCAACGCCGCTATGAAGGCCGCCGCTTCCGCTTCCTTCGGCTATACCGAAGAACAGCTCGTCTCCTCCGACATCATCGGCGAGACCCACGGCTCCATTTTCGACGCCACCCAGACGATGGTCACCAAGATCGACGACGATACCTATCAGGTCCAGGTCGTCGCTTGGTACGACAACGAGAACTCCTACACCTCGCAGATGGTCCGCACCATCAAGTATTTCGCCGAGCTGTAATTTTGCGTTAAAACAAAAGATATGAACAAAAGAAAAAAGAGCGTCTTTCTCACGGAAGGCGCTCTTAAGTTTATTTGCCCCTTTATCGGAGGGTTTTTTCTCGCCCTCCCCCGCGCGTTCCGCGCGGGGGAGGGGCAGGGGAGGTGGCGCCTTATTTTCTCGGCTCCCCTCATAGGGGAGCTGTCACGAAGTGACTGAGGGGTTTTAGAAACCCTTTCGGCATTCGCTTCGCTCATGCCACTTTCCCTAAAAGTGACAGCGAGGGAAAACAGAACACTGTGCCCCAAATACGTCATGTTGAGCGGAGCGAAGCGTAGTCGAAACATCTCTACCTCGTCGCCGCACGCACGCTTTTCGCGCTTTTCTTTACGAAAAGCTCCATTTGCATGCGGCGGCTCCTCTTTCCGAAAAATCTTGCTTTGCAATCTCTTTCGGAAGCCCTAATAGGGTGAGATTTCTCCACTCCGCTCGCGTTGCTCGCTTCGGTCGAAATGACATATTTAGAAGCGCGGGTCGAAATGACAGATTGGGGCAGCCAAGGGGGAACAGAACTCCATTCCCAAATCACGTCATTCCGTCCCGCGCGAAGTTCTGTTTCTCTAAGCGCGACACGAGCCGAAGGCGAAGTAGCGCAGTCGAGGAATGTCCTTGTTATAATGCGGACACCCTTCGACTACGCTACTTCGCCGCCCTTAGTCAACATAGAACGTGCGGGCGGGGCAGGGTGACGTAATTATCATAGGGCGAGATTTCTCCACGCGCCGCAAAGCGGCTTGGTCGAAATGACATTATCAGAACAGCGAGGGAGGAATGACGAGCAATGAAGGCCGCGGGGCGCTTCGTAAAAGAAGCGCCCCGCCAGCATAAAAATTCAATAATCTTCTTTCAAACCGAGCAAAAAGTCGGCGCTCACGTCAAAAAACCGCGCGAGCTTATAAATCACTTCCGCCGAGGGTACCTGCTTGCCCGTTTCCCAATAACTGATAGAGGCGTTGCTCAAACCGAGCCCCTTTGCAAGAGCGTTTTGTCCGATGTTTTTTTCCTTGCGCAACTCCTTCAAACGTTCCGCAAACAGCGTCCTGCTAAACTCCTCCATAAAAATCATTCTAATAATAATTAGTGTTTTTACTTGACTTCTAATTATTATTAGAATATAATCAATTTATACGGAGGAATTTCTCATGAAGAAAGTTTTGGTAGTGTTTTTGGCAATTATAACAACCCTGTGCATGGCGTTTGGTTTTGCGGCGTGCGGCGAGAAGAGCGATGAAACGGGCAACGACCCGTCCATCACCGACCCGAGCGGCGGCACCCAAGGCACCCAAGGCTCACAAGGTAACCAAGGCGCCACGCAAAAGCCCGACGAAGAGCAGGGCGGCGCCCAAGGCGGCGAACAAAAGCCGGACAAACCCACGGAGCCCGAAAAGCCCGCCGAGAAGCAGATCGAGGTCAAGGTCTATATCGACAATGCCTTGACGGAGACCCTCTATACAAGCTCATCAAAGGGGTATAAGATCACACTTCCCGCAAAGCCCGAGGACATGACATCCGACCCCGAACTGAAAAACTATTTCGACGGCTGGTATGCGGACAAGGGGTATAACGAACCGCTGACGGGCGAGGAGACCTACTCCGCTCCTTCCGCGATCTATGGGCGGAATATTACGTCGAGAATGAATGATTTCAGTTATACTGTAAACTATGGAGAAGCAACGATCACTCGTTTTAACAATAATACTGCCACCACGGTCGTCGTTCCGCGGTATATCAACTCTTTCCCCGTTACAACGATAGGGCGCGAGGCGTTTCTAAACAAAACAATGCTCCGCACGGTTTTCTTGTGCGAAGGGCTGAAAGAAATCGACTATAGAGCTTTTTATAACTGTAACTCCATGCAAAAAGTTGTTCTGCCTTCGTCTTTGACTTTGATGGGTGGGAGTACATTTGAGGATTGCAGTAGCTTACAGAGCGTTACGATTCCCGAAAAAGTGACTTCGATCGGAACTTGCACATTTAAGAATTGCATTGGTTTGATGAGCGTAGTTTGGAATGCGGAAAATTGTACTGCAGGCGACCTATATTATGTTACTAGTTTTGAGGGCTGTACCAATCTGAAAACGGTCACGTTTGGCAAGAATGTAAAGATTATTTCTGATTATGTGTTTTATGGTTGCAGCGGGTTGCAGAGCGTTTCTATTCCCGACAGCGTGACCGAGATTGGAGAGGATGCGTTCTCGGGTTGTAGCGGGTTGACTTCTGTCACAATCGGTAATAGTGTGACCTTGATCGGAGATTATGCGTTCTCGGGTTGTAGCGGGTTGGAAAAATTTGTTGTTGACGAGGGCAACACGATATTTAGCAGCCAAGACGGCATATTGTATGATAAAGCGAAAACAAAAATCATTTTAATACCCGAAGCAATCAAGGGAGCAGTCGCCATTCCCGATAGCGTGACTGAGATTGGAGATCATGCGTTCTATAAATGCAACAGATTAACTTCTGTCACGATTGGCAGTGGCGTGACCTCGATTGGAAGTTCTGCGTTCGGGGATTGTAGCGGGCTCAAAAGTGTTATTTGGAATGCGGAAAATTGCACCCGCGCGGGGTCGTCTGGTTATTCCATTTTCAAGAATTGCAAAAATTTAAGCAGTGTAACCTTTGGAAAGAATGTCGAAAAAATTCCAGCTTATACGTTTTATGGTTGCAACGGGTTGACTTCAATCAATATACCCGACAGCGTGACCTCGATTGGAAGTTGTGCGTTCGAGGATTGTAGCGGGCTGACTTCTGTCACGATTGGCAACGGCGTGACCTCGATTGGAAGTCATGCGTTCTATAATTGTAGCGGGTTGACTTCTGTCACGATTGGCAACGGCGTGACTTCGATTGGAAGTTATGCGTTCTATAATTGTAGCGGGTTGAAAAACGTTATATTTAACGATCCAAGTAATTGGTATTATAATTATAAACTTATGCAAGGTCTGAACAATCCTGCCGGCGCGGCAGAATTGCTTAAGTCTAACTATTCATATGCTTGGGAAAAGCGCGGTTAAATTCAGCAAAATCGGCTCCGCCGAAAAAATAAACAATAAGGAGAAATAAAAGTGATAGTAATAGCAGTGCAAAATGCAAAGCAAAATCGGGTAAATGCTTATAATGAAAATGGAAAATTTTTAGATGAAGTGGGGCAACTGTACAATTATACAGCCAACTTTGTTTGTATAAAAAGAAGCGAAGTAATTTATATTTATGATGAAAGTGGAAAAATCATAAAGAGATATCCAAATGATTTTATAGATATCCCTACTGATATTTTATAAATATAAATTCAAGTGGTTATTAGTTCGGATGATTAAAACGGGGCGGGGCGCAATTTGCGCCCCGCCCGCGGTATGCAAACCCATCTTTTTCTCGCCTCCCCCAAGAGGCGACGCCCCTTGCCCACCCCTTGAGGGGGGCGCCGACGAAGGAGGCGGAAGGGGTGGTTGCGATCCGTAACAAGACACCCCCTCAGTCACTTCGTGACAGCTCCCCCTCAAGGGGCAGCCAAGGGTCGCGTAACGCCATTTCAAAATCACGTCATGTTGAGCGGAACGCAGTGGAGTCGAAACATGTCCTTATTATAATGCGGACACCCTTCGACAGGCTCAGGGTGACGTAATTAGAACAGGTGTGTGGAGCCGAACCCATTCCCAAATGTCACCCTGCCCCGCCCGCACGTTCTATGTTGCCGAAGGGCGGCACGAGGAGCCTGCGACGAAGTAGCGGAGCGTAGCGGAGTCGAATGGGTCTCTACCGCATTATAATAATGTGAGATTTCTCCACTTCGCTCGCGGGGCTCGCTTCGGTCGAAATGACATTATTTAGAAATAAGGACACCCCCCTACCCCCCTCCCACGAAGGGGGCAAACGGAACTCACTCGACGGAGGGAGTTCCTTATTTTATCCCGTTATTTTCCGCTCACCATGCGCATAAAATAGGGAATATGAGATTTTTTGCGGAGATCGCAAAGTCCCTCGGGGCGGAGGCGGGAAATGGCGTCCAATACACCGTCGTCGAGGGGCAGGGCGGGTACTTTCAAAACGTCAAACGGCTCGATACCTTCACCGATTCTCTTGTCGTCTTGCGCGGCAGAAAGGGGGGCGTCAGGGTGGAGGGGAGAGATCTCTCCCTCGGCAAATACGGCGGGGGAGACGCCGCCGTCAAGGGCGAAATTTTCAAGGTGGAGAAACTATGAAATTTTTGCACAAGTGGGGGAGAGTGCGCATAAAACTCACTTCGTTGAGCGCGGAGCGGGCAGCGGACAAACTCGCGCGGGAGGGGATAACGGTCACCGCCCTGAAAAGAGAGGCAAAAAACGTGCTCTTCTTCGAAGTTGCCCGCAAAGACCTCGAAAAAGTTTTTGCAATTTTGCGCGGTTCGTGCTATAATATCGTTGAGGTGCGCGAACGCGGACTTGCTTCTGTGTACAAAAAATGTCTCGCGCACGTCGGGCTCCTTGTGGGCGCGCTCCTATTCGCCCTCTGCGTGACGGGCTTTCAAAGCCGCGTCCTCCGTATCGAGGTGGTGGGGAGCGGGGCATACTACGAGCGGGAAGTGCGCGCCGCGCTCTCCGAAAAGGGGGTAAAGCCGCTCTCGGCATTGCCGCCGAGTTTCACCCCGTTCACCGCGGAAGTGCTCTCTCTTCCCAATGTCGGCTTTTGCGAAATGCGCTTTTCGGGCGGCATCCTCACCGTGGAGGTGGAGGTGACAGACGAGCGAACCCCTCTTTCGGGCGTTCCTCTGCTCTCCCCCGTGACGGGGAGAATTGAAGAACTCGCCGTTCTCCGCGGCACGCCGTGTGTGCAAGTGGGGGAGGAGGTAACCGCGGGGCAGGCCGTCGTGCAGCCGTATGCAACTTACGGGGAAGAGGAGCATGAGGTCGTCGTCATTGCGCGGGTCACCGTCTCCTATCCCGTCTCGGCGGAGTACGAGGGCACGGAGGAACAGGCGCGGGCGCAGGCCCTTCTCGACTTCGGCGAGGAGTGCGTTCTCACCTTCACCCAAACGGAGGGGGGATATTCTGTCGCGGGCAGGGCATTCCGCTCGGCGGCGCTCAACTTTTATTGAGAGGAACTATTTTGGGAAACGTTACGGTAGAAACGGGCGAGCTGGACAGGCTTGCCAAGATATTGGGAGTCTTTGACGAAAATCTCAACCTCATCACCCGCGAGCTCGGGCTCACCGCCCATGTGGACGGGACGAAGATCTCCTTCGAGGGGGAACATGCCGAGATCGCCGCGGCGGTCGTGGAGAGCCTTCTCTCCCTGCTCGACGCGGGGGAGAACATCGACAAGGGCAACCTTCTATACTGCCTCGAACTTGCAAAGGAGGGGAAGAGCGCGGACTTTGGCGGCATGATGAAGGACATCGTTGCCGTCACCTCCCGCGGAAAGCCCGTAAAATGCAAGACGGTCGGACAAAAGGACTACGTCACCGCGATCAAGAAGAATACGATCACCTTCGGCGTGGGACCCGCGGGCACGGGAAAAACTTACCTTGCCGTCTGCCTCGCCGTCGCCGCCTTCAAGAGCAAGGAGACGGAGAAGATCATTCTCACCCGCCCCGCCGTGGAAGCGGGCGAAAAGCTCGGCTTCCTGCCCGGGGACCTGCAGACAAAGGTCGATCCCTATCTCCGCCCCCTCTTTGACGCTCTGCAGGAGATGTTCGGGCTGGAGACTTATGCAAAGCTGCTTGAAAAGGGGGCGATCGAGGTCGCGCCGCTCGCCTATATGCGGGGCAGGACCCTTTCAAACGCCTTTGTCATTTTAGACGAGGCGCAGAACTGCACCCGCGAACAGATGAAGATGTTTCTGACCCGCCTCGGCGAGGGGAGCAAGATGGTTGTGACGGGCGATTTGACGCAGACCGACCTTCCCGACGGCAAGACGAGCGGGCTCAAACAGGCGGTGACCATTTTGAAGGACGTGGAAGGGATCGCCGTCATCGCCCTCACCGAAAAGGACGTGGTGCGCCACCCGCTCGTCATGCGGATCGTGCGTGCCTATGAAAAGGACGAACAGAAAAAGAACAAAGGAGAAAGGAGATGAAAACGGACAACGTGAAACCTGCAAGAGGAATGAAACTCGTGCGCAGTGCGCTTGTGTTCGCGCTGTGCTATGTCGTGTTTATTCTCTTTATCTGGTTGATGATCGTCATCAACAATCCGCTGGGGTGGAAGAGCTATTTTGCCAACGACTATTCCCGCTTCCTCTCCCTCTGCGTGTGCGTACTGCTCCTCTTTTACATCATCTTTTACTATTACTATTTCGAGGACAGGGCATTCTTGGCGCAGGCGAAGAACGCCTTCCTCATCTTTGCGCTCATGACGGTTTCCGTGCTCGTGTGCTACCTCATGGGGCGGTTCGTGAGCGTGTTCGCCCGCCCGATGGCGCTGCTTGCGCTCTTAAGTCTCTTCCTCTTCAACCGCAGGCAGGCGATCCTTCTGAACTTCGTGTTCTCCCTCCTCATCTTCGTCATTGATACGTATGCGGACAACTTCGCCTCCTCGGGAGCGGGGCTGGCGGCTCTCCCCGGCATGGCGGACAGCGGCGTGCAGGCGGAGGTGTATTTCTCGCTCATGCTCGGGTTTGTGTGCGGCACCTTTGCCGTGCTCACGGCGGCCAATGTGAAGACGCGGGGCGGCATGCTCCTCCTCGGCACTTTCGTCTCCATTCCCACCGTCATCATCATTCTCCTTCTCGAACTCCCCGCATTCAACGTGCAGGCGCAGACCAATTGGATCGCCTACGTCGCCTCGGCGGGCTACGGCATTTTGGGCTGTTTCCTCTCCTCCGCGCTCACCCTCTGCTTCTTGCCCGTGCTCGAATTCACCTTCAACCGCCTTACGGTATTCCGTTTGCGCGAGCTGACGAGCGCGAACGTGCCGCTCATCAAGCGGCTGAGAACGGAGGCGCCCGGCACCTTCAACCACTCCCTCATCGTGGCGCAGCTTGCCGAGTCCTGCGCGATCGCCATCGGTGAAAACGCAGAGCTCGCCCGTGCGGCGGCGTACTATCACGACGTCGGAAAACTCAAGCAGCCCGACTGCTTCACCGAAAACCAATCGGGATACAACCTGCACGACGAGCTCACCCCCGAGCTCTCGGCGGACATCATCCGCTCCCATGCGACGGACGGCTACGATCTTCTGATCGCGGCGCGGCTGCCCAAGGAGATCGCGGACGTCGCGCGCGAGCACCACGGGACCCTTCCCATCAAGTATTTCTATGACAAGGCGATGCGGCTCTCGGGCGGGGACGCGAACATCAAGGACTACTCCTATCTCGGGCCCACCCCCCACAGTAAGACGGCGGCGATCATCATGATCGCGGACGCATCGGAGGCGGCGACCCGCTCGATGAAGGAGAGGACCCCCGAGAGCGTGGAGAGAATGGTGCGTTCCATCATCGAAGAGCGCATGGACCTCGACCAGTTCGCCGATTGCGACATCACCATGCGCGAGCTCACCACCATCAAGGAGACTTTGGTGGACGCGCTCTCGGGCGTGCACCATCACAGGGTCAAATATCCCTCCATCCGCTTCAACCGCGCGAAGGAGGTCGTCAAGGACGAAGCGGGAGAGAGCGATGAAAAGTAACTTCCGCCTCGACTGCGAAGGGCTCTCCAAGGGGGAACAAAAGGCGCTTTGCAAGGCCCTCAACGGGCTTGTTGAGAGCGACATTCCCCTCCTTTTGGAGCTTGTGTTTGTCTCCAAGGAGGAGATCCGTTCCCTCAATGCGCGCGAGCGCGGCGTGGATAAAGTCACAGACGTATTGAGTTTTCCCGCCGACAACTTCAAGGCAGGGAAGCCCATTCTTGCCGCCGAGCATTCCGACTGTCTCGAACCGTTCGGGGGGAAGGGCATTTTGAGGCGGGGGGCGCATCTCTATTTAGGGAGCGTCGTCATCTGCAAGGAGCGGGCAAGAGAGCAGGCGGAGGAGTACGGGCACTCGTATGAGCGGGAGCTTTGCTATCTCGCCGTGCACGGCGTACTGCACTGCTTGGGGTACGACCACGAAAAAGAGGAAGAGCGCAAGGAGATGCGCGAAAAAGAGGAACAGGTCATGCAAAAGTTGGGGTTGAAACGGGAATGAGAAGCGGAACAGTCGCCGTCATCGGCAAAGCAAACGCGGGAAAGAGCACCCTCATCAACGTGCTGGTGGGGGAGAAGATCGCCATCACCTCGCCCAAACCGCAGACCACGCGGGACCGCATTTTGGGCATTTTGAACCGCGAGGAGGGGCAGATCGTCTTTGCGGACACGCCCGGCATCTATAAACAGCGCAACGAGCTCACGGGGCTCATGATGCGCACCACCGAGAACACAAGTAAAGACGTGGACGTCATTCTGTTCGTTCACGACGGACACGCGGGGGTCACCGAGGGGGACATCGCGCTCATGAAAAAGTATTCTGCGCTCTCCCTTCCCATGCTCATCGCCTATACAAAGATCGACATCATGCCCGAGGAGCGCATTCCCGCCGACGTCAAAACGCTGTTCGACGCGGGGATCACGGCGGACGTATATCCCGTCTCCGCGCGCAAGGGGAAGAACCTCAAAAAGCTCGAGGAGGAGATCTTTTCCCTTCTTCCCGAGGGCGAACCGCTCTTCCCCGAAGGGGTCGTTTCGGACAAGAGCGAGCGGTTTATGATCTCCGAGATCATGCGCGAAAAAATTCTGCTCAAGTACGACAAGGAGATCCCGCACGGCGTGGCGATCGTCATCAACACCTTCGAGGAGCGGGAGGACGGCGTCGTCGAGGTGAATCTGGATATCGTCTGCGAAAAGCAGAACCATAAGGCAATTCTCATCGGCAAGCAGGGGAAGGCGCTCAAGGAGGTCGCCTCCTTTGCGCGGCAGGACATGGAAAAATTTTTGGGCAAAAAGGTGTTTTTAACGACCTACGTCAAGGTGCGCGAGGACTGGCGTGACCGAGGCGGCATGCTCCGCGAGCTCGGCTATGTAAAGGAAGAAGAATAAAAGGAGCCGCCCGCCCCCGCGCGCGGGGGCGGGCGGCCAAACACCTATATTACAGTGGCGCGGAATAAGCGCATATTTCCCCCTTCTCTTCCCAAACTGAAAGAAAGGGGGAATTCATGAAAGAGGAAGATTTCCGCAAACCGCGGAGCGCAAAAGAGATCGCGTGGGCGATGTTCGAAGAGACGGGCAACCCCACCTATTATATGTTATACAAACAATTAAAGGACTGAATATGGACTTTAAAACGGACGCCCTCATGCTGAAGGCAGTCGATTACGGCGAAAATGACAAGATGGTGACCCTTCTCACCGCAGAGCGGGGGAAGATCGGCGCCTGCATGAAGGGGGTGAAAAAGGCGAATGCGCGGCTCAAGTTTGCGGCGCAGCCTTTTTGTTTTGCGGAGTATGTGTTCGCCGAAAAGAGCGGGCGGCACACCGTCACCTCGGCGAGCTTGCACGATGGGTTTTTCCCCCTCCGCGAGGACGTGGAAAAGTACTATGCGGCGGCGGTCGTGTGCGAGGCGTGCGATAAGCTGATGTACGAGGAGATGTCGGGCGGGGAGATGCTCGTATCCGCGGTCTCCGCTCTTTCGCGGATGTGCACGGAGGACGCGGCGTTCCCGCTGATCGTATTTTTACTCACCGCCCTGCGCCTTGCGGGCTACCCCCTCCGCGCCGATGTTTTTTCGGAAAACCAACACTCGCCCGCCCCCACTCGTGGGGAAACCCCCACACACTCGCCCGCCCCCACTTGTGGGGGAGGGGTAGGGGAGGGGGCCACCTCAACATTACCCCCTCCTATGGAGGGGGGTAGGGGGGTGGGCAATTCCCCCTCTATTAGAGAACCCCAAACATCGCCCCCTCCCATGGAGGGGGGTAGGGGGGTGGGCGCCCTCTTCTTCAACATGGAGAGCGGCTCCTTTTCCTTGGAGAAGGGCACTCCAGCAAGCGTCGGTACGTATTACGTCATTCGCGAGGCGCTCGGCTTTGAGGCTCCCTCGCGCACGCGGGACGGCGAAAAACGTGCCCTTCGGCTCCTCTATTCCTACTTTGCCTACCAAACGGACAGCGAACTTACCTCTCTTCCCGAATACGTAAGAATGTTGTAACGGGCGGGAATTTGTATAATTGAAATCGTCGTGGCGGATGCAAATTACACCCGCCACGACGATTCTATTGTCTCGCGCTTCTAAATAACGTCATTTCGACCAAGCGTAGCGCGTGGAGAAATCTTGCCTTATGATAATATGGTAGAGATGTCTCGACTCCACTGCGTTCCGCTCGACATGACATTTAAGAAAGTTCTGTAGGCCTACCCCTTCAAGGGGGAGGCTCCCGCGTAGCGGGTGGTGGGGCTGACGTTGTTGAAGCCCACCCCCTTAGTCCCCCTCCAATGGAGGGGGTTTCGCGTTCACCACCTTGCTGTCCCTTTTAGGGAAAGTACCCGCGCAGCGGGGGAAAGGGTTTTGACAAGTTCTCGGAGAACCCTTCAGTCACCTGCGGTGACAGCTCTCCTACAGGGGAGCCAAGGGTGCCCTCCCAAGGAGGGGGTTTCGTTTACGCGTTTTCTCACCCGCGTTCCCAATTATATCCACAGTAAGTATCCGTCAGATATTCGGCGGCTTGTGCGGGATTATTGAGCCCCGAAAGAGATATGCTTCCCGCTTCCCACCCGTTCGGAGTTTCAAAATGCACGTTTTTAAGATTGTCGCAACCCACGAATGCGCCCTTGTCAATCTCGGTCACGCTGTCTGAAATGGTGACAGAAGTCAACCCGCTACAACCAGAGAACGCTCTCTCGCCAATCGAAGTCACACTGTCGGGAATAGTGACCGAAGTTAGCCCGATACAACCCACGAATGCGCCCTTGCCAATCTCGGTCACGCTGTCTGAAATGGTGACAGAAGTCAACCCGCTACAACCAGAGAACGCCTGTTTAATAGGCATAGGGAATTTTCATTTTCTTTTGTTGGCGACATAGCACACGGCTATGCCGCCATACTTTTTTCTTCTGGAATCTCTACAACTCCAACGCAGTTATAGATGATTTTGATTTGCTGTTCTCGCTGTCCGCCGATTTCTACCGCCTCATAGACGTAAACCTTTTCAATGAAAGTCCGTACTATTTCCGCGTCAAGCTCTTGAATGTCGCTGTACTTCCGTACCAACTTCATGAACTTTGTCACCGCTTCGCCCTCGTCCCGATTGACGGAGATTTCTTTCTTCAAGAAGTCTATCGTCTTGCTTAATTCGGCTTGTTCGGCTTCATACGTTTCGGTGAGCCTTTCAAAGCGTTCGTCGGAAATTTTCCCCGTCACGTTGTCCTCGTAGAGCTTCTTTATAATTATATCAATTTCACTCACTCTACGCAACGCTTTATCAAGGTTTGCTTGATTTTCGGCTTGAAGTTTTTGCATTTCCCGCTCGGAACGCTTGTTTACGGCTTTGAGAAACTCCTGCTCGTTCTCCCGTGCATACTTTGTGACGCGGCGAATATCCTCTAACAAGAGCTTTTCAACGACCTTGCTCTGTATGAAATGGGCTGAGCAAAGACTTTTTTTCTTCTTCCTGTAAATCGAACACATGAAGTAGTCCTTGTCGGGGCGGCTGTGCTGTCTGCGGATATACATTTTGCTCCCGCAGTCCCCGCAATACAGGATT
>CANQPO010000024.1 GCA_947625695.1 uncultured Clostridia bacterium | reverse complement strand
GTTCGGCTCTGCTATAGCGGATTGCAGATACAGGGCACCGCTAACTCCCCGCCTATCACAGCAAAAACAGTATACGCTAAAACAAAAATTTTTGCAAGCGTTTTTTATAGAGCGTTCAAAAAGTCATTCAAAAGTTTCTTTTGCTCGGGCGTGAGATAGGCAAGTTTATCCTTCTGATGTAAGTCCGTTCCGTAAGAAAAAAATTCGAGGTAGGTGATGCCCAGCCCCCAACACAGATACCCGAGGTATTCCACCGTGGGGCACTTCAGCCCCTGTTCTACCTGATAGACGTAGGTAGGGGAAACGCCTGCATTGGTCGCCAAAGCGTTTTTGGAAAGATTCTTTTTTTCCCGAAAATATCGAATGCGCTCGCCTACTTCTTGTGCGGTCATACGCGCCTCCCAAGTTTGCACTATAGTTTATATTTTAACCGCAAAACCCTAAAAAATTTTATCTAAAGTGTTGACATACTTAAACTATAGTGTTATAATGTTTTCAATTTCGTGCTGAAAGATAGAATAATTTCGGAGCGAAAAAAAACATTGTAAGGAGAAAAAAGATGAACAAAAAGTTGCGGAAGGTTTTCATCGCGGTAGCAACGGTGGGCATGACCCTTGCCATGAGTTTCGGACTTGCGGCATGCGGCGAAAGCGCGTATGACATCGCGGTGGAAAACGGCTTCAAAGGCACCGAGCAAGAGTGGCTGCAGTCCCTTCAGGGCAAAGACGGCGTGAATGGAAAGGACGGCGTCAACGGGAAAGACGGTGCCAACGGCAAGGATGGCAAGGATGGCGTCGATGGTAAAGACGGCGCTGACGGACAGGACGGCGAGAAGGGAGAAAAAGGCGACAAGGGCGACAAAGGGGACCCCGGTGAAGACGGCGCTGACGGCAAGGACGGTGAAGACGGGGCCGACGGTGCGGACGGCAAAGACGGAAAAGACGGCGTCAACGGCACGAACGGCACCAATGGTACAAATGGAACCAACGGCAAAGACGGAAAAGACGGAAAAGACGGCAAGGACGGCAAGGACGGCGCGACATGGTATTACGGCGATGTTTCACCGCGTCTAAATGAAGAATTGGCCGACGCCAAAGTGGGCGATTTCTACTTCCGCTATTACGACGCCTTTGACGAATATACGGGCTATCGCATTTTTGTGTTGGAAGAGAGCGGCTGGGTGCTTCTTGTGAACGGCTCTTCCCACGAGACCGTGGAAGAAAGGACGGAGTTCCACATCAGCACTCCCGACGAATTGAAAGAACTTTTGAAACAGGCGTCTTCCGAAGGGCTCGGCCACTTCAAGGACAAGACAGTATATCTCGATCAAGACGTGGACGTGACCGACCTCGAAGATTGGGAGCCCCTCAAAGATTTCGAGGGAACCTTCGACGGGCAAAACCACAAGATCACCAACTATAAAGTAGACGAAAACGGCGAGAGCGCGGGAATTTTTAAGGGCGTAGCCAACCCCAACAACATCAAAAACCTTACCGTGGAAATTGCGGTCGAGAGCAAGGATTTCGTCCATGTGGCGGTATACGGCGACGAGGTGCAGTCCGAAGTCTACGAAATTCGCGGAAAAGACGGGCTCTATGCCTTCCAACGCGAGAGCGACGAAGACCGCAACAACTTTGCGGGAAAGACCGTCAAGCTCATGGAGAGCATCGACCTCGAACTTCTTGACGCGCAAGGACAGCCCAAGTCGGATGCGACCCCCTTCGACCCCATCGGCGTGGACGAGCACAAGTTCGCGGGCACCTTCGACGGCAACAAGAAGAAGATCTCCAACCTCTTCATCAACGATGAACACGAGGAGGGACAAGCGGGGCACAACGGGGTTGGTTTGTTCGGCGCTATCGGCAACGCGACCATCAAGGGGCTCACGATCGAAAATTGCTACATCGAGGGTAAATCGCTCATTGGTGCGTTTGTCGGTGACGTAACGGGCAACATCACCATCACCGATTGCCATCTCACGGGCAAGATCGACATCAAGGGACACTACGACGTCGGCGGTATCGTCGGTCAAGCGTACTATTCGACTGTCACTGATTGCTCGGTCGAAGGTACGGGCACGATCAAGGGAATTATTTTGGGAGACGGCACAGGCAATCTCGAAGGCGACAACGTTGGCGGCATCATCGGCTTCACAGACGGACAACATACTTTTGAGCGGTTGACCGTTGACGGAGTTAACGTAGAGGGCACAAGAAAGGTCGGCGGCATTGTCGGTTACATCAACGGCAGCACACTTAAAAATTGTTCCTATAAGAACGGCACGATCAAATGCAATGCCGACGCAGCGTATCAGAAGGCCAATCACGGCAAACTGTTTGTGGGCGGCATTGCGGGCGAAGCCAACACGAACAACATTATTCAGGATTGCTCGATTGAAAATGTGACAATCGACGAAGTGGAGCTTCACACTTTGAAGAACGTAAACGCCAAGACGGTCATCGTCGGCGGCTCCCGCACGGCTACCACAGGAGAGCCCAACCTCACTTATACGGACAATACATATAAACAAATTACGCTGATTCTTCACCTCGTTCATGACAGCGGGCATACCGAATATGTTCCCTTTGCGACCGCGCTTCCCGAGATCAACGACCTCAACGATGAAGGCGGGTTGAAAGCTGCGACGATTTATCTCGCCCCCGGCAGATACGTTGCGACTGCGCTCGAGCAGTTCAAAATTCTCGTTCCCAACGTCACGATCATCGGTTCGGGCACACCCAACATTGACCCGTCTTACGGCGGTGCCGAGGACCGCGACCCCACGACCTTCACCATCATCGACGCGGGCGAATACAGCGAAGCTGGACAGGCGGCGTTCGAGGTCGGGGCAGACAACGTCACGGTACGCAACCTCGTCTTCGAAACGACGAGCACGGACGAAAATGTGTCCGCCATCAAGGTGACCGAAGTCAATAACAACGAAAATACTATTGAGAACTTCCTCATGGAAAACTGCATCGTCTACGGGCTTAAAGGACACGGGATCAACCTCCACGGCGTGGATAAGGTTACCATTAAAAACGTTGCGATCCGTAATTACGGCAAATGCGGCATTTCTCTTGCCAAGGCGACAAACGTACTCCTCACAGGCGTACACTTCACGACGGGGCAGCCCGCCGACGCTTCGAAGCATAATGCTACTTGGGCAGAAATCGGGTTTATGTACGGAAGCAATGAGGCGACATACGGCACACACTGTGAAGTAACGGTTGACTTTGCAAGCTGCGACTTTAACGGGTCGTATGCAAACGACCAAGGTGCCCGCCAAGCGACAATTTACAGCGAACGCCCGAACAATGTGTTCGATAACTCCTCGGATAAGATATATAACGGCACTTCCATAGAGAGTCACACCCAAATCACCGAGCAGGCAAACGCGCCTGCAGGTTGGACGTACACTCCGAATTCCGAACCGGGGACATGGACGCTTGCTAAAAACGCACAGTAACCAAATTGCAAACGAGCTTTCGGCTCCCTCTATTGGGGACAAGAGCACCTAACTATGACCAACCCCCTCCTCAGGAGGGGGTTCTGTTTGCTCCCTCCTCAGGAGGGGGGTAGGGGGGTGGGCGGCGACGAGGCTGCTCTAAAGCGTCATGCTGAGCCGAATGTATTTACGCAGTTCGTTTTAGCAAGTCCGCGAAGGCATCTTGGTACGTTTGGGCACGGTTTAACGCGCTTGGACGTAACAAGATTCCCTCGGGGAATTGCCGTGTCGGACTTCGTAATTTCCCTTACGGCTCGGAATGACGCGGGTGATCGCGTTTCTGCCCACCCCCTTAAGTCCCCCTCCAATGAAGGAGGTTCCGCTTACTCGCCCGCCCCGCGCGGAACGCGCGGGGCGGGCGAATGAAACCGCAAGAGCATATTTCAATCATTTATCTATCCAATTGCTTGTCATTCTTGCGCAAACGTGATAAAATACACCTGCAAGGAGGTCCATATGAGCATCATTAAATTCGGCTTTCAATATTGGAAGAAGTATCTGCCGCTCTCTCTCCTTGCCAAAGTCTTTTCCTTTATCGCCATCGTTTGCGATATCCTCATTCCTCTGCTCTCCGCGGGCATCATCGACTACATCATCAGCTTCGACGAGGGCACCGTGGTGGACGACACCGAGTGGTTCGCCTTCCTCTTTCGCGGCAGTTTCGGCGAAATGGGCAGCTGGCAGCTATTCGGCGTTGTGGCGGGGGTGTTTGCGGGGCTCGTGCTCGTGCGCATTTTCTTCCTCTACCTCAAAAATGTCACCTTTCAATGGTGCGGCCTGCGCATGGAGTGCGACCTTCGCGCCGCCACCTACGAAAAACTCCTCTCCCTCGACGAGGAGACTGTTTCAAGCTACAACATCGGCGAACTTCTCACCACCATGAACCGCGACACCATCATCCTCAAAGAGATGTATTCGCGCATTTCCATGAACATCTTCGATTCGATCTGCGTGCTCGTCTTTTCGGTGGTGATGCTTGCAAGTTTCAATCCCTACCTCCTCATTCTCCCCGTCTGCCTTGCGCCCTTCTATGCCGTTGCGCTCACCCGCTATCTCAAGCTCTCGCGGCAGCATTTCCGCGCCATTCGGGAGGGGTATTCGGAGATCAACCTCACCGTGCAGGAGAACATCGACGCCGTGCGCATCGTCCGTTCTTTCGCGGGCGAGGGGACCGAACTCAAGAAATTCGACCGCGACAACCAAAAGGTCTTTCATCTGCAAACGGAAGAGGTGAAACTCACGGCAAAGTACGAGAGCATCTTCGCGGGCTTCCAACAGGCCGCCTACGTAGGGACGGTCATCATCACCGTTCTTCTGGCGCTCAGCGGGAGCATCCACATCGGCATGCTCACTGCCGCCACCACCTACGTCACCAAGATCGTCTCGCACATCACCCAGCTCTCCCGTTCCTTTTCCCGCATGCAGAACCAGCTCGTCTCGGGCGGGCGGCTCAAACGCTTTCTCACCGAGGAGGGGAGGGTGCCCGACTGCGCCTCCTCCCTTCTGCCCTCAAAGCAGCCGCACCTTCGCATGGAGAACGTTTCCCTCACGCTCGGGGAAAAGAGCGTGCTCAAAAACATCGACCTCGACATTCCCTACGGTAAGCGTATCGGCGTGATGGGGGGAACGGGAAGCGGAAAGTCCGCCCTCCTCAAGACCCTTTGCCGCACCTTTGACGTCACTTCGGGCAAGATCACCCTCGACGGAGCGGACGTCCGCGACTATTCGCTCGAGTCCCTCCGCTCCGAATTTTCTTACGTCTTTCAGGACGTCTTTCTCTTTTCCAACACGGTGGACGCAAACATCGCCTTTGCCCGCCCCGACTGCGAGGAGGAGCTCGTTCTCGATGCGGCGGAGACGGCGCAGGCGGCGCGCTTCATCGAAAAACTCTCCGAAGGATATGAGACCATCATCGGCGAGCGGGGGATCGGGCTCTCGGGCGGGCAGAAACAGCGCGTCTCCATTGCCCGCGCGCTCGTGAAGGGCGCGCCCGTGCTCGTTTTGGACGACGCCTCTTCCGCCCTCGACATGGCGACAGAGCGCCGCGTCCTTGCCGCCCTCAAAGCGACCTGCCCCGAGCAGACCCTTCTCATTTCCGCCCACCGCGTCTCCTCCGTTATGGACTGCGACGAGGTGATCTACCTCCGCGACGGCGAGATCGTGGAGCGGGGGACCCCGCAGGAGCTCATTGCCCAAAATGGTGCGTTTGCGGCGATCTGGCGGCTGCAGACGAGCGACGGCCAGCTCGACGATTCCTCTTACGGAAAGGGGGAACTGTGATGAAACGGAATACCTACTATCTCGATGAAGAGATCAATACCGACAAGGTAGACATCAAATATCTCCGCCGTCTGCTCTCCTATATCAAGCCCAAGCGCAACCTCTTCCTGCTTGCGCTTTTTCTGCTCATTCTCTCCTCGGTTGCGGGGCTCGTGCCGCCCGCCATTATCCGCTATCTCGTCAACGACGTTCTGTTGCGCGAGGAGACGGCTTATCGCTCCCTCATTCTCTGCATGGTGGGGCTCGGTGTGCTCGGCGTGATCACTTCGGTCTTGCCCTATTTCCACAAACTCATCATGGGGACGATTGGGCACGGCGTCATCGCCGACATCCGCAGGGAGATCTTCGTCCATTTGCAGGAGCTTCCCTTCGAATATTACGACGCCCGTCCTGCGGGGAAGATCTCCATCCGCGTGACCGAATACATCAACGAGCTTGCCGACTTCCTCACCGAGCACCTGCTCAACTTTATCGTAGACATTCTCAAAATTTTCACGGCAACGGTGTTCATGCTCTCCATGAGCCCGCTGCTCACCGCCGTGGTGTATGCGGCGATCATTCCGCTCGTCGTCTGCATTTTCCTCGTGAAGAGACAGGTGCGGCGGCTCTTCCGCAAACACCGCGCAAAGAACTCCAACCGCAACGCCTTTATCGTTGAGTCGATCATGGGCGAAAAGGTCATCAAAAACAGCAACCGTAGCGCGTTCAACCGCACGGTGTACCACGATTTGCAGGAGGACAGCGCCCGCTGTTGGATGCAGATCGTCCGCCGCAACGAGCTGAATACCCCCATCTCGGAGTTCTTCTGGAACGCGGGGACGTTGGGGCTGTATGCCGTGGCGCTCGCCGCCACCATTTGGTGGAACGACGCGACCATGGCTGGCACCGTCATCGCGTTCTTGCTCTACGTCAACGTCTGCGCGGAGCCCCTTCTGCAGCTCGGCGCGGTGATGCAGCAGTTCTCGCAGGTCTCTGCAAACCTCGAACGCATTTACGAGACCATCGACGCGCCCGTCGATATCCGAAACAAAGAGGGGGCGGTGACCCTTCAAAACGTGGCGGGAAGGGTGGACTACGACGACGTGACCTTCTGCTATGAGGAAGGGGTGAACGTGCTCGAGCACTTCGACCTGCATGTAAAGGAGGGGGAGAAGATCGCCCTTGTCGGTCCCACGGGGGCGGGCAAGACGACGGTCATCAACCTTCTGACCCGCTTCTACGACGTCAAAGAGGGGAGCGTGAAGGTGGACGGCGTCGACGTGCGTGACGCGACCCTCCATTCCCTGCGCAAGGAGATCGGCGTGCTCATGCAGGAGCCCTTCCTGTTCAAGGGGACCATTCTCGACAACATCCGCTACGGTACCCCCGAGGCGACGGACGAGGAGTGTATCGCCGCCGCAAAGAAGATCTATGCCGACCGCGTGGCGGCGCGCTTCCCCGAGGGCTTTATGGGACAGATCGAGGTGCGGGGCGAGGGACTTTCGGCGGGGGAGAAACAGCTCATCTCCTTTGCGCGTATCGTGCTCAAAAACCCTAAAATTATCATTTTGGACGAGGCGACGAGCGCCATCGACTCGGAGACCGAAATGCTCATTCAAGGCGCGCTTGACAGCATTTTGGCGGGCAAAACGGCGTTTATCGTGGCGCACCGCCTCTCCACCATCCGCAAGGCCGACCGCATTCTGTACATTGCGGACAAGGGAATAGCGGAGGAGGGTTCGCACGAAGAGCTCATGGCGCGCAAGGGTATGTATTATCGTTTGAATATGCGGAAATAATTCTGGAAGGAGAAACATATGGCAAACTGTACACACGATTGCTCCACCTGCAGCTCCAATTGCGGCACACGGAGCAAGCAGTCCTTTATTAAGCCGCTCGGCAAGGGCTCCAAGGTAAAGCGGGTCATCGCCGTCGCAAGCGGGAAGGGGGGAGTGGGTAAGTCGCTCACGGCGGCCCTTCTCGCCGTCCGCGCCAACGCGAGAGGGTATAAGACCGCCCTTCTCGACGCGGACGTCACGGGGCCCTCTATCCCCAAGATGTTCGGCGTACACGAACTTGCAACGGGAGAGGAGGGCAAGATCGAGCCCGTGCGCACGGGAAGCGGCATCAAGCTCATGTCCATGAACTGCCTTTTGGAGCACGAGGACGACCCCGTCGTGTGGCGGGGGTCCCTCATTGCGGGGGCGTGCATCCAATTCTGGACGGACGTTGTGTGGGGGGACGTCGATATCATGTTCATCGACATGCCGCCGGGAACGGGCGACGTGCCCCTCTCCGTCTTTCAGAGCATTCCCTTGAGCGGGATCGTCATCGTCACCACTCCGCAGGACCTCGTGGAGACGATCGTAGGAAAGGCCGTCAACATGGCAAAACTCATGAACGTGCCCATTTTGGGGCTTGTGGAGAACATGAGCTATTTAAAGTGCCCCGACTGCGGAAAGGAGATCGAGCTGTTCGGCCCGAGCAAGGCGGAGGAGCTGAAAAGGAAGTTCGGCGTGCCTGCTTGCGCGAAAATGCCCCTCGACCCTGCGCTTGCAAAACTTGCGGACGAAGGCAGAATGGCGGAGGCGGACACCGACCCGCTTGCGGAAATCTTTTTAGGAATAGAACGCTCCCGCGAGATCAAGGACTATTTGAAATAAAATCAACTTCTCTTACAAAATCAATAATTCCCTTCGCATACATGCGAGGGGAATTATTTTTCAAAACCGAACAGATCGTTCGGGGTAATGTCGAACCGCTTGCAAAGCTGTACGATGAGTTCGTAGCTCATACGCACCTTGCCCGTTTCATAATCGCTGTAATCCGATTGGTACTTGTGTAGCTCTTTTGCAATTTGCGCTTGTGTTACGCCCATCGCCTGTCGCGCTATTTTTAAATTTTCGCCGACTTGTTTTGCGATATCCATGCCAAAAATTATAGACAATTTTCCTATAAAATCATTGACTTATAGGACATTATCCTATATAATTATGTCTAAAAGGAGATGACTATGGAACGCAGCGGGAAATCGACTGAAAAAAAGAAAAACGAAAAGGAAAGTGCGGCGGGCAGATCGGTGCCTTTTTATTTGGGACTTGTCCAGGGGCTCATTTGGTTTTTACTCGCCGTTGTCATAACGGTAATAAGTCTTCTTCGGCATGATGACCAATACATCTTCTTGATAATGCTCATTTCCGCTTTATTTGGGACGGCATTTATCGTATTGGGGAAATATGCCTGCAATCACAAGGGTGCGGCGATCGGTTTAGTAGTATTGAGTACAGTGATTTTTTTGGTGGGAGGCGTACTTTTTGCAAGTTTCGGGTTTGCGGGAGGCATCGTCGGTATTGTGAAAAATCAAAAAGAAAAGCCCGTGCAACCTGCGGAAGAGGAGGGACATGAGCCTGCGGAAACGGTTGACCCCGCGGAAACGGGCGCAAGTTCCGCAGAAACAACGACTCCTGTTTTGGAAGAAGCGGCTCGTTTTCCCAAAAAGAAATATAAAGCCCGTTTGAACTTCGGAAGCAAAAGTTTTGTCCTCGCCGTGATTTTATGGGCGCTCTCCCTCTGCGGATCTCTTCTTGTCCCGCTCTCTGCCGCGATATTCTTGCGTTTCGCTCCCGAAGCATGGCTTCCCCTCTGCTTGACGGGCTTGATACTCTTTTTTGTGGCTGGCGATATTGCGCATCTTGTGCTTAACTATCTCGATGAGAAAGAGCCGCGTAAGGCAGTGCGGGTATTCTGGTGGCTTAGTTTGCCGCCTTATGCCTGTACGATCAGCTTTATTTTCATGATGATCGCCGCGGTCGGCATGCTGTACAAGGTGATCACGGGGAATTATGAGCCGAAACCGAAAGGGGAAAAACTCTTCGTCGTGTACGACAACGGCTACGAACGTAAGCTCAAACGAGCCGAAGGAAGCGAGATAATAGCCGGAACGCTCTTTTATCGCTATGTAGACGATATAGGAAATCATTGGCTTTCTTCTGATGAACGCACTTTTTATAAGAAAAAGCATTACTGATATATAAAAAGGCAAACAAAAAACGGAGCGGGGGCGCTCCGTTTTTTAATACCGTTTGTCGGTTATTCCTTTTTGTCGTCCTCGTCGGGGGTCTCCACCACGACGACGGTGGTCGCCGCCCAACGTTTGATGGACTCCATCGCGCTCTCGCAGGAAGAGCGGGTCTTGTAGTCCGCGCTCGTTGCAAGCAGACGCTTGCTTGCGTTGTTCACCTGTACGAAGAAGCTGCCCTTTTTCGTCTCCACGATCTCGAGCCGACCCGCCGCGATGTTGTCCTGATAGGTTTTCACGCCCGATTTCGCGCTCGAAAGGCTCGCATAGGGGGAACTGCTCTTTATCATCACTTCCCCGTTGGAGGCCACGAGCTTGAAGCCGTAGCCGCCCCGTTCTTCCTCATAGAGGATCCATTTGCCGACCGTCTCCTTTTTGGCGGGCTTTTTCTTTTCCGCAACGGGAGCCGCCGCGGGTTTTGTCTTTTTCTCCTGTTTCATCTGTTCCTCCTCTGCTGCCTCGGGTGCGGGGCGGTCTTTTTTTACGGGTACAAACACAAATCCCGACGTTTCGTCCGCCTTTTTGGGGGTGGGCTCTGTGGGCTGCGCGGGTTCTGTGGGCTGTGCGGGCGGCTGTTCGGAAGGCTCCTCGGGAACGGGCTCGGGCTGTTCCTCGGGCTGCTCTTCCGCAGCCGCTGTTTCCTCGCTTTCAACGGGCGTCTCTTCGGGGAGCCCCGCGGGCTCCGTCTCTGCCTTATGCTTCTTGCCGCGGGCGATCTCCACCGCAAGCAGAACGACGAGGACGACGATGAGCACGAGGATCACCGCAAGCACGACCGTCAAAGCGACGTGATCTTTGATATATGTGACGAAAGTGTCCATATTTTTCACTCCTTTGTTTGTTGCCCACATTATAACACATCATTTGTTCCCTGTCAATTCATTGACAAATTTTTTTGTTTGCGCTATCATAAAAACATGGATATAGCAATCATCGGCGGAGGGACCGCGGGCATGACCGCCGCCATCCTTCTTACGCGGGAGGGGCGTCGCGTCACCCTCTTCGAGCGGGGAGAGCGGTTGGGCAGAAAGCTCTCCGCAAGCGGAAACGGGAAGGGAAACGTCACCAACGTGCACATGGGGCCCGAACACTATTTTTCGGACGATCGGGAAAAGGTCGCCCGCGCGCTTTCGCGCTTCTCAAATTGCGATACGGTGCGGTTTTTGGAGGAGATCGGGGGAATTTTTCTGCCCGACGCCCGCGGGAGAGTGTACCCCGCAAGCAGACAGGCCTCCGCCGTCACCGACCTTCTGCGGGGGGAGATCGCCCGCCTCGGCGTGGAGGTAAAACTGAATGCGCAAGTCACAAAACTGTGGCACGACGGGCAGTTTCAAATCGTCAGCGGGGGGCAGACTTTCGGCGCGGACAGGGTCATCCTTGCCGCGGGCGGGAAGGCCGCGCCCAATTTCGGGACGGACGGCTCCGCATTTGCGCTTGCGGAGGGGTTCGGGCACACCGTTCTGCCCTGCTCCCCCGTACTCGTGCAGCTCAGGTGCGAGCCCGCGCGGGTGAAGGGGCTCAAGGGCATTCGCGTAGACGGCGGGTTGCGCGTTCTGCGGTGGGGCGAAGAACAATTTTCGGTGCGCGGGGACGTGCTCTTCACCGAGAGCGGCGTTTCGGGCGACGCCGTGTTCCGCGCCTCCTCCTATGCGACGAAGGGCGACCTGCTCCTCATCGACTTTTTGCCCGACGTGGAGGAAAACAAGCTCAAAGAGGCGTTAAAACGCCATACGGGTGTTGAAAAGTTGCTTTGCGTCGTCAATAACGGGCTGGGGCGCGCCCTGTTTTCGCGCGCGAAGGACGAGGAGGAGCTCGTGCGCCTGCTCAAAGCCTTCCCGCTCGAAGTGACGGGGACGCTCGGCTTTGCATACGCGCAGGCGACGCGGGGCGGGGTACCGCTCGGGGAGACGGACGAAAATCTGCAGAGCCTCAAACAGAGTGGGCTCTTCTTCGCGGGCGAAATGCTCAACGTGGACGGGGAGTGCGGCGGGTACAACCTGCAATGGGCGTTTACTTCGGCGCACCTTGCCGCAGAGGGGGCGCTAAAATGAAGCTGCAACTCACCCTGCCGCCCGAGGGGACGGAGGAGGACCTCAAAACCCTCTGCATACGGAAATTCCGCGGTCCGCTCAGCTACTTCAAAATTTTGAAAAAATCCCTCGACGCCCGCAAAAAATCGGACATCCGTTGGGTATACACGGTGGAGTGCGATTCTCGCGTTCCCGCCGAAAAACAGCATACGTATGCGCAAATCGGCAAAAAAATGCCCAAGGTCGTCATCGCGGGCGCGGGACCCGCGGGGCTGTTTTGCGCGGTGCGGCTCGTAAAGCACGGGATCGCGCCACTCGTCGTCGAACGGGGCAAACCCGTCGAAGAGCGTGCAAAAGACGTAGAAAATTTCTTTCGGACGGGGATCCTCGATACAAACAGCAACGTGCAGTTCGGCGAGGGCGGCGCGGGGACCTTTTCGGACGGAAAGCTCAACACGCAGACGAACACCCCCTTCAACCGCGAGGTCATCGAGACCTTTCTCGAATTCGGCGCGCCCGAGGAGATCGGCTATTTGGCTAAGCCGCACATCGGGAGCGATAAACTCAGGACGGTGGTCGCAAATATGCGGAAGTTCCTCCTCGAAAACGGGGGAGACATTTTGTATTCCACCCTCTTGGAGGATGTAAAATTCCGCGACGGCACGCTCGAGTCGGTGAAGATCGGCGGCGATTGGCGAGAGGCGGACGAACTCGTTCTCGCCGTAGGGCACAGCGCGCGCGACACCTTTGAAATGCTCCTCACCCGCGGGTTTTTGATGGAGCAGAAGGAATTCGCGGTGGGCATGCGCATCGAGCATCTGCAGGAGGACATCGGAAAAAGTCAATATGGTCCGCAATTCCGCCTGCTTCCGCCCGCAGATTATAAGCTCGTCTCCCATGCGGGAGAGCGCGCGGCGTTCACCTTTTGCATGTGCCCGGGCGGGGTGGTCATTCCCTCCGCTTCGGAGGAGGGAGGCGTCGTCACCAACGGCATGAGCAATTTCGCGCGGGAGGGGAGGAATGCGAATTCCGCCCTCGTCGTGCAGGTGAAGCGGGAGGACTTCGGCGGGGAACATCCCCTCGCGGGAGTGGAATACCAGAGAAAGCTGGAGCGGGCGGCCTACCTTGCGGGCGGCGGGCGGTTTCTTGCGCCCGTGCAGCGCGTGGAGGACTTTCTCGCGGGAAGGGGAAGCAAATGCTTCGGCGAAGCGCTCCCCACCTACGCCCGCGGAACGGCGTTTGCCGAGGCGGATGCCTATCTTCCCGCTGTCATTGTAAACACCATGCGGAGCGCGCTCCCCGACATGGACGCAAAACTTCACGGATTTGCCTCTCCCGACGCGATTCTGACGGGGGTGGAGTCCCGCACGAGCTCTCCCGTGCGCATCGTGCGCGGCGAGGACCTGCAGGCGGTCGGAAGGTGCGGCGTGTACCCCTGCGGGGAGGGGTGCGGCTACGCGGGCGGGATCACCTCCTCGGCGGCGGACGGCCTCCGCGTTGCAGAGAAGATCGTCTCCAAATATCTTTAAACGCAAGAACCCCTCGGCTTTCGCCAAGGGATCCTTGTGAGAGAATATGAAAAAATTGTGGAGTGTAGGAGAATTGAATTTGTGGGTATGGCCGTTCCTTTCTTTGGAACGGCTTTACTATAGCACCCCAACGTGTAAATTGGGTGAAAAAACGATTAAAAGACGGAGAATTCTCCAAAAACAAAAAAATCAAAAGAATTTCGGGATAGGACTTGCAAACACAAACAAAATATGGTAAAATGTAACAAAACCATTTTAGGGGGAAAGAAAATGAGAAAGACAAAAGGCATATTAGCGCTTGCGCTCGGCTCCATTATGGCGCTTGCGGCATTTGCCGGCTGCGGCGGCGGGAGCAAGTCCGATCGGACGGGGGCGCGCATCTGCTATGATAATTTGCCCGACGACGGCATTTCCATTGCCGCCGAGGACACCACTTACACGCTGAAGAACGTGACTTCCCGCAAGGAGTACGGGGTAGACGGCGCGGAGGTGCCGGAGGGAACGGTCGTTTCCTATGAAAACGACGTGGTCACCGCAAAGAGCGCGGGGCTCGCGGAATTCACTTTGAAAGACGACTCCACGTTCAGCGTAGAAGTCGTGCCCGCATACACCACCGATCCCGGCAACCAGTTTACGGGAGCGGGGGACGAAGTGGCGCAGAGCGGTTCTACGCTCGGCGGCACCCACGATCCCTCCCTCATCGAGACGGTAGAGGACGGCAAGCCGGCCTACTATATTTTCTCAACGGGTTGGAGAACGGGCAACGAGATCAGAAGATCGACCGACCTCATCCATTGGCAGTACATGGGCAAGGCGACGAAGAGCGATACCGAGATGAGCAAGATCGACGAATGGATCTCCCAGCCGAATTCGAAGGGCGGCATTTCGTGGTGGGCGCCCGACATCGTGCCCGCATCGGGCGGCGGCTATTGGCTTTACACTTGTTGCACGCTTGACGACGCCTTCCCTGCACCCAATCCCGACGGTGCAGTTAGCGGTTACAGTCCCGCCTGCATTGTGCTCTTCAAGTCCGATTCTCTGAAGGCCGAGTCCTTCCGCTATGTCGGCGTTTTGATGCAATCGTTTATTCCGAAAGTGGGCGGCGACATCGACGTCAACTCCATCGACCCGCAGATCATCTACGATCCCGACGGCAATATGTACATGGCATACGGCTCCTTCGGCACGGGCAACTGGATGCTTGAGCTCAACCCCAAAACGGGTCTGAGAAAGGACGACTTCTACAAGAACGGCGTGTTCCTCGATTGGAAGCAGGTGAGAACGTACAGAGATGAAGCGACCTTGAATTACACCGCTTACAAACAGGGTGACGAGGTAAAGCACAGCTATTACGGCACGATGATCTCGCAGGGCGCGATGGAGGCTCCCGTCATCGCCCGCCACGACAACGTCACCGTCTCCGATGAAACGGGCAAAGTGCTCGAAGAGGGCAAGACCTTCTACTATTCGATGCACTCCTACAACGGTCTCGACGTCGCCTACCAGATGTGGGGCGGCAGAAGCGAGAGCCCTTGGGGAAGATACACCTCCACGGGCGGCGCGGGAATTTATAACGAGCGCCAAGGCGCTGCTACCAACAGCGGAAATAAATATATGGGTTCTTTCACTTGGTCGAATAAGGCAGAAGGCGTGTTTGAACCCGATATCGTCCTTCCCGGGCACAACGACCTCTTCACCACGAGCAAGGGACTCAGCGTTGCCGCCTATATCACGAGAACGGCGTCCTATCAGACGGGGAATCTCGCCTTTATGTCGCAGATCCATCAATATTACCTCAACAGCTTCGGCGACATCTGTATCAACCCCAACCGTTTCGGCAAAGAGATCGACCGCACCGTCACAAAGGATGAGCTCTTCAAGTACACCGACGGCGGCAAGTTCAAGATGATCGCCCTTGAGAACGGTTTGCACGCGCAGCAGGACGCTTCCGTTTCGGTAGACGTGGTGCTCTCCGAGGACGGCAAGATCAGCTATGAAGGAAAGCAGATCGGCTCGTGGCTCATGTACGGCAAGGGATATATCAAGCTCTCCTTCACGGTACTGAACGCGATCCCGACTGTGGCGACAGGCTTGCAGGAGACCTACTACGGCGTGGTCCGTCCCGCTTGGCTCAACGATCAGAACAAGTCGGGTTTCACCATCACCAGCCTCAGCCGCGGCATGACGGACAGAAGCCTTGCGCTCTTCATGAACAACTACTCCACCCTCGACGTCAAGTAAGGGATATCAAAGAAAACAGAAAGGCTTCCCCGCGGGGAAGCCTTTTGTCGTCTTAAGCGGGGGCGGCGGGCGCAAACATGTGCCCGCCGCCCCCTTTCATAAACTTGTTACACGATCACGCTCTCGAATTCGTTGGTGTGCACGCCCGCGAGAATGTCGTAAAGGTCGTTTGCCTTCACGTCCGTCTCGAAGCAGGAGAGCGCGTCCTTTCTGAGGCTCCCCGTGTCGCTCTTGCGCATGAGGACGGGGTAGTTCCCGCGGTTGAGCGCCCCCAAAATTTCGGGGGTCTCCTTCCGCGAGATGGCGAGCACCTTGCAATAGAGGGGAGCTTCGAGGAAATCGCGCACCTGTTTGCGCTCGAGCCCCAAAAAGTTCTGCGCGAGAATTCGCTTCAAGCGGGAGAGGGTGTAGCGCTTGGAGACAACCTTCTCGAGCGCGGCGTCGTAAGTGGGATTGCTCTTCACCATGCCGCGGAGGCGGTTTTCAAGCCCCTCCGAGCAGTCGGGGCACTTCATTACGTCCTCGGGATCCCTGAGAAGAAGTGCGGAGAGGGCGGCCTCTTTGTAGGGCGGCTCGCGGTAGGAAGAAAGATCGCGCAGAACGTTGGCGGGCAGGTTGCTTTTCAAGAGCTTCAACGTCTTTTTGTCGGGCGATTTCAAGGCCTGCCTGAGCGCGGTCGCGGAGGAAAAATTCTTGAAGAGGGCGGTGTCGGCATACCCTCCTCCCACCCGCGGAATGGGCAGGGGCTTTATCTTCGCGCCCGAGGAGAGGATTGCGCGGCAGTACTCCACCCCCAAAATATTGTTGGGGGAGGTGAGGAGCGCCTCGTCCACGTCCGAATTGAGGGAGAGCACCGTCTGCGTGCGCGCCTTCACATAGGAGGTGCCGTCCTTCATGTTCTCCTTGAGCGCCGTTTTGAACTGCTTGTCCTCCGAAAGGGTCGCTCTTGCCGCACGGAGAAAGTCCTCCTCCGTCCCGCTCTCACACCCGAAGGCGAGCACGCTCACCTCGGGAATGGCCGAGAGGATGTGCATCGCGCCGCTTGCAAAGATCTCTGCGGGGGCGACGGCGAAGGCGGCGGGCAGCTCCAACACGACGTCCGCGCCGCACTCCACGGCGTGCCGTGCACGGATATTTTTGTGCAGCACGGCAATTTCTCCCCTTTGGGTGAAGTTTCCGCTCATGAGGCAGAGGAGCTTGTCGCACCCGCTCAGCTTCCTGATCTGCTCGAATTGATACTTATGCCCGTTGTGGAAGGGGTTGTACTCGCAAATGACCGCACAAAATTTCATCTTTTTTCCCTCTTGTTCTTTACAATTTTTCCCAAATGGTGTATAATGGTCGGGAAATGGCTCCCGATGCTATTATACACGAAGCGGAGGGAAAAATAAAGCAAATTTGCGGAGGTTTTTATTATGGCACTCATGGACAAGATCAAGGAGCTCGGCAGAAAGATCACCGAGAGCGGTACGATCGTCGAAGAGATCAAGAACAAGGCGAAGGAACTCAACAAAAAGATCGTCCTTTGCGAGGGAGAGGATAAGCGCGTCGTAGAGGCGGCTTCCATCTGCACGCAGGAAAAGATCGCCCGCATCGTCCTGCTCGGCAACGAGGAAGAGATCAAAAAGAACAACGAGGGCGTGGACCTCAGCTATATCGAGATCATTGATCCCGCAACGTCGCCCAAGCTCGAGACGTATGCAAACCTTCTCTATGAACTGAGAAAGGCAAAGGGCATGACGGAGGAACAGGCCAAGGAACAGGCCAAGGACGCCACCTTCTTCGGCGCGCTCATGCTCAAGAGCGGCGATGTAGACGGGCTCGTCTCGGGCGCATGCCACTCCACCGCAAACACCCTTCGCCCCGGGCTTCAGATCATCAAAACGGCTCCCGGCGTCTCCGCCGTCTCGAGCTTCAACCTCATGGTCGCGCCCGCAGTCGGCAATAAGTACGTACCCGACGGCAAGATCGTGTTCGCAGACTGCGGCCTCAACCCCACCTACACGGCGGAAGGGCTCGCCGATTGCGCCATTGCGACCGCCAAGAGCGCAAAGGAGATCGCGGGGCTCGATCCCAAGGTCGCCATGCTCTCCTTCTCCACCATGGGAAGCGCAAAGCACGACCTCGTCACCCTCGTGCAGGAAGCAACGAAGATCGCCAAGGAAAAGGCGCCCGATCTCAAAATCGAGGGTGAGCTCCAATTTGACGCGGCGATCGTTCCCGAAGTGGCCCAGCTCAAAGCGCCCCAGAGCGAGGTCGCGGGCCATGCAAACGTGTTCATCTTCCCCGACCTGCAGGCGGGCAACATTGGCTACAAGATCGCGGAGCGTCTCGGCGGGTTCCAGGCGATCGGTCCCATCTGCCAGGGCTTTGCAAAGCCCCTCAACGACCTCTCCCGCGGCTGCAAGGCGGACGACATCGTCTGCGCGGTTGCTATAACTGCATTACAGACAAGATAAAGGTTTCGCGCAATTCTTTGCTCGCTCCCCCCTTGTCCACCCCTTGAGGGGTGGGTGTCACGCGCTTTGCGCGTGACGGAAGGGGTGTCGCTTCGCAAATAATTGTGCGAGGAAACGCGCTTTTATGCCTTAACTCCCTCAACCTCTCATTCGTTTCATCGGACAAGAAGGCAAAAGTAATTGCCAAATTGGGTCGCCCACGGCGGAAGTGAATTCCGCCTAAGGCAAGTCATTAGAACGAAAGAGACGTATCCCAAACAAAAAAAATCGACCTGACGACGAGGTAATTTATGAAAATTTTAGTCATCAATGCGGGGAGTTCTTCCCTCAAATACCAACTCATCGACATGGAGACCGAATCGGTGCTCGCCAAGGGCGGGTGCGAACGCATCGGCATCGACGGCGGCAAGCTCACACACAAGGCGAACGGCGAGACCTTTGTCATCGAACAGGACCTCCCCGATCACACCGTGGCGATCTCCCTTGTTCTCAAAGAACTCGTCGATAAAAAGGCGGGCGTCATCAAGAGCATGGACGAGATCGACGCCGTGGGACACCGCGTCGTCGCCTCGGGCGAAGCCTTTACAAAGACCACCCTCGTCACCGACGAGGTGATGGAGACGATGGAAGTCATCAAAGAGCTTGCGCCCCTCCACAACCCCGCCGCCATTTTGGGCGTCAACGCCTGCCGCGCCGTCATGCCCGATAAGAAGATGGCGCTCGTGTTCGACACCTCCTTCCACGCCACCATGCCCGACTACGCCCACCTCTATGCGGTGGACTATGAGGACTACCAAAAGTACAAGGTGCGTCGCTACGGCGCGCACGGCACGTCGCACAAGTTCGTGTCGCAGGCGGCGGCGGAATATCTCGGGAAAAACATCGAGGACCTCAACATCATCACCTGCCACTTGGGCAACGGTTCCTCCATTTCCGCGGTAAAGGGCGGAAAGTGCATCGACACCTCCATGGGCTTCACTCCCTTGGCGGGCGTGCCCATGGGCACCCGCAGCGGGGACATCGACTACGCGGCGGTGGAATTTTTGTGCCGCAAGAAGGGCATGACGATGGAGGAGGGGCTCACCTACCTCAATAAAAAGTGCGGTATGCTCGGCGTTTCGGGGGTCTCCTCCGACTTCCGCGACCTCTGCGCCGCAAAGGAGGCGGGGAACGACCGCGCCCGTCTCGCGCTCGAAATGTTCGGCTACTCCTGCAAGAAGTACGTCGGCGCATATATGGCGGCGCTCGGCGGCTTGGACGTTCTCGTGTTCACCGCGGGCGTGGGGGAGAACACCCCCTCCGTGCGGCAGGCGATCTGCGAGAATATGGCGGCGTTCGGCATCGTCCTCGACGAAGAGAAGAACAACTACAAGAACGATGGGACCATCCACGACCTCTCCGCAGAGGGCTCGAAAGTAAAAATTCTCGTCATTCCCACCAACGAAGAGCTGGTCATCGCCCGCGAAACGGCGGCGCTTCTCTGATTTTTCGGAAAAATTGCATTTCGCAAGCAAAAGCGATTGACAAAGCCGCCGAAAAATAATATACTTTTTAAGTCAATGGTGCCCAAGTTCGACGTCCGCAAGGCAAATGCGGAAAAAAAGTACGCGGGAGACCTCTCCTTCACCTTCGAAGCGGAGCCCTCTCTCGTAGAAATTCCGTTCGTTTCCATCTCTTCGCCCGTGGAGGCAAACCTCCACTACGAGATTTTGGAGGACGATTCGGTGGAGATCACGGGAAGCCTTACTTTCTCGCTCAAGGGAAGCTGTTCGCGGTGCCTCAAAGAGACGGAACGACAGGTGAGCGGGAAGGTGGAAGGATACTTTGTTCCAAGCGGCACGGACGGGGAAGATTATTCCTATTCGAACGGCGTCATCGACTTCGGCGAGTTTTTGCGGGACAGCGTGATTTTTCTCATGCCTGCGCGGCTCGTCTGCAGCGAAACGTGCGCTGCACCCGATTACAAAGAAGATTAAGGAAAGAGGTGAGATAAATGGCAGTTCCCAAGGGAAAACAATCGAAGAGCAGAACGAACAAGCGGTTCGCAAACTATAAGGCAACGGCGCCTACGCTCGTCAAGTGCCCTCATTGCCGCGAACTGAAAGTCGCGCACAGAGTCTGCAAGAATTGCGGCTACTACGACGGACAGGAAGTCGTCGCGCAGAAAGAAGAAAAGAAGGACTGAGGCTTTTATTCAGACAAACAAAAGCGGACTTGATTTTAAGCCCGCTTTTTGACTTTATTGTTGTTTTGCTTTGCGCTACTCTTAATTGTCATTTCGACCGAAGCGAATGCAAAGAGCGGAGTGGAGAAATCTCACAGTATTAAACAAGGTAGAGATTTCTCGACACGCCTCGTTCCTCGGCGGCTCGAAATGACAATAAGGGAATGGTTTTGCGCTTATTCTTGTTGTCTCTGAAAGGGAAAGTGGCGCGAAAGCGCCGAAAGGGTTTCTGAAAACCCCTCAGTCACCTGCGGTGACAGCTCCCCTACAAGGGGCGCCAAGAGCGCAATTTGGCGAACTTCTTCTTGTAATTCAGGGCGAAAAAGAGGATAATAAAGTTAAACCGATAAGGAGGGTTTCCTCACGGAAAAAGATTTTGCGGAGCAAAAGATTTTTCGTGAACATTTCTATGGACAACACTGCGTTTTTCAATTTATCGTATGGAGTGTATCTGTGCACCACTTGGGATAACGGCCGCCCTACGGGATGCGTTGCCAACAGCGCCATGCAGATCACTGCAAACCCCGCCACCATCGCGGTGAGCATCAACCACGAAAACTACACCCACAAGTGCATCAAGGACTGCGGGCATTTCGCGATGGTCGTGCTTGCGGAGGACTCCGATCCCAAGCTCATCGGAAGATTCGGCTTCATGAGCGGCGAAAAGGTGAACAAGTTCGACGGCACGCCCTATTCCGTGCGCGGCAAGCTCCCCATCCCCGACGGCGGGCTCTGCTACTTTGTCTGCAAGGTCATTTCCACCATGGAGACGACCACCCACACCGTCTTTCTCGGCGAAGTGATCGAGGCGGAAAACCTTCGGAAGGGCGCGCCCATGACCTATGCCTACTACCACAAGGTGCTCAAGGGAAAGACTTCCGCAAAAGCGCCCACCTATGTCGCGGACGAGCCCAAGGAGGAAGTCAAGTACGTCTGCAGCATTTGCAGCTACGAATACAGCGGCGACGTTCCCTTTGAAGAGCTCCCCGACGATTGGGTTTGCCCGCTCTGCGGCATGGGGAAGGAATTCTTCCAAAAGGTCGGCGCGGATGGCAAAAAGACGTCGGCAACCAAGAAAGAAAAGTGGGTGTGCAAAGTCTGCGGCTATGTGTACGACGGCGACGTTCCCTTCGAAGAACTTCCCGACGATTGGCTGTGCCCCATCTGCGGCATGGGCAAGAGCGAGTTCGAGAAGGTAGAATAACCTTTTCAAGAGATACGGTCTTTGCGCCGCCCTGCCCTTTTTGCAAAAGGGCAGGGCGGCGATTTTTTGTAAAAATTTTTTCAAAAAACGCTTGACAAAATACCCCGAGGAGGTATATACTGTGTATACCCCCAAGGGGTATTGCATATTATAAAGGGTAGAACGTTATGGAAAATTGCTGTTGCAGCGCAAGGACGAAAGTGCGGAGCGAAGAGGAGAAGAAAAAGATAATCTCCCGTCTCAACCGCATCGCGGGGCAGATCGGAGGGGTGAAGAAAATGATCGAAGAGGACCGCTATTGCGACGATGTGCTCATTCAGCTCGCCGCCATCGACAAATCGGTGAAGAGCCTCGCGGGGGTCATTTTGGAGAGCCACATGCACTCCTGCCTCATCGAAAACATCAGGGAGGGGAATCTTGCCGTCGTGGACGAGGTCGTGGACCTCTTCAAGCGATTCCAATAATATGAAGAGAAAATACAGCATTACGGGAATGACCTGCGCGGCGTGCGCCTCCGGTATCGAGCGCACGGTGAAAAAGCTCAATGGGGTGCAGTTTTGCGCCGTCTCCCTCATGGGGGAGTGCATGGACGTGGAATTCGACGAGACCGTTTTAGGCGACGAAAAGATCAAGAGCGCGGTCTTTTCGCTCGGCTACGGCGCATACGACTACGGCAAAGCCCCCCAAAAGAAGAAAAATATCAGCCCGCTCTTGGTGCGGTTCTTGCTCTCTGTCGTGTTGCTTCTGCCCCTCATGTATTTCTCCATGGGCGGCATGGTGGGGCTGCCCGTGCCGAGCGGGTGGTGGAATTACGGCTTCCAGCTCGGGCTTTGCACCGTGATTCTCATCGTCAACTATCCATTCTTTACGAGCGGCGTGCGCGCGGTCTTCAAACTCGTCCCTAATATGGATACCCTCATCACGGTGGGGAGCGGCGCGTCCTACCTCTACAGCCTTGTCGTGCTCATTCTGAATGCGACGACGGGCGCACAGCACGGGCACCTCTTCTTTGAGTCGGCGGCGATGATCTGCACCCTCGTCTGCCTCGGAAAGTGGCTCGAGGACCGCTCAAAACGCAAAACGGGTCGCGAAATTGAGAAACTCATGTCTCTTGCGCCCGACGTCGTCACCGTGGAGCGGGAGGGACAAGAGGAGAAAATTTCCCTTTCGGACGTGCAGGTCGGCGACCTTGTGATCGTGCGGCAGGGGGAGTCGGTCGCGGTGGACGGGGTCGTTTCCGAAGGGCAGGCCTTTGCCGACCAAGCGGCGATCACGGGGGAGAGCCTGCCCGTTGAACTCACCGCGGGGAGCAGGGCGATGAGTGCCTCCCTCGTTACGAGCGGGTATCTCAAGATCAAAGCGGAAAAGGTGGGCGAGGACACCATGCTTGCGGGCGTCATCCGCATGGTGCGGGAAGCGGGCGCGAGCAAGGCGCCCATTCAAAAGCTCGCAGATAAGGTCGCGGCCGTGTTTGTGCCGGCTGTCTGCCTTATCGCCCTTATCACGTTTATCATTTGGATCGCAGTCACGCGCGATTTTTCGCAGGCGATCAACTACGGCGTCAGCGTACTCGTCATCTCCTGCCCCTGCGCGTTGGGGCTGGCGACCCCCGTTGCCATCATGGCGGCGACGGGTCGGGGCGCGGCGCTCGGCGTGCTCTACAAAAATGCCGAAGCGTTGCAAAAAATGGCGACGGTGCACGAGGTGATGCTCGACAAAACGGCGACCATCACCGAGGGAAAACCCAAGGTCGTCTGTTTCGAAGGGGACATTGATGCGAAGAAAATCGCATACGGTTTGGAAAAAAAGCTCAATCACCCCCTCGCGCAGTGCATTGTGGAGTTCTGCGGGGAGGGTTACGAGGCGCAGAATGTGGAGTATATTGCGGGGCAGGGCGCGGTCGGAAAAGTGGGCGGCAAGACCTATTTCCTCGGCAACGAGCGCATGATGCAGGCGCGCAGCGTGACCTTTTCCGAATTGTCGGAAATGTTCGAGGGGCTCACAAAGGAGGGCAAAACGGTCCTCTTTCTTGCGGACGAGAAAAAGACGCTCGCCCTCTTCGCCCTTGCCGACACCTTGAAGGAGGGGAGCAGGGAGGCAATCGGTGCGCTCACCCAAATGGGGTGCCTGCCCGTCATGCTCACGGGGGACAACCAAGCCGTGGCAAGTTATATCGCGAAGGAAGCGGGGTTCCCGCCCTACGACGCATGCCTCTGCGCAGAGCTGCTGCCCGAGGATAAACTCAAATACGTGCGCGAAATGCGGGAGCAAAACGAGCGGGCAAAGGGAGAGACGCGCACTGCGAAGCGGGCGAACTTTTACGTTGCCATGGTGGGAGACGGCATCAACGACGCGCCCGCTTTGAAGGAGGCGGACGTCGGCATCGCCATGGGGAACGGCACGGACGTTGCCATCGAGAGCGCGGACGCCGTGCTCGTGAGCGGGGACATTTCGGCTCTCCCGCGCGCGCTCGCCCTCTCAAGGCGCACCATGCGCATTATCAAACAAAACCTCTTTTGGGCGTTTTTCTACAACTGTATCGGCATTCCGCTCGCGGCGGGGGCGTTTGCGTGGGCGGGGGTCATGCTCAACCCCATGATCGCGGCGGCGGCGATGAGCCTTTCCTCGCTCTTTGTGGTGACCAACGCCCTGCGCCTCATGCGGTTCGGAAAGGCTCGGTCTTCCGCTTGCTGCCCCCTTGAGGGGGAAGTGGCGCATCGCGCCGAAAGGGGTGCTCAAATTAAAAATCAAAATAAAGGAGAAGATAAAATGAAAAAGACGATCTATGTGGAAGGAATGATGTGTGCGCACTGTGTGGCGCGGGTAGAGCAGGCGCTCGGCGCGGTTGAGGGCGTTGCAAAGGTAAAGACCGACCTCAAAAAGAACAAGCCCAGCCCCGTGCAGGTGGAGCTTAATGCGGAAGTTCCCGACGATGCACTCACTGCCGCCGTCACGGGCGCGGGGTACACGGTCGCAAGCATCGCATAACCGACAAAACCGCATACGGTTCGACAAAACGGCCAACGTTGCGCGGGAGAACATATGTTATTCTGTCATAAAAGGAGATAAATATGGCAGAGACATTGCTACTCGACAGGCGCACGCGGACGATGGTGGAGGGGTACGTTCCCGCGGGGGAAGTGCTCACTTCGCTCGTGCGGTTTTACTCCGTTTTTTCGGACGGCACAAGGCTGCGCATTTTGTCTGCGCTGGCGATCTCGGAGATGTGCGTCACTGACATCTCCCGCGTTTTGGGGATCAACCAAACCACCGTTTCGCACCAGCTTCGGTTTTTGAAGGATGCGGGCCTCGTCAAGACCGAACGCCACGGAAAGATCATCTTTTATTCGGCGGCAGGGGATGTGGTGAACGACGTCCTCTTAAAGGGCGTGGAATTTTTGGGATATTAAGCATTTAACGCGCAGAAGTTTGAATGTAACGCCGCATAAAAATGCGCGGAATTTTGGGCTATTGAACGAACAATTTTAAGCGCCGCCCGAGGCTTTGCCTCGGGCGGCGCCGGTTTTTACGGCAACATTTTTCAAAAAGGGTTTACGTCAAAAATTTTTCGCCGAAATCTTGCTTTTTTCTCTTAGATATGCTAAACTGTTCTCGTCTCACAATTTTATATTATTTCCAAGCGGTACTAAATGGCATAGTTGTATCCTTTTTTTCCGTTTGGATAAAAATTGTGAGACAAACCAATTACGGGATACTTTATGCGGGCATTCCGTAATGGAATGTCCTTATTTTTTTGCCCGCGAAAAAAAGAAAAAAGGAGAAAAACTTATGAAGCGCAAATTTTTGGTCGTTTTTATGGCGATCGTAACCGCCTTCTGCATGGCATTCGGCATGGTAGGGTGCGGCGAGAAGAACCCCGATGAAACGGGCAACAACCCGCCCATCTCCGACCCGAGCGACGGCGAACAAGGCGGCACCCAAAAACCCGACGAGGGAGAACAGGGCGGCACCCAAAAACCCGATGAAGGAGAACAGGGCGGCACACAGAAACCCAATGAAGGCGAGCAGGGCGGTACCCAAAAGCCCGACGAAGAAACACCTACACATGCACATGCTTTTGACGTAGATAATCTTTGCACCATTTGCAGCGAAAACTTAAACTATTCCGAAGGATTGGAATACAGTTTTTTAGATCTATCGCAATTAGATCCAAGGCAGTATACGTGGATGTTTCCGGAAGGGTATCCCTATAAAATTACCGAGGGGGTCTATTTTGTCAGCGGTATAGGAACAGCGTCCGGAGATATTGTGTTACCGTGTGGTTATCAAGGGAAACCGGTAATCGGCATACATGTAGAAGATGTAGAGATTTTGCGAAGTGTTTTTGTCTCAGATGCTTCTGTTTCTGTATGGATAGAGGATTGCCCTTCGTTAGAAAACGTTGTATTTGCGGACAATAGTTGGCAGTATGCTATTGGAAGCGACTTTGGAAGTATAAGAAATTGTCCGTTAAAATATATAAAACTATCTAAAAGGTTAACTGAATTCTACAGCAGTTCTATTGATTGTAGTGTATTGGAAAAAATCGAAATGGACCCCGACAACCCAGTATATTATTGCGAAGGAAATTGTTTAATAGAGCGTAAATCAAACACTTTGGTAATGGGGTGTAAGACAAGTAAAATTCCCGATGATGGGAGCGTGACCTCGATTGGATATGGTGCATTTGAGGGTTGTAGTGGGTTGACTTCAATCACTATACCTGACAGTGTGACCTCAATTGGAATGGATGCGTTCTCGGGTTGTAACGGGTTGAATTCGGTTACTATCGGTAGTGGTGTGAACTCGATCGGAAGTAGTGTGTTCTCAGGTTGTAGTGGGTTGACTTCGGTTACGATTGGAAGCGGTGTGACCACGATTGGGAATAGTGCGTTCGAGGGTTGTATTGGTTTGACCTCGATCACGATTCCAGACAGTGTGATTTCGATCGGAAGGGAGGCGTTCAATGGTTGTAGTGGATTGACTTCCATCAAGATTCCCGACAGCGTGACTGAGATTGGGGAAGACGCGTTTTTCGACACTGCTCACTACAACAACAATAACAACTGGACGGATGATGTGCTCTACATAGGGAATCATTTGATCAAAGCAAAAAATACGATTTCCGGAAGCTATTCCATCCGTGGCGGTACAAAAACGATAGCGGATAATGCGTTCTCAGGTTGTAGCGGGTTGACTGCAGTTACCATTGGTAGCGGCGTGACCTCGATTAAATACAAAATGTTCTCAGGTTGTAGCGGGTTAACTTCGGTCATCATTCCCGACAGTGTGACTGAGATTGAAGCTTACGCATTCTCTGGTTGTAGCGGGTTGACTTCAATCACGATTCCCGACAGTATGGTCTCGATTGGAGCGGGGGCGTTTAGTTATTGTAGCGGGTTGACTTCAATCACGATTCCCGACAGTGTGACTGAGATTGGAGTGCAGGCGTTCGAGGGGTGTAGCGGGCTGGCCTCGGTCACTATTGGTAATGGTATAACCTGGATCGAAATGGGGCTATTTGGTGGTTGTAGCAAGTTGAAAGAGGTATATTTCAAAAATTCAAATGGGTGGAAAGTTTCGGAGTATAGCGATATGAGAAATGCGAAAGACGTGGTGGGACTTGATAACCCTGCAACGGCAGCAAAATATTTGTCGGATCCTCGCTACAGTTATTATTGGAAACGGGAGGGGTGAGCCCGCGCCTTTTTCTCGCCTCCCTCCAACGCTTTGGGGGGAGGGTAGGGAAGGGGGCACCTTATTCTCTCGGCTCCCCTGTAGGTGGAGCTGTCGCGCTTGCGCGACTGAGGGGTTTTTTAGAGAACCCTTTCCCCCGCTTCGCGGGTACTTTCCCTAAAAGGGACAGCAAGGGGAACGGAACGCCATTCCCGATTACGTCATTCCGAGCGCAGTCGAGGAATGTCCTTGTTTATAATGCGGACACCCTTCGACTACGCTACTTCGTCGCTAAGGCTCCTCGTGCCGCCCTTCGGCAACATAGAACGTGCGGGCGGGGCAGGGTGACGTGATTAGAACGGCGGGGCAGGGTGACGTAATTTAGAACGCCATTCTAAAATGTCATTTCGAGCGTAGTCGAGGAATGTCCTTGTTTATAATGCGGACACCCTTCGACAGAGCTCAGGGTGACGTGATTAGAACGGCGGGGCAGGATGACGTTATTTAGAACAAAGGACACCACCCCCCTACCCCCTCCTAAGGAGGGGGTTTCGTTTGCCCTGTCCGCGTCATTCCGAGCCGTTAAGGAAATTACGAAGTTCGAAATGGCATTTCTCCGAGGGAATCTTGCTACGTCCAAGTACGTTTAAAACCAAACCCAAACGTACCAAGATGCCTTCGCGGACTTTTTTTACGGACTGCGTAAAAACGTTTCGGCTCAGCATGACGCTTTGGAAAAGCACATTCGTCGCCCCACCCCCTACCCCCGCCCACGGAGGGAAAGAGCTGCCCCCTTTGAAGGGGGCGGCTCCGCCGTTAGGCGGTGGTGGGGGTTGACATTCTAAAATTGCCCCCACCTGTCTCACTTCGTTCGCCACCGCCCCCACAGGTGGGGGCAGGTCATATTTCCCCCGCTCCGCGGGAGACAGCTTTTTTCGCTCTCCACGCGAAAATGCGGCGGGGAGAATTTTTCTTCCCAAAGAATTTGCGGGAAACCCCTTGAAAAACCTTGACGACTTGTGTATAATATGGGTATGAGTGAGAGTGTACTCAAAGAAAAACTCAAACTTTTGCC
>CANQPO010000023.1 GCA_947625695.1 uncultured Clostridia bacterium | reverse complement strand
CTGCTCCCTTGATTGCTTCGGGTATTAAAATGATTTTTGTTTTCGCTTTATCATACAATATGCCGTCTTGGCTACTAAATATCGCGTTGCCCTCGTCAACAACAAATTTTTCCAACCCTCTACACTGATAGAACGCCAATTCTCCCATCGAAGTCACGGCGTGTCCAAGGTCAACTTCTTTTAACCCGCTACAACCCGCGAACGCTCTCTCGCCAATCGAAGTCACACTGTCGGGAATAGTGACCGAAGTTAGCCCGATACGCCCCGAGAAAGCAGAAATTCCAATCAAGGTCACGCTCCCGTCATCGGGAATTTTACTCGTGTTACAACCCGCGATCAAAATTTTGCTCTTCGTTTCGATCAAACAATTATCCTTAGCATGATAGCCTTTATTGTCGGGGTCTACCTCTATTTTTGTCAATCCTCCGCAACCAAAGAACGCATCTGTTTTGTTGATAAAGGTTACGCTGCTCGGAATGTAGATCGAGGCCAATTTCTCGGAATACTCGAACGCAGCGCCTCCGATCGTGGTCACGTTGTTGGGGATCGTGATTTTCTTCAAATTTTCGCAATTATAAAAGGTATATTTTTGCATCAGTTTTTGCATGAAGTCGTCCTGTCCGCCCTTCATTAGTTCTTCGTAGAACTTATTCCAAAACGCTTTGTCGTCCTCGCTTCGGCTGATCGAGAGCACGGGCAAATTGTTGTACTTGGAGGGAATGACGATCTCCTCCTCGCCTGCGGCTTCACCTGCGCCCACGGAATAACCAATGACGGTCGTGCCGTCCTCGCCGTACATCTCGGTAAAACACAGCCCCTCGGTGTAAGTTTCGGGCTCCTGCTCGCTCTCGTCGGGTTTCTGCGTGCCGCCTTGCTCACCCTCATCGGGCTTTTGGGTGCCGCCCTGTTCGCCCTCGTCGGGCTTTTGGGTGCCGCCTTGCTCGCCTTGGTTGCCTTGTGAACCTTGCTCGCCTTGATTGCCGCCGCTCGGGTCGGTGATGGGCGGGTTGTTGCCCGTTTCGTCGGGGTTCTTCTCGCCGCACGCCGTAAAGCCGAATGCCATGCAGAAAGCTGTTGCGATCGCCATGAGGACGACCAAAAATTTGTGTTTCATTTGTTTCTATCTCCTTTTAATTTTTTTGCTGATTTGTTACGCCTTATTTTAATTGCCCACCCCCTTGATCCCCCTCCAATGGAGGGGGTTCCGTTGGCGGTTTCTGCTTGCTCCCTCCAATGGAGGGGGTTCCTTTTACCCTCTCCGTGGGAGAGGGGTAGGGGTGTGGGGTGGCGAACGAACTCATTAAAGCGTCATGCTGCCCCGCCCGCACGTTCTATGTTGCCTCTCTATTTATGGCAAAAAAATAAGGACGTTCCCCGACAAGGGAACGCCCGCAAAGAAGTACCCCTGTTGGTTTGCGTCTCAACATTTCCGATAGACAATAATATACAGGGAAATATGGGAATACAACTATGCCGTTGCTACCCTGCAATTTTTATCTATTTTATTGAGACGCATACCCATTATATCATAGCGATTTTCTTTTTGCAAGATTTTGCGAAGCGATTTTCACCTGCTTGTCATTGATTTTTTCGCTCGGCTGTGATATAATCAAACAAACAACACGGCAAAAAGGAGAAAATATGGCATTCGAAAAGGTCAAAAAGAAGTTAGGCTTCGGCTGTATGCGTCTGCCCATGGTGGGCAAAGAGGTGGACTATCCCCAATTCTGCGACATGGCGGACGAATTTTTATCGAGCGGTTTCAATTATTTCGACACGGCGCACGGCTATCTTGGCGGCAAGAGCGAAACGGCCATCCGCGACTGCGTCGTTTCCCGTCACCCCCGCGAGAGCTTCACCCTCACCGACAAACTCACCGAAAATTTCTTCCACAAAGAAGCGGACGTCCGTCCCTTCTTCGAGAGCCAGCTCAAACTGTGCGGGGTGGACTATTTCGACTTCTACCTCATGCACGCGCAGAATGCGGGCAACTACGCAAAATACCGCCGCTGCAACGCCTATGAGACGGCCTTCAAACTCAAGGAGGAGGGCAAGATCGGGCACGTGGGCATCTCCTTCCACGACAAGGCGACGGTGCTCGATAAAATTCTCACCGATTTCCCCGAACTCGAGGTCGTGCAGATCCAATTCAACTATGCCGACTATGAGAGCCACAGCGTGCAGTCCCGCCTCTGCCTCGAGACCTGCCAAAAGCACGGCAAGCCCGTCATCGTGATGGAGCCCGTGAAAGGGGGGAACCTTGCAAAACTTCCTCCCGAGGCAGACAGGGTGTTCCGCGACCTCGGCGGCGGCAGCAACGCAAGCTACGCCATTCGCTTTGCGGCGGAGCAGAAGGGAGTGTTCATGGTGCTCTCGGGCATGAGCGACCGTGCGCAGATGAAGGACAATCTCTCCTACATGAAGGAGTTCCAACCCCTCACCGAGGAAGAGGAGCGGGCAGTTTTGCACGTGCGCGCCATTCTCGCGGGCAAGGACTTCATTCCCTGCACCGCCTGCCGCTATTGCACGGACGGCTGTCCCAAGCAGATCTCCATTCCCGACCTCTTCTCCTGCATGAACCAGAAGAAACTCTACAAAGATTGGAACAGCAACGTGTATTACAGCAACTACACCGCGGGGAGGGGGAAGGCAGGCGACTGCATCGAGTGCGGCAGGTGCGAAAAGTCCTGCCCCCAGCACCTTGAAATTCGCAAATTGTTGAAACAGGTCGCAAAACAGTTCGAATAAAGGAGAATTTATGGAAAAAGCACTTTGGGTGAGCGTGCCCCTTCCTGTCTGTTGGGGCGGCGCAGAGGACAAAGCATGAGTGACATTGAGCGCGCAAGAGAAATTTTACAGGAGAACGCCGCGCTTACCTGCGTTTTCGTGCGCGGAGAGGAAATTTTTACGAGTACGGAGCGGGGCGTGAAGCCGCTAATCATGCTTGCGGACGAGGGAAAAACGCTCTCGGGCTTTTCGTGTGCCGACCGCGTGGTGGGCAGAGCCGCCGCGCTTTTATATGTTCTGCTCGGCGCGGAAAAGGTGTTTGCAAAGGTGTTGAGCCGCTCGGGCGAAGAGGTGTTCAAGGCGCACAAAATCGCATACGGTTGCGATGTTTTGGCGGAGCGCATCGTCAACCGCGCGGGCACGGGCTTATGTCCCATGGAACTCGCCACCGCGGATATTTCGGACCCCGTGGAGGCCTTATCCGCGATCCGCGCAAAATTAAAAGAACTTGCGGCGAAAAAAGCGGAATAAAGCGGAATAAAGTGGAATGATGGAAATCTTGACAGATACAGCAAATCAAAGAGGAATTTTAGAATTAAGCCGCGGCGGGGAGCATTTGCTCCCCGCCGCGGCTGTCGTTTTATGCCCACCCCCTTAGTCCCCCTCCCGAGGAGGGAGTTTAATTATGCCCTCCCCCGCGCGTTCCGCGCGGGGGAGGGGTAGGGGAGGGGGCGCCTTATTTTACCCTCTCCGTGGGAGAGGGGTATGGGTGTGGGGCGTGTTCCAATACGTCACCCTGAGCTCCGTCGAAGGGTGACCGCATTGTAATAAGGACATGTTAACTTCGCTACGCTCGTGCCGCGCTTAGAGAAACAGAACAGCGCGCGGGGCGACTCCGCTCAACATGACGTGATTTAGAAATGGCGTTTCGCTTCCCCTTGCTGTTCCTAATCTGTCATTTCGTCCCGCGCGCAGTTCTCAATGTGTCATTTCGACCAAGCGAAGCGCGTGGAGAAATCTCGCCTTATTGTAATAAGGTAGAGATGTTTCGACTACGGCTTGCGCCTTCGCTCAACATGACGTGATTTAAAATTTTCTTGGCAGCCCCTTGAGGGGGAGCTGTTGAGCGGAGCGAAACTGAGGGGGTGTAATGATTTACGACACCCCTTCCGCCTCCTTCGTTGGCACCCACCCCTCAAGGGGTGAGCAAGGGCCTTCCCCTTGCTGTCCCTTTTAGGGAAAGTGGCATGAGCGTAGCGAATGACGAAAGGGTTTCTGTAAATTCGCTGAAACCCCTCAGTCACCCGCGGTGACAGCTCCCCTAAAAGGGGCGCCAAGTTTTTGCCTCCCCCAAAGTGTTGGGGGGGCGAGAAGGCGCGCGCGAGGGGCTCAATCTTCCCGTTTAAAATAGAATGGTTTCCTGTCAAATATTTTACGACTTTTATACTTCAAAACACATTCTTCTTTGCAAAACGCTTTTTTTGCCGCTACTTAGAGTTTTGCGCAAGACCTTTTTTTGCATAAATCTTTTCGCTTTCCATGGGCTCTTTGAGCTTTAAGACATCGCCGTCTATGGTGCCTGTCGCAAACACGTCTTTTATGCCGAACAGTTCGGCATAAAAGGTAACATTGTTGCCGTCAAACTTCACATCGCAGGAATATCCCGTTTCATCGGTGTAAGTATTGCCGTTGAGGATATAAAATTTCTCGTAATTATATTCTCCGTTTTCGTAGAGATAGTAGGTGCCGTTATGGCGGTTATTTAAGGCAACGATGGGACCGACAATGATAAGAGCCAGCGCAATGACTAATCCTATCGACGCTACCGCGCCCCACCCAAGAAGCTTTTTATGTGCTTTTACCCAACTCTGCTTTTGCGGCTTTTGTACAAGCGATTGTATCTGCGGAATGAGAGTAAATCCGCACTCTTTGCAGAATTTGGAGTTGCTCGAGACTATATGTTTGCAGTTGGGGCAGAGCCGTTCGCCTGTGAGCGAACTTCCGCATTCTGGACAGAACTTGCCTTCAAACTCCGTGCCGCATTTTGGACATTTGTTCATTTGTTTTTATCTCCTTTTTTAATTTTTTGCTGGTTGTTTGTCATTCCGCCCCGTTGTTCCAATTACGTCACCCTGAGTTCTGTCGAAGGGTGTCCGCATTATAATAAGGATATTCCTCAACTACGCTCGGAATGACGTAATTTGGAACGGTTTCGCGTTCACCACCTTGCTGTCCCTTTTAGGGAAAGTGGCGAACGTAGTGAGCCGAAAGGGTTTCTGAAAGCATGTTAAAAACCCCTCAGTCTCGGCTTACGCCTCGCCAGCTCCCCTGCAAGGGGAGCCAAGGTTTCCTTGATCTGTCATTTCGAGCTTGTCGAGAAATCTTTACTTGTTATAATAATGTGAGATGTCTCCACTATGGTCGACATGACATTGGGGAAGTTGCCCACCCCCTTGGTCCCCCTCCAGAGGAGGGGGTCCCGTCGGCGGTTTCTGCTTGCTCCCTCCAATGGAGGGGGTTCCGTTTACCCTCTCCGTGGGAGAGGGGTAGGGGTGTGGGGCGGCGAACGGGCTTCTCCAAAGCGTCATGCTGAGCCGAAACGTATTTACGCAGTTCACGGAAGCGAGTCCGCGAAGGCATCTTGGTACGTTTGGGTTTGGTTTTAAGCGTACTTGGACGTAGCAAGATTCCCTCGCGGAATTGCCATGTCGAACTGCGTTCTTGCCGTTTCGGCTCGGAATGACGCGCTTGCGCGTGGGTCACCCACCCCCTTAGTCCCCCTCCGGTGGAGGGGGTTCCTTTTACGCCCTCCGTGGGAGAGGGGTAGGGGTGTGGGGCGTGTTCCAATACGTCACCCTGAGCTTGTCGAAGGGTGTCCGCATTGTAATAAGGACATTCCTCGACTGCGCTACTTCGCCTTCGGCTCGTGCCGCGCTTAGAGAAACAGAACAGCGCGCGGGGCGACTTCGCTCAACATGACGTGATTTAAGGGGTTGCCCACCCCCTTAGTCCCCCTCCGGTGGTGGGGGTTCCCTCCTTTCATAAGCGTTCCGCTTTTTATAAAAAATAAGGACGCCTCAATTCGAGGCGCCCGCTTCGAGTATCCCCGAATTGTTGCGACACAAAACCCTGATAACGAATATCGGAAATAAAGGATACACCGATGCCGTTGTATCTTTTCGTTATCAGTATTGGGTTGTGTCGCAATTTCATTCTACCACGGCGAAAAATAATTTGCAAGGGTTTGTCCGCAAAATAATTTTACTTTTTGCGCAAATCGCGCTATAATGGAAAAAAGAGGTATTTTATGGCAAAGAAACCCTACTACATCACCACGCCCATCTACTATCCCAGCGGGAATTGGCACATCGGGCATTGCTACACCACGGTCATCTGCGATGCGCTCGCACGTTTCCACAAACTCATGGGGGAGGACGTGTTCTTCCTCACAGGCACCGACGAGCACGGTCAAAAGGTGGAAAAAGAGGCGGCCAAACGGGGCATTACCCCCCTCGAGTTCATCGACCCCCTCGTCGCCGAGCTCAAGGATATGTGGAAGCTCCTCGACGTCGAGTACAACCGCTTTATCCGCACCACCGACGAGGACCACGTGCGGGCGGTGCAACGCATCTACCAAAAACTCTACGAGAGCGGCGATGTGTATAAGTCCGAATACGAGGGCTACTACTGCACCCCGTGCGAGTCGTTCTGGACGGAGGCGCAGCTCAAAGAGGGAAAGTGCCCCGACTGCGGGAGAGCGGTCACCCTTCAAAAGGAGGAGAGCTACTTCTTCCGCCTCTCCAAATACGCGCCCGCCCTCTTGGAGCACTATGAAAAGAACCCCGAGTTCCTGCAGCCCAAGTCCCGCGTCAACGAGATGGTGAACAACTTCTTAAAGGCGGGTCTCAACGACTTTTCTGTCTCCCGCACGACGGTGAAGTGGGGGGTGCCTCTTCCCTTTGATGAAAAACACACCGCTTATGTGTGGATAGACGCCCTTTCCAACTACATCACCGCGCTCGGGTACGGCTCCGAGCACGACGAACTCTATAAAAAATATTGGCCCGCAAACCTGCACATGGTGGGGAAGGAGATCGTGCGCTTCCACGCCATCATCTGGCCCGCCATCTTAATGGCGCTGGGGGAGCCCCTTCCCAAACAAATTTACGGGCACGGGTGGCTCCTCATCGGCGGGGAAAAACTGAGCAAGTCCAAGGAGAACGCCCGCCCCGAACTCACCGACCCCTACGAGCTCGTCAAGCGGTACGGCGCGGACGCGGTGCGCTACTTCCTCCTCCGTGAAATTCCCTTCGGGAGCGACGGTGAATACACCACCGAGCGGTTTTTGAAACGGGTGAATTCCGACCTTGCCAACGACCTCGGCAACCTCGTCTCCCGCACGACGGCGATGATCGTGCAGAATTTCGAGAGCCTCCCGCCCTGCGGCGAAAAAACGGCGCTCGATCTCGAACTCGAGGAGATGGCAAACGGGCTGTTCGCAAAGGTCAAGGACGCGATGGACAGGCTCAACGCGCCCGACGCGCTCGAAGCGATTTTCGCTCTCGTCGGCCGCGCCAATAAATATATCGACGAGACGACGCCGTGGCTGCTTGCCAAGGACCCCGACCAAAAGGAGCGGCTCGGCACCGTTTTATATCACCTTGCCGAAGTCTGCCGCATCTGCGCCGTGCTCTTGAAACCCTTCTTGACGCGGGCGACTTCCCTCATTTTACAGAGCTTCTCCTGCCCCGCGGACATGGGGTTTGAAAGCGTGTCGTTCGGCTATTTGCAGGCGGGCGCAAGGGTGGAAAAACTTCCGCCCATCTTCCCGCGCATCGACGTTGCGAAGGAACTTGCCGCAGTGGAGAAGCTGGTGAAAGAACTCCACACCCCCTCAGGTCCTTCGGACCAGCTCCCCCTCAAGGGGGAGCCAAGCGAAGGGAATGCGAGCAGCTCCAAGGGGCAGCAAAGCGAAGGGAACGCAGGTTTCGCCCCCTCTGTCATTTCGAGCGGAGTCGAGAAATCTCAAATCACCATCGACGACTTCGGAAAAATCGAACTCAAGATCGGCGAAGTGATCGCCTGTGAAAAGGTCAAAAAGAGCGAAAAACTCCTCCATGAAACGGTCAAGGTGGGGGAGGAAATTCGCTCCGTCGTCTCGGGCATCGCAAAGTTCTACACGCCCGAGGAAATGGTGGGAAAGAGAGTTGTGCTCGTTACCAACCTGAAGCCCGTCAAACTCTGCGGGGTGCTCTCCGAGGGCATGATCCTCTGCGCCGAGGACGAAGAGGGGAATTTGACGTTGCTCTCTCCCGAAAAGGCGATTTCAAGCGGGGCGAAAGTCAGATGATCGACGTTCACGCCCACTTCGCGGAGGAGGGGTACGAATTCCCTGCCGAATGGGACAAGATCAAGGCGGCGGGAGTGAACACCGTCATCCTCGCTTCGGACACCCTCGCGCACGCAAAATGGCACTCCGAATTCGCCAAAACGCACAACGGTTGCTATTTTACGGTGGGCGTGCACCCCTCCGAGCTCGAAAATTTCGGGCGGGAGACGGTGGAAACGTGTGAGGAATGGGCGGCGGACGAAAGGTGCGTGGCGGTGGGGGAGATCGGGCTCGACTATCACTATCCCGACCCCGACAAACGGGCGCAGCGGGCGGCATTCGAAGCGCAGCTTGCAATAGCCGAAGAGCTCTCCCTTCCCGTTGAGATCCATTCGCGGGACGCCTGCGCCGACACCCTCGCCATTCTGCGGGAACACTACGGCCGCTCGGAGCGCGGTTTTTTGATGCACTGCTATTCCTACGGCGCGGAAAATCTGCCCAATTTTCTCGAACTCGGCGCGTACTTTTCCTTCGGCGGGGTCGTCTGCTTCAAAAATGCAAGACGGGCCGTGGAAAGCGTGCGTCTCTGCCCTTTGGAGCGCATTTTGTCGGAGACGGACAGCCCCTACCTCTCTCCCTTCCGCGGGGAGAAGAACAGCCCCTCGAACATTCCCGTCATCGTGGAAAAGCTGGCGGAACTCAAAGAGGTCACGCTTTTTGAGATGGTCGAAGCGATACGGAGCAACGCCGCGCGGCTCTTCCCCAAACTCAAACCGTAAAACAAAGAGAGCCGTTCGGCTCTCCTTTCTCATCTGTAGAGAGGGTCGTCCCCTCGGCAAAAAGTATGCGCAGACCGCAGCTCTCTTATCGGAGGAAAAGCATGGAAGAAAGGCTTGCAAAATACAATTTTACCTTCAAAAAGCGATACGGTCAGAACTTTCTCACCGATTGGAACCTCCTTCGCGCCATCGTTTCGGACGCGGGCGTGGACGAAAATACGACCGTCCTCGAAATCGGCGCGGGGGCGGGCGCACTCACCCGCGCCCTCTCCGAGCGGGCGAAGCGGGTCGTCGCCTATGAAATCGACAAGAGCCTGCAGCCCGTCCTTTCGGAGACCCTTGCGGGGTGCGAGAATACCGAGGTCGTGTTCCGCGACTTTGCGAGGGAGGCTCTTCCCGCCCTTGAAAAGGAGCTGAAAGGGGAGTACCTCGTCGTCGCCAACCTTCCCTACTACATCACGACCCCCGTTGTGATGAAGTTCGTGGAGGAGGGCAAAACTTGCCGCGGGCTCACGGTGATGGTGCAGGAGGAGGTCGCGCGCAGGTTCTGCGCCGAAGCGGGAAGTCCGGACTACGGCGCGGTGACGGCGGCAATCGCAAGGCGGGGAACGGCAGAAATCACCCGTCTCGTCTCCCGCACCCTCTTCACCCCCCGTCCCAATGTGGACAGCGCGGTCGTGAAAATCGACTTCACGAAGGGCGGCTTTGAAGTCAGGAGCGAAAAGGCCTACCGCGAGACGGTGCGCTGCGCCTTTCTCAACAGGAGAAAGACCCTCGAAAATAACCTCATGCACGCCTTTTCCCTTTCGCGGGAGGAGGCGGGGGAATTGCTCGCTTCCCTCTCCGTTCCCCAAGGCGCGCGGGGGGAGACCCTTTCTCCCAATCGCCTCGGCGCGCTCTCCGACCTTCTCTTTGAAAAAAAGAGGGCGCTTTTTGTGTAAATATCTGCCGAATGCGGAAAAATCTTCTTTGAAAGGCTTGAAATTTTTCCGTAAATAGTGTACAATAGGCAATGGTAAAAACCGCAAATCATTAGGAGGAATTTATTATATGGCAAAAAAGTACTGTTATCTTTTTACCGAAGGGAACGCGAACATGCGCGAGCTCCTCGGCGGCAAGGGCGCGAACCTTGCAGAGATGACCAACATCGGGCTGCCCGTCCCGCAGGGCTTCACCATCTCCACAGAGGCCTGCACCCAATATTATGAGGACGGCAGACAGATCAATCCCGAGATCCAGGCAGAGATCATGGAGTACATCGACAAGATGGAGCACATCACCGGCAAGAAGTTCGGCGATCTCGAGAACCCTCTTCTCGTCTCCGTCCGCTCGGGCGCGCGCGCTTCCATGCCCGGCATGATGGACACCATTCTGAACCTCGGCCTCAACGAAGAGGTGGTGGAAGTCATCGCCAAGAAGTCGAACAACCCCCGCTGGGCTTGGGACTGCTACAGAAGATTCATCCAGATGTTCTCCGACGTCGTCATGGAAGTCGGCAAGAAGTACTTTGAAAAGCTCATCGACGAGATGAAGGAAAAGAAGGGGGTCACGCAGGACGTCGAGCTCAACGCGGACGATCTGAAGGCCCTTGCAAACCAATTCAAGGCCGAATACAAAAAGCAGCTCGGCACGGACTTCCCCTCCGACCCCAAGGTCCAGCTCTTCGAGGCGATCAAGGCGGTGTTCCGTTCGTGGGACAACCCCCGCGCAAACGTCTACCGTATGGACCACGACATTCCTTACAGCTGGGGTACCGCGGTCAACGTGCAGATGATGGCGTTCGGCAACATGGGCGACAACTGCGGCACCGGCGTTGCGTTCACGCGTAACCCCGCCACCGGCGAAAAGGGGCTCATGGGCGAGTTCCTCACCAACGCGCAGGGTGAGGACGTCGTCGCGGGCGTCCGCACTCCCATGCCCATCTCCCAGATGGCGGAAGTGTTCCCCGACGTCTACAAGCAGTTCCAGCAGGTCTGCACCACCCTCGAAAATCACTATCACGACATGCAGGATATGGAGTTCACCGTGGAGAACGAAAAGCTCTACATGCTCCAGACCCGTAACGGCAAGCGCACGGCGGCGGCGGCCATCAAGATCGCCTGCGACCTCATCGACGAGGGCATGATCACCGAGCAGGAAGCGCTCATGCAGATCGACGCAAAATCTTTGGACATGCTCCTTCACCCGCAGTTCGACCCCAAGGCCTTGAAGGAAGCGGACAAGAACAACGTCGTCGGCAAGGGCATTGCGGCCTCCCCCGGCGCGGCGGCAGGCACCATCGTGTTCACCGCAGAGGACGCCGTGAAGGAAGGCAAGAAGGGCAAGAAGGTTGTGCTCGTGCGTCTTGAGACCTCTCCCGAGGACATCGAGGGCATGAAGTTCGCGCAGGGCATTCTCACCGTCCGCGGCGGCCAGACCTCTCACGCGGCGGTCGTGGCGCGCGGCATGGGGACCTGCTGCGTCTCCGGCTGCGGCGACATCAAGATGGACGAGGAGAACAAGTGCTTCACCTTGGCGGGCAAGACCTACCACGAAGGCGACGGCATTTCCCTCGACGGCTCCACCGGCAACATCTACAACTGCATCATTCCCACCGTTCCCGCGGATCCCAACAGCGGTTACTTCGGCAGAATTATGGAGCTTGCCGATAAGTATAAGGCGCTCGGCGTCCGCACCAACGCGGATACCCCCAAGGACGCGAAGCAGGCGGCGGCGTTCGGCGCGCAGGGCATCGGCCTCTGCCGTACCGAGCACATGTTCTTCGATCCCGCAAGGATCGGGGCATTCCGCGAAATGATCTGCTCCGACACCGTGGAGGAGAGAGAAGCGGCGCTCGCGAAGATCGAACCCATGCAGCAGGCAGACTTCGAGGGGCTCTTCGAGGCGCTCGGCGGCTATCCCGTCACCATCCGTTTCCTCGATCCTCCGCTCCACGAGTTCGTTCCCACCGAAGAGGCGGACATCGAAGCGCTCGCAAAGGCGCAGGGCAAGACGGTCGCGCAGATCAAGCAGATCATTTCCGACCTCCACGAGTTCAACCCCATGATGGGCCACCGTGGCTGCCGTCTCTGCGTCACCTATCCCGAGATCGCGGTCATGCAGACGAAGGCGGTCATCAAAGCGGCGATCGCGGTCGAGAAGAAGCACCCCGATTGGAAGGTCGTGCCCGAGATCATGATCCCGCTCACCGGCGAAGTCAAAGAGATGAAGTTCGTCAAGGATATTGTCGTCAAGACGGCGGACGAGGTCATCAAGGAAGCGGGCGCACAGCTCAAATACGAAGTGGGTACGATGATCGAGATCCCGCGTGCGGCACTCACTGCAGACGAGATCGCAAAAGAGGCGGAGTTCTTCTGCTTCGGCACCAACGACCTCACCCAGATGACGTTCGGGTTCTCCCGTGACGACGCGGGCAAGTTCCTTCCTGCATACTATGCGAACAAGATCTATGAGAGCGATCCGTTTGCGAGATTGGATACGATCGGCGTCGGCAAGCTGATGAAGATGGCGGTCGATCTCGGCAAGAGCACCCGTCCCGAGCTCCACTGCGGCATCTGCGGCGAGCACGGCGGCGATCCTTCCTCCATCGAGTTCTGCCACAACATCGGGCTCACCTATGTTTCCTGCTCGCCTTTCCGCGTTCCGATCGCGCGCCTTGCAGCAGCACAGGCTGCTATCAAACAAAGCAAGGAGAAGAAATAAGCCATTTTGGAACTTCTCCATTAGCTTTGAGGAAGCCAAACAGTTTCGTCGGCAAGTTTACAACGTGCTAACGCGCGAATCTCAGTTTGAGGAAATATTTGTTGATGTGTATCTATAGAATATGTGAGAATGACTTTTCACATATTCTATATGATATGCAATATAATAATTACGGGAAAGGATAATAATATAATGTGTAAATTTATAGGTGTTGAAATTCTTGCAGCGAATGTTCTTATAAATCTTATAGAATCGAGTAATCGTAGAAGCGTCTCTTTGGCAGAACTTAATAAATGTGGAATAGAAGTAGTTAATATTTTGGAAAAAGAGTTCAATGAGACAGCAGTTGTTCTATATGATAAAAATCGCATTGGTAGCTTTGTAGTAGATTATTCCGATTTCTTTGAGTATGAGAACGACACGCTCTACGTTAAAGATAGTGTTGAAGATACCAAACAATTAAGGGATTGGTTTAGAGGAACACTTTCCTATGAAATCCTAAGTGCTATTATTTCAAGTGTGAAAAGTATACTGCAAAACTAAATGCTATTAGAAGGACGCTAACAAATGATAACAAAATTAATCAAGGACATTGTACATGGATACATTGAATTTGAGCAGGAGTATATTGATATTATAAATACTCCTCAATTTCAAAGGTTACGTAATATTCGACAAACTAGTTATAATAGTCTATATCCATCTTCGTTACATGATAGATTTAGTCATTCGCTTGGCGTTTACGCATACGGTAAGTATGCGTTTTCTAATTTTGTAAAAAACGTTAAAACTGATTTTGCTTCGGATCCCTCACTTGCGAAAATAGATTGGGAAAGAAAAGAGAATATCTTTTTGCGGGCTTGCTTACTTCATGATGTAGGACATGCACCATTCTCGCATACGGGTGAATATTTTTATTTAGCAAAAAGAGAATCAAATTCTACTCTTGCAAGGGATCAATATATTTATCAGGAATTAGTTCGGGCGGTGGGCTTGCCTTCATTTACCGCAGATTTTAATACTAAACAATTAAAGGGAGATGTTGCTGCACCGCATGAAATAATGAGCGCAACTGTTGGGATAAAGGTATTTCTTGATACTTGGTCGTCCACAGACAAGGATTTGTTTGCGCGAATGATTATAGGGTTGCGGTATAGTCGAAATAATACATTAGATTTAGGAATTGACAATGCATTAATTCAACTTCTAAATTCCAGTGTAATTGATGTTGATCGATTAGACTATTTGGCAAGAGATAGAATAATGACGGGCTTTGAAAACGCCCGCATAGACGCTGATAGACTTTTGGCAAGCGTTTGTCTAACGAATAATTCGACGGATAAAACTAATCCTGAGTATCATCTTGGATTCTATAAGAACGCGTTATATATAGACGAATTGAAAAGACAAAATTTTACAGAATTTTTCAAAAAATTTTTGTTTCGATAATAATTAAAATATAAGCGCATTTTTTGTTGAAAATAAGTTTTTTCGAAAACACCGTTGACATTTGCTCTTAAAACAGATATAATAATATATAGGTTATAGAATTCCTATGGCTTTTTCATGCAATCTATACAAACGTAGGGGGAATGATATGTCTGATTTAGTAATGAAGAATATCAACAAGGTATATCCGAACGGGGTAAAAGCTGTTAGCGATTTTAATATGTCAGTCAATGACGGGGAATTTGTGGTGTTTGTTGGTCCGTCGGGCTGCGGTAAATCCACTACGCTTCGTATGATAGCAGGGCTTGAAGAAATTACTTCGGGTGAGCTTATCATAGGCGGCGTTCTATCGAATGACATTGAACCGAAAGACAGGGACATAGCAATGGTGTTCCAAAACTACGCGCTCTATCCGCATATGACGGTTGAAGAAAATATAAATTTTAATTTGCGCTTACATAAAGTAGACAAAGAGGAAATTAAAAGGCGCGTTGATGAAGTCGCTGACATTTTAGATATCAAGGCATATCTTAAAAGGAAACCGCAGCAGTTATCAGGCGGACAACGCCAACGCGTTGCGCTTGGACGTGCAATCATTCGAAACCCGAAGCTAATGCTATTTGACGAGCCGCTGTCCAACCTTGACGCACAGTTAAGGACGGAGATGAGAGCGAACATCGCTAAATTACACCAAAAGTTAAAAGTAACGTTCATCTATGTTACTCACGATCAAGTTGAGGCTATGACAATGGGAACGCGCATTGTCGTAATGAAGGACGGATTTGTACAGCAGCTTGATACACCGAAGAACCTATATAATTATCCTATCAATAAGTTTGTTGCAGGCTTTATCGGTACGCCTAAAATGAATTTCTTGGAAGGGACTCTGAAAAAGGATGGAGAAACGGTAGAAATACGGTTTGTAGGAAACGATGCTGTGATTAAAGCGCCGTATTCGTACTTTTATAAGACCGATCCGAAATATTTAGACGGGAAAACGCCAATTGTCATAGGACTTCGGTCAGAGGACATTTCCTTGAACTTGGATGCGTACAAGGATATAGAGGCGAATATAAAGATAAAAGTTTCCCATACGGAGCTTCTCGGAAATGAAACATTGGTCTACGGCGATATAAATTTAGAGAGTGACGGCTTTAAGGATAGTGGAACGAATGTTATCATAAAGGGCAAGGACGAAGAATTGAGCGAGGGCGAAATCATAACCGTTGCGCTCAATTTGAACCGCATACACTTATTCGATAAAGACACGGAACAAACCATTTTGCCGCGTGTGCCTGAATGTAACGTTGTCAAATGTGAAATCGAGGGGCAAACTGTTCGTTTCCTCGGTCAAACCTTGAGGCTTCCACCTGCAATCAAAGGACAGGCGGGCGCGGATGAATTACATATTCCCACGGATGCTATTAAATTCGGGGGAGATATCCCTGCAAAAATAGTTGACCGGGAGCAAATCGGTGAAACGTGCTTACTTGCCATCGAAGTTGGGGGAAGAAGGCTGTTTGCAGTTGTCGATACACCGTTGTCAAAGGGAGATGACGTTTGCATTTCAATAGATACGAAACGTATATCGTTATGGAAAGATGGAACGGAGTTTGTTTCATCGTTGCCGCTTGTCAATGGTTTCACGGGAACTTTCGACCGCATACAAGGCATTGCAGAAGTGGAGAAGAATGGGAAAATCAAGCATAAGAAGATTCAAAAGTTTATGCTTTCGTTTGGAGATGCACAATTCGATTGCCCCGAATCCGTCACGCAGAAACTAATCGATGCGCTTACAACAAAAAAGGCGCTACGGTCAAGTTATAGTTTTGAGTGTTCGCCCTATGACATGGCAATCGGCAAAAGCGCAATGAAGGCGACCGTTCTTGAGATTCTTGATTATGGAACAGAACGCTTTGCAAAATGTAAGGTGGGGGAGCAGGTTATGTATGTAAAAACAGATACTGTGCTTTCAGGCGCAGTGGAACTGTATCCTGACCTCTCAAAGCTTTCTATCGTTCAAAAGGACATGAATATACGCATAATATAAAAAGCCCCGCCATGAGGCGGGGAGAGATTGATTATTATTTTATCAAGGACTGAATGTTATCATAAAACATTGGTTGGTCACCAAGCATAGTTTCGGTATATTCGGTGATATAGATAAACTCACTTCCTCTTTGAATTTGAGCTTTGGCGTTAAATATGTTAAAGCCGAAATCGGAATCGGGAATAATAGTGGACGTATAACGAATTTCATATAACGGAAGTTTTTCGGTAGAGTATTCTTCCGTAATTTGCAAACCACGATAATGATAGTTTTTATTGCAAACTGCGATAATGGAAAGTTTTAAGAGGTTATCCTTTCTTGTAATATCAGCTTGATACATAATAGTATCCCCACTGACACGATCTGTTGTTATCTGAACTCTTGTAGAATAAAGCGTTTCGTCAATATCAAAAGCAAACTCCTTCATATCACCGGTCATTGACTGTAACGTCGAATCACTTTGGACAAAGTTGTTTTCATAGTAAATGACGCCTTGCCCCTGCGGGTAAAAAACGAGGACACACACAAGAATAGCAATGGATGCCAAAACGCTCGTCGCTCCGATAAGCCAAAATCTTAACCGGGCAAAACGGCGCGGCGAGGGAGAAGTTTTTGTGCCGATTTCTGCTTTGACATTTTGCAAGAAACGATCGTCATTTTCGGACACGATAGTCTTTCTGTCTTGTTCAGCTTGTTGTTGAAGATATTTTTTTACATTCATACTAATAGATATTTACCGCCAATGCGTCGTCGATATGAGTTTGGTAGTGGATATCAAAAAAATCAAAATTGCTACTACCGACCAAGCCGGAACTAATAGAAACAAAATCGTAATTTTGCGTTCCGCTCGGCGTTTCATAGGAATAACTCTTATAGCCGAAGCCGACCATGATATGTGTAGCTGTCGAAACTAAGTAGGCGAGCGTTTCGGATCCTTCGCCTATATTTATCTGCATAACATTATAGCCACTCAAAAAGAAAACAATCGGCTGATTAGCTTTCATATTGGTTTGCATTTTTGAGTAGTCGAAAGACCCGTAACTCATGCAGGAAGTAAAGCTGATGGATTTTCCTTTCTCGTTACAAAACCGTGTAAGCCCATTTTTGAATTGATTCTCGGTCATTCCAACGCCACCCTCTGCCATGTAATCGTACAGTTGTTTGATGAGAGCATCCGTATATATGTCACCGTAATTGTATGAAAAAGTATTCAGTATCGGCGTACCGGAAACATGGTTCGGGATAAGATTTTCGTCATAACGGTCATAAAAGCCAATGACGTTGCCCCCGGCAATAGCTCCGCAAGATCCAATCGCAGGCGAGGAATTGAAAGTGGGATGGCTAAAAGCCAAGCTTCCCGTTGCCGTCAACGTTTTGGAGCTGTATGTAATCTTTACAGTAGTATTGTATGAGGTTGGAGAATTATCCCCATAGACCCCGTCTGTATCCATATAATAGATAGGTTCTTCTTTTTCCGCCCCCTTCATACTTGCGGGGGCGACTCCGATTGTGAAAGCCATGACAACGCTTAAAGCGACTGTCCCTAAATGTAACATTGTTCATTCTCCTTTTAGCAAAATATTCCTAACCATACAGACGTATCGGGACTGGAAAATGTTACAACAATTTTTTGATGATTTTGTAGGCGCGGCTGACTTTCACGCGGACATTGCTACAAGATATATGTAACTCATCGGCAATCTCTTGATAGGAGTAGTCCTCCCAAATGTGCAAATAGATGATTTGCTGTGTGAGCGGGTCAAGTTTTCGAAAGACGGCTTGCATATCTGCCCGCAGGATTGTGCTGTCAATGCAAAAAGGTACAGGAAGAAGCTCGGACAGCGAAACTTCTTCGTGCCGAACTCTCAAAATATCTTTTGCCTTATTTTCCGCAAGCCGCATGAGCCAAGAAGTGGGGTGTTCGATTGGTTTATCAATCTTTAAATTCAGGAGCGATAAGAAAACCTCTTGCGCAACATCTTCGGGAGAAAGTAACTTCCCAAAGCCTCGCAAAATATGTAGTTTAACTTTTCCGTAATACTCGTTATAGATTGCCTCGAAAGCGCGACTATCGGTGTTGATCTTTCGCAGTAAGCGATTAAACTTCTGTGGATCCATGCTCATCCTTTTTACGTTCTGCCTGTGGGGTTTATCATACTGTCGATGAGTTCGACAATAATTAGCCGCTGTCTTGCGGACAGAAGCTCTATCTTTTTCAAAATCTCCTTATTTTCCGGGCTGACAGGCATCACGTCGCCGTCGCGGCAGAATAGTTCGTAAGGATATATGTCAAGTGCGTCGGCAATCTTCTCTAATGCAGGGAGAGTAGGAATGTAGTTTTTCGTCGGAAACCAATTCCGAATACCTACTTCCGAAATACCCGAACGATCTGATAGGACCGCAAGAGAATAATTCCTCGCTGTCATAAATTGAATGATGCGGTCTTTTACCAAACGTGTCAATTCTGTATCCGTTGCCATCGTAACTCCATTATAATATATCGTTGGGTTAAACCTAAACAACAGTTATTTAGTTTTAAATAACGTATCGTTTAGTTTTGGCGTTAAGGAGGTCTATCCAACGAGATGGCGAACGAATATGTAACATTTTATGCGTTCAATTCGTCTATAAGAGCGAAGGGATTTTTTTATTTTCGGACAAGCTGTAGGCACGAAAATCAGAATTAATCTTATTCTGGCACGATTACTTTGTGCAAATTTTATATGCGGAGGTGCTTTATGACAAAGCGGTTGAAGTGGTCAATCACTACAATCACACTATTCGTTTTGGCGGTGCTTTGTTTTATGCTCGGCATAACCACGACGAAGAACGCAACGGCAAGCGCAGCAGAGGTTGAACCCGAAGCGGCGGCTGTAAGCAGCGGGTGGTATCTCACCGGTAACGGTGCAGGTGTACTCAAAGGTAATCAATGGACAATTGAACAGGAAGATCGGCTCACAGGAACGGCGCTTGATAGTCAAAACTATTTGGGTGTATGGCATACTTCCCAAGTTCTGATGTATCAGGGCGATCAGTTCAAATTCGTCTATCAACCGAGCAATTTATGGCAGGACGGATATTATGCGGATTATAGGAATCTCGAAGCAAGCGGAGCATTTTCTTACTTTGTGGACGGAGGCAACTATAACTTGCAACCGCGGACAAGCGGCTATTATATTTTTTCGCTGACCGTAGCCAAGAACCAATCGGGAAATCTTATAATTTCACTTTATGCCGATCTCGTTTCCACTGATGTCCCCGAAATCACCTTGTTTGAGATGTACGTTGTAGGAAACGTGCCTTATTATCCGACTTGTCAATGGTCGTCGGGCGGCGATTCGGGCAGGAAAGGCGTTCCCATGACTTATGATGCCGAAACCAACATTTGGTCGACCGAAACAATCTATCTTTATAGCACGGGCGGTTTTAAAATACATAACGTAGTAACCCGCAATTACTATCCGGGAGGAGAGAATAATCAATTATATGCGCCTTCTTCGGGTTGGTATAGTGTTCAATGGAAGCAGGGTGAAACAAGTCCGTACCTTGTGTCCGAGACAAAGCCTGCAACGCCCGAAACAACTATGACACCGGGTTGGTATTTGTTCGGAACAGGGGCGGCTTCGCTAAAACCGTCGTGGTTCCATAACTTTGTTCCATCTCTCTATATGTCGGGCAGTTCGTCCATGAATTGCAGGTATCAAAACTATTACGGCAGTTGGTCGATAGAAGTTACCCTGTATCGCGGCGATCAATTCAAGGTTTTATACAACGACGGAACTTTCACAAATTCTTCGGATTATAAATGGAACTATTATTTCGTGGCGAACTCGGCGAATGTTAAAACGCAGGGCTTGTTTACCAAAGCAGGAGCGGATTATAACATTCAGGTTCAAACAAGCGGGAAATATACCATAACCATTTCCCCGCATTATGATTCGGTTTATGGGGTGAGCCTCTATGTTTACGCTTCCCTTGATTCTACGGATGTGGAACCTATCCCTACATTTGATATGTATGTTGTGGGACATCTCAAAAACTATCCGGATTGCGGGTGGCCCGAAACTGTGGAGAGCGTTGCGAGCAGTTGCATTAAAATGGCTTACAACGACGAAGCAAACATATGGCGTAGTCCTGCGCTTTTTATTAGCGAAAATGATTATTTTAAGGTTTACAATACCATCAACGGGTGTTATTATCCGAGCGGGAACGAATCGAAGATTGAGATTACACGTCCTGGGTGGTATTATATCGAGTGGAGCTTTGACGACGCGCAAAACGTTCGGCTTGTCCTTGCTTGATATTTTTCTCCTTAAACCCACGGCTCTGCCATGGGGAAAAACTGACTGTCCCGCTCGTGGCTTGACTGCGGGCGGGACATAAGTCCTATACATTATATATAAGAGGTATTATCATGACAAAAACAAAATCACGGTTACTTATGGCACTTTTAGCTCTTGTTCTCACGGTCTCGCTGTTTTTTGGCATAGGCGGCGGCTTTCTTTCGGGTCTGACGGCGAACGCTGCAGAGGAGAATCCCCATGAGTCAGGTTGGTATATTACAGGCAATGGCGCGGGATTTTTGCAAGATTGCAGTTGGCTCCAATATGTTGATGCTTACAGAATAGAGGGAGAGGCGCTCGATAAAGAAAATTATACGGGAGTATGGACGACCCCCGAAATGTTGCTTTATGAGACCGACCAGTTCAAATTGCTCTACAACAACGGCACCTATTCTACTCCGCTTGAGTCGGGGTGGGGCTATGACATTCAGGCACAGTTCATGAATATTGTTGACAATACCGCTGTAGATTTTATAGACGGCGGACTTGGCAATATCCAAGCGTTGAAGAGCGGATATTATACTTTCACGTTATATGTAGACCGAGATGTGGAAACGCAAGAAGTCAAGATTGATTTGGAATATGAACGTTCCGACAAGGAAGTTCCCGATATTTCGCTCTATGATATGTATGTGATCGGATCGATTGCGGTTAATCCTGCGTGTGGGTGGCCCGATGACGGGGTCAATGTGGCGAACGATTGCATTAAGATGACATATAATCCGCTTACTGACAAATGGACGGCGCAGGTTACACTGATTCCCAATGATAGTTTTAAAGTGTATAACCTTATCACGGGGGATTATTATCCGATGTTCTACGGAACGGTTTATACGGGATATGATGGTGAGTATGTGATCGAATGGGCAACAAACGCACATGACATTTACGTTATCCCCGCGGAAGAATACCCGTTTCTATAAATTGAATTTTGTAATTCAGGGGTGATATTATGTTGAATACAAAATCACGGTTTTTATCGGCAGTCGTAGCATTCTTGCTTGCTCTTGCGCTATTCTTCGGCGTAGGCGGCGGCTTTCTTTCGGGCTTGACGGCAAGCGCGGCAGAGAATGCGAACGAAGCGGGGTGGTATGTCGTCGGCACTGGCGCAGGGTCTTTGAAAGAATGTAATTGGGAGGAATACAATCCCGCCTTCCGTCTTACGGGAACATCTTACGATGACCCGAACGCCGACTATCAGGACTATCTCGGCTTTTGGCAAACAGATTCTATGCTCCTGTACGAGGGCAATCAGTTCAAGTTCCTCTATAATGACGGAAGTTGGACAATGACCGACCAATCCGAGTGGCGGGCAGATCTTACCGCAGGCTACGGCAATATTGCAGACAACATAGGATCGGCGTTTGCTTCCGTGGGACTCGGTAATATTCAGGTGCGAGAGGGACACAGCGGCTATTATACATTTTATTTATATGCTACACGCACGTCACAGGGCGTAGTGGCGCTTACTTTAACGTTCTATTACGATGCTTCGCGGGAAGTCCCGCCGATTACTTCATTTGATATGTATGTGGTTGGCGAGATTGCAAGCGTTCCTGCTTGCGGTTGGGCAGATGAAATCAACGTTGCCGAAAACGGCGTGAAGATGACTCGCAGCGCACAGACGGATATGTGGTATTCCCCCGTGCTGTACCTCGTCCCGACGGACAGCTTCAAAGTCTACGACTATGCTATGAATATTTACTATCCTAGCGGAGTAGAGGATAATAAAACAGTGCGCGCCGCAGGTTGGTATTACATACAATGGGGTGCTTACGATCAGACCTATGCGGTTATTTCCGTATCTGCTCCCGAACCTGAACCCGAACCCGAACTTCCCGCAAGCGGTTGGTATGTTGTGGGCAACGGCGCGGGCTATCTCAAAGGTTGCAGTTGGACGGAGTTCGTTGAGGAGTACAAGGTGGCAGATGACTACACCGGCGAATTTACTCTCCCCGAAATGCTGCTGTATGCGGGGGACGCTTTCAAGCTCGTCTACACGGACGGGGAAAAGGCGAATCCCGAAGCTACGGGTTGGACGGCAGACGTTGTTGCGCAGTTCGGCAATATTCTCGACAACCCTGACCTCGCTTTCGTCGACGGCGGACTCGGCAACATCGAAGCAGTCGTAAGCGGATATTATACTTTTACGTTATATGTGGTGAAAGACAGCGATACGACTACTATTGGTTTGACGTATGTTCGCGCTGACAAAGAAATTCCAGACATCACACTGTACGAAATGTACGTCGTCGGTAAGATTGCAAGTCATCCCACCAACAATTGGCCCGATTATACCGATGTTAAGATCCACTGCATCAAAATGGAATATAACGCTACGACCGATAAGTGGACGGCGAGAGTTACGCTAATCCCCTCGGACGAGTTCAAGGTCTACAATGCGGTTACGGGTGCCTACTATCCTTCCGGCGTTGTGGACAACTATACGGGATTTAGCGGTGATTATGTCATTGAATGGGGAACGAGCGCTCCCGACATTCTTGTAATTCCCGCAGCGGAATATCCAAGCAAATAGACAGAGTTTTTCATAGTCCCCCTGCGGAAATCCGCAGGGGGATTTTCCGTGTTGTTTCGAAAATAATTCGGGGAACATTGTAACATTTTGGCGGCTCGATACGTCTATATTGGCGTAAGAAATATCGAGGAGCGTAGGCAAGCAGAAGGGACAAGCTAACGGCGTTCTCCAAAAAAATGTTGCGAAAATAAAACACATAATGAGCAATTTTAAAATTTAAGCGATTTATTTTCGAAATAAGTATTGACTTGACCTTGGATTGGTGATATAATACACGGCAGATGGTGGATGAGGCACCTACTATAATTCAAAACCGATCAAGGAGATAATTTATGAAATTCAAAAAGTTACTTGCCGCGGGACTTGCTCTCGCAATGTCGCTTACTGCTATGGCGGGGCTTGCCGCCTGCGGCGATAAGACGACGCCGCCCGAAGAAAACCCGCCCGAAGAGCAGCATGAACATACATTTGATACTACTAAATGGGAGAGTAACGAAACCACACACTGGCACCCCGCAACCTGCGACCATACCGACCAAAAGGGAGATATAGCGCGTCATACCTTTGATAACCGCGAATGTACGGTGTGTCATTATAAACAAGCAGCGGAAGTGTACCTTGTAGGCATGATAGCTTCTCAACCCGGATCGAATTTTGCCGAATACTTCATTCAGTCGGGAAATAGCGTTACCGAGATTCGTAAAAACTGCATCAAGATGGAACTCGCCGAGGATGGCGAGACCTATGAGGCAGAGGTTCTTTTAAAAAAGACCGATCGCTTCAGAGTATATGAATATTCCTCAAAAGTTTCTTACCCCAATGCGGTTGAATCGGCTACGGGGCTTGGTGTCGAGGCAGACAACGGTTATATCGTAAGTTGGAAGCTTGACGATGCGCGCCCGACTTGGAGAGTTCACGACCATGATTTTACCAAGTATGATCATGATGCGCAGAATCATTGGAAAGTTTGCTCGCTCGACGGTACGGTAGAGCCTGACGTTGAAAAGGAAGCCCACGACTTCTCCAATGGCAATTGCGTCTGCGGGCAGGTAGCTCCCGAAGAATGTCAACACCCGAATGGATATTCTTTTGCATATACAGAACTTCCCGCAGCAGAGGCAAACGGTGGCGAGCTGCAAAAAACATGCCCCGATTGTGCGGATACAGAAAGCGTGTCATATAAGAAAGGGTTCGGGACCGAAGCCAACGCAACAACTGGTCCTACTAACAGTAATCTACTAACAGAGGCTGGTACTTATTATTTTAGGGGATGTAATGGATTTAGATTTGAAACTACCACGGCGGGAACCTATACAATTCGTTTTGCAGGGAAGTTGATTCCTACAACAGACGACGTGAGTCTGTATGCTTTTCACATCGGGAGTAGTTATGCCGCGGCTCTTGCCTCAACCTTCTCAGCGATAGGTGCGGGAAAGAGTTCTACGAAGTACAACGATGAAATTAGCAAATACAATGTTCAAATCAGCGGTTATGAAAGTGATCAGTACAAGCAATTCGAGTCGCTGACATTCACCGTCAAAGATTCCGATGTAGCCGCTGGCGCGAAAGTATGTGTTCAAATTCTGTTCAGGGAAAAAAGTAATCTAGTGGGTGTGAATAGATATGGATATTTGATTTCGATTGAATGTCCGCAAGCGGCATCAGTGAGTGCGGCACAGGAATATGCGCTCCCCGTTTCTACAGGGAAAAACGGACTTTGAGCAAGTGAGTTTACATAAGAATCTCCCTTGAAGTTCGAATGATAAAATTTGGTGCGAACGCGATATTCGCGCAAAAAAATATTTTAAGGAGGCATCATTATGGCAAAACGATTGACGTGGATTTTCACATCGATCATCGCTTTCTTCCTCGCCGTTCTGTTCGTCCTTACGGGCGCGACGATGTTGAAGGCAAACGCACAAGAGGATCCCGATCCGGAACCCGAACTTCCCGCAAGCGGGTGGTATGTAGTGGGCAACGGCGCGGGTTACCTCAAAGATTGCAGCTGGACGGAGTTCAAGCCTGCATATCAAGTAACCAAAAAGACGGAGGAAGTGACGGATGACTACACTGGCACATTTATACTTCCCGAAATGCTGCTGTATCCGGGCGACGCTTTCAAGCTCCTCTACACGGACGGAACAAAGGCGAATCCCGAAGCTACGGGGTGGACGGCAGACGTTGTTGCGCAGTTCGAAAATATTACCGACAACTCCGAACTTGATTTCGTCAACGGTGGACTCGGCAACATCGAAGCAATCGTAAGCGGGTATTACACCTTTACATTGACCGTGATCCCGAGCGAAGATGCGGGGGTTGTGATTCTTTTGAGTTATACGCGAGCAGAAAAGGAAGCTCCCGATATCACACTGTATGAAATGTACGTTGTCGGCAAGATTGCAAGCCATCCCACCAACAATTGGCCTTCCGTAACAAATGTTGCTACCAATTGCATCAAGATGGAATACAACGCTACGACCGATAAGTGGACGGCAAGGGTTACGCTTGTTCCTGCAGACGAATTCAAAGTCTACAATCTTGTAACGGATGCGTATTATCCTTCCGGCGTTGCGGACAACTATAAGGGATATGACGGTGATTATGTCATTGAATGGGGAACGAGCGCTCCCGACATTCTTGTAATTCCCGCAGCGGAATATCCCGTTACCAAGTAACTTTTTTGCAACTTCTCTCCCGCGAGTTTTCGCGGGAGAGAACAACCAGACGACAAAGGGCGGGACCTCATCTCCCGCCCTTTCCATTTGCAAGAAAGCCGACGTCAATCGGCGTCGGCGGGGATAATACGTTTTTTGGGAGCGCAAGTCGTCTCCCGTGCAATCAGTTCCCGATTGACGGCAATGTGCTGTGCGGGGAAGCCCTGCATTGAAACTTTCAAGGCGTTGAATGCCTGCTCTCCCATTTTTTTATAATCCTGCACGATAGAGGCGGTGGAAAGAGGAGTATTTTCAATGGAGCGGGAGTCATCGAACGTAATCACTGATATATCTTCGGGAACAGCGCTGCCCGCAGACCGCATACAGCGGATAAACGCTTCGGCAATCTGTTCTGAAACGCATAAAAAAGCCGTGATGCGCTTGTTTTTCGAAAGGAAATATTCCGCGGCTTCAATCCCCGTCCGCTCTGATATCTCCCCGAAGTAGGTTAGGTCGTATTGAAAGGGGATCCCGCTCCGGTGCAGACCGAAGTGATACCCTGCAAAGCGCTCTGCATTTACGGTGGAATTGCTTTCACTGCCGATAAATGCAATTTGCGTATGACCGAGCGAGGAAAGATATTCAACCGCCTGCGCGGCAGACATTAAATCGTTCCCGCAAACGCTTGAAATGAGGGTGTTTTCGGGAGCAGTGCAGTTCAAAAGCACGAGTGGTATTTGGGTGTTAATGAGTTTGCGGTAAGCAATGGAAAAATACCCCGTATCGGGGGCGAAAATTCCCGAATAGGTATGTTCGGAAAGAAAGCTTTCCAAATCAAAATTTTCGTCCATACAGTAGGAGTCAATGGCAATGAGCTGCTTGTCCGCAGTTTCCTTAAACGCTTCTGCGGCAGTTGCGTAAATGCCCGCTTTTTGCTCGTCCCCGTTCCACAAAAGGGCAACGTACCCCCGAATTGAGTTCTTCCTGCGGGAGTTATAGCCCACAGAATTGGCATATGCCAAAATCTCCCGCCTTTTTTCGGAAGATATATCAGATGCGCCGTTGAGTGCTTTGGAAACCGTCGACGGCGAGATATTGAAGTGTTTTGCAATATCATGAATGGTCATAATCGTTACTACACGACAAAATTATAGCACAAGTCAATTTTTCGGTCAAGGGAAAATTTTGCGCTTTTCCTGAATTTATAAATGCGTCAATCGAAAAACCCGCTTGGTTTTAGTGTGTGAAAATGAGGGAAAAAGTATTGTTGCGAAAATAAGATATATTTTGCCGAAAACTAAAATAAAAAATGTTATTTTCGAAAAAACACTTGCATATTAACGCTCCTTGTGTTAAAATATAAGTGTTGTTACTTTTTAATGCACAAAGGAGAAAAAAGTGGGAAGCGAAAACCGCGAAGCGGGAATTTTATTACCGATATTTTCTTTACCGTCGCCTTACGGGATAGGAACGCTCGGCAAGGCTGCTTATGCGTTCGTGGACTTTCTGCGTTCGGCGGGGTGCCGCGTATGGCAGGTTCTTCCTTTGCAGCCGACTTCGTTCGGCAACAGTCCGTATTCGTCTTGCGCATCGGGCGTTTATAACCCGTATTTTATCGACCTTGACCTATTGAAAGACGACGGACTCCTCGATATCGAAGATTACCAAAGCCTTGATTGGGGTGAGGATCCCCGCAGGGTGGATTACGGAAAAATATATATATTGCGGAAGCGCGTGTTACAAAAAGCGTTTTCGCGTTTCAAACGAAACAGCGCCGAATGGCAGGATTTTGTTAAAGAAGAAAAGTTCTATGAGTTTGCTCTGTTTATGGCTCTCAAAGACCATTTTGGCGGCGTGTCCTGCGAACGGTGGGGAAAGTATTCGGAGTACAGCAAAGACGTTGTGTTGCAGTTTGAAAGGGAACACAGCAATGAAATCGCTTTTTGGCAGTTCACGCAGTATATCTTTTTACGGCAATGGCGCGCCTTGAAAGCGTATGCAAACGAACAAGGCGTTAAGATTATGGGCGATATCCCGATTTATGTCGCAAGGGATAGCGTGGAGCTGTGGAAATACAAACAGGAATTGTTTCAACTTGACGAAGCGGGCAACCTCGCGGCGCAAGCGGGAGTTCCTCCCGATGCGTTTTCATCCGAGGGGCAACTATGGGGCAATCCTCTGTATTGTTGGCAGCAGATGGAAGCGAAAAACTATTCATGGTGGAATAACAGACTTCGTTTTGCGCTGTCTGACTATGACATTCTGCGCATAGACCATTTTATCGGTTTTGTGCGGTATTACAGTATTCCGATTGAGGACAATACCGCGAAAAGAGGGAAGTGGCGCAGGGGTCCGGGTGCGAAGCTGTTCCGTGAGTTCAAAGGTGCGCCTATTGTCGCCGAGGACTTGGGAATTGTGACAACAACCGTTAGAAAAGAGCTTGACAAAACAGGCTATGCGGGAATGAAAATCCTGCAACACGCCTTTGACGGCGATCCAAAAAATGAGCATAAGCCGAGCAATTACACGGAAAATATGGTCGCCTATACGGGGACGCACGATAATGAAACGCTTATAACGCGGATCTATCATACTGTTTCCGGGGAAAGAGAAACTTTTATAGAGGACATTCGCACGGAATGTCTGAAAACACAAATAACGCCGCGCCTCAAAAGTAACAGGGGAGTATGCGGCACAATGTTGAAGTTGCTATATGCAAGCAAAGCGCGGTTAATCATCTTTCCTTTGCAAGATGCGCTTTGTATGGGACGGATGGCGCGAATCAATGCCCCGTCAACCGTTTCCGATAAAAATTGGTCTTTCCGCTTTTTAGAGAAGGACTTTAAGCCTGAACTTGCCGCAAGGCTCTTGAACCTTGCGAAGCAATATCAAAGAAACAGATAAGGGAAAGAAGAAATGAGAAAATTCAGCCCTGTTATCGCACTGTTGCTTGCAATGCTGCTTATGCTTTGCGGCTGTGGCGGCAATGGTCATTTACATACAGATCGGGACGGCGACGGTATTTGTGATGAATGCGGAGATAAAATTGCCGTCGGCGACGAAGGCGAATACACTCTGCCCCTTGAGGACGGCAAAAATCAAATCACGTTCTATTTTTATCGTGCATCGGGCGTTTACGACGATTGCGATATTTGGATGTGGGAAGAAGGCGGTGCGGATGGCAGAGGTTTTCTTTTGCATCCGTGCGCTTACGGAGCAAAAGCCGTAATGAATATTGACGAAAAAACTACCCGTGTTGGATTCATCGTGCGAACAAAATGCTCGGAACCGGGGGGAACGGCGTGGGGGACAGCGACCAAAGACGCCACGCAGGACGACCGCTTTATCAGTATCAATCAGAGAGAGACGGAGATTTACTTACAGTCCGGGGACGATAGAGCGTATTCAAGCCCCGATGGCGGCGTTACGCTTTTGGAAATTATAACCGTGGATATGGCAGACCTGCGCGACTTGAACACCGTTCGCTTCAAGGTAAGTTCATCTACAGCTATGACAACAAATGCGGCAGACATCAACATTGAGAGCGAAAGCGGCGAAAAAATAGAAATTGCTTCGATTACCAAGCAATCTAATCTGCAAGCGACGATTACAACAAAACAAGCTTTTACGCTTGATAAAGCGTACACGTTACAGATTGGAGACCTTGACCCCGTGCCGATTGTGCCTATCACATACTTCAGCTCCAAAGAATTTGCAGATGCGTATGACTATGAAGGGAAACTCGGTGTGGAACTCACCGATACGCGGACTGTGTTCAGACTTTGGGCGCCTACGGCAAGTTCTGTCGTGCTGAATCTGTATGATGCAGGCGATGGGGGAGAGG